>JACRLY010000055.1:24071-59937 GCA_016219595.1 Ignavibacteriota bacterium | reverse complement strand
CTTTTATAAAAATCAGAAAGTTTATGTTATCGGTGGCGGAGACACTGCTTTCGAAGAAGCAAATTACCTTACACGATTTGCCTCATCAGTTACAATTATTCATCGCAGGCAGGAATTTCGTGCATCAAAAATTATGATAGATAGGGCAAAGAATAATCCGAAAATTGATTTTCTTCTCGATTCGGTTGTTGATGAATACTCAGGCGAAGAGAAAAACGGAATCAAACGGTTAACAGGTATTAAGGTAAAAAATGTCAAAACCGGAGATATAACTTCTCTTCCTGCTGATGGTGTATTCATAGCAATCGGTCATACACCAAACACTGAAATATTTAAAGGTATTTTAGATATGGATGAAAACGGTTATCTCATAACTAAAGGGAAATCTACTTATACAAATATTGATGGCATTTTTGCCTGTGGTGATGTTCAGGACCATATTTACCGGCAAGCTGTCACAGCAGCAGGTACAGGATGTGCTGCCGCAATTGATGCCGAAAGATGGCTTGCAGAACACAATAAATAACTTCATTACAAATAGCTGATAAATTAATTTATATGGGGTAATTCCTGAATTACCCCTACATTTTTCTTTCAATTAACACAAGAAAAATTACTAATTTTTTTGATTTTATATTAATATTTTCATCAATTTCCTATCTTATATTCCCATATAGATATTTATAAATTTGATAATAATTTATATTAACAGATTGATATTTATAGAGATAATAATTTAAAATATTTAATTATATCTATTTAACATAAAAAATTTATTACGAAATTTTCGTAACGATTTTTTCGTAGCGATTATTTCGTAATTTCACTTGCTTTTATTATAATTTTTTATTATTTTTACGATAATTTCGTAACGATTTTTTCGTAATGGTGTCAATATGGAAATAGAAAATCCTTTTTTAATTACAGGGTATGTATCCCCTGAATATTTTTGTGACAGGGAAGAGGAAATAAAATTATTAACTTCCCGAATTGCAGATTCTACTCATACTGCACTGTTTTCTCCTAGGCGGCTTGGCAAAACTGCTCTCCTTCAACAATTGTTATATAATTTGAAGAAGGAAAAAATAAAATTCATATATTTCGATTTAATGTCAACAAATTCAATTGAGGATTTTGTTTATCATTTTGCTAAATCTTTTTTCAACCAATCTGTTAGCATTTCAAGAAAATATTTTAACAAGTTGTCTCAACTATTAAAAGGATTCATGCCAACAATTGTAGCAGACCCTGGTACGGGCAGTATCAATATTGAGCTGAAGTTAACTAAAGTTGATGAGGTATATAACGACCTCGGTAAAATTTTCGATTATATAAAAAATTCCGATGAAAAGTATTTCATTGCATTAGATGAGTTCCAGCAAATTCTTACATATCCCGACAAAAACTTTGAGGGTTTTTTAAGGTCTCATATCCAATTCATTAATAATGCTTCATTTGTTTTTTCAGGGAGTAAACATCATTTACTATTATCATTATTTGGAGAATATTCGAGACCGCTATGGCAAACAAGCACTTTCATGGAATTAAAAACTATTGATTGGAATAAATATTCTATTTTTATTGAAAGTAAATTCCAAAAAAAAGGAAGGCAAATTTCAAGTGATGCTTTGGATTTTATTAAAGATTCAACAAGAGGTATTACTTTTTTTGTTCAATTATTCTGCAATAATCTTTATAAAGATTCAGCTAAAAATATTAACTTAAGTACAGCAGAAAAAGTATTGGAGCAAATTGTTGGGGAAAGGGAAAGTTATTGTATTAATTATATTGAACTATTAACAAAAAAACAATTACAAGTGCTAAAAGCTATTGCTTATGAAGATGGTATTGAAAAACCATTGAGTATTGAATTTATTGGAAAATATAAACTGGGTGCAACTAGTACTGTAAAATCAGTTCTGGATGTATTATTAGCAAAAGATGCAATACAACAGTACCAGGGCAAATATTATTTATCGGATGTATTGTTAGGTATATGGTTGAAAAATTACTTCCGCTGAAACAAATCCTCATTTACAGGATTAATTAATATATAATCTTTATTGTTTGTTATATTGGAGGTCTTATGAACCACTTCTCAAAACTTTTTTTAAAAGAATGTTTTATTTCTTTGCTTGTTATTATTATTTACTTTTGTTCATCTACTACTATTCATGCTAAAATAATTTACAAAGAAATTGACTCTACTATATCAGCCCCATTACTGAATCAAAGTCAGCAATATTACCTCGATTTGAATGATGACGGTATTGATGAATACTTCTTCAATCATGGCAACCAGATGGGCACTTTGGTATGTGAAATCTATTCCAATCCACCATCTTTTACAAATGAAATACTTATTGAAAATTATATTCCCGCAATGCTTGATTATTCAAGTGAAATATCAGCTATTTCAACCGAGTGGCTCAATACATATAACGGCGTTGGTACAAGTGCTCTTTATTTCCTCGACAATTGGCCCGGTTCAGTTAATAAATTTGTTGCTGTAAGATTTAAAATCAACAATGAATATCATTATGGATGGATTGGAATAGAAATTCCCTCCAATTCTACTTATATTAATATCAAGGACTGCGCCTTTGATGATGTTGCCGGGCAAATGATTTATGCAGGATATAAAGGTGTGGAGGATGTTAATGATTTAAAAATTAGTAACAGGCTTTACTCTATCAATAATAATAAATTAATTTTCAATTCAAATTATGGTTTACCTTCATTAGTTGAAATTTATGATATTTTCGGAAAAATTGTTCTAAGTAAATCATTCAATAATATAATTGATTTAGAATATTTCAATAATGGAATTTATTTTGTTGTTTTTAAGTATAACAACAATATTATTGAAAGAAGTGTAATTTTGAAATAATTATTCAGAATTACTCCACAGCAAAATCTGATTTGAATTTCTCTTTCAGATTCCTTGCTGTGTCCTCGGCATCCTTTTGGGTTGCATAGCCCCAGAGCTTGATTTTATATATCGGGATATTATTCTCTATGTATCTTTCATAATATACCTGGTACTTTTTACCTTCCCACTGCTCCACTTTCGCAAGAGCATCATTTTCTGTGGTTGACTGCCCTGCAATTATTTCATAAGGAAGAACTGACGGGTCTAACCATCTTACTATGACTCTCCTGTTATTCTGCTGTTGCCACTGGGTTGATTGAAGATAATAAATCGGCTTTGCATTTCCTTCGCCGCGTATACGGATTTGTGAAGGTGAGGCACCTAATCCGATTAATTTCCTTCTTGCTTCCTGGGCACGTCTCAATGACAAGTCCATATTATATTCATTTGTACCTTCAGTACTGCTATGCCCGACGAGTTGTATCACTGAGTTTGGATTGTCCTTCAGCACTTTTGCCAGTGATTTGAATATCACATCGAAATCGGGTTGTATCAAAGTATCACGATAACCGAAATAAGCTAATGCCTGGTATTGTGAAAACTGTACTTCAGGTTTTAATATTATATTTGCTTTATCATTTAACTTTGTCTTACCTCTCTGGTAATTAAGCACGGATTTAATCATGTTCTGTTCGAGCTGGCTTGAATAGACAGGTAAAAGCATTTCGTAATACCCCTTTTGGGCAAATACTATTTCAAGTAGTATATTTTCAATTTTTGGAATTTCATCATTTGATACCTGGTAATATTTTCCACCAGTGAGTGAACACAAATATTTAAGCGAATAGCTTTCCATTGCACTCCCTACCCCGATAATATACACAGGAACATCAAGGTCATGAGCTAATTTTCCTACATCATTGGAAGAATAAATTATTGATGAATTATCGGAACCATAAGTTAGAATTACAAGTATTTTATTCCTTTTGGAACCCGATGCAAACGGGCTTACAGATGTATATGCCGATTTATAGATTGAGTTTAATCCTTGTGGCTGCGGCAATGTTACCTTTTCAAATTCTTTGCTTGCATCAGTTGGATTTGTTAATTGAAATACCTCTGTCTTTGTCTGATTGAAATATGAAAATGAAATTTTGTCTGTTTTAGTCAAATATGGAAGGAATGAACTTATTGATTCAATAACTTTATCATTCCTTGTTGCTGCCGATGAGTTATCGAGTAGAAGATTTATATCAATTCCTTCTGAAGTTGAATAATCTTTTTCATTGAATGTTGTAACATCATAATTGCTTGTAATCAAATCAGACTGTAAAGCCGCAGTCCAGTTAATTTCCCCGGGAAGCCTCGACAGCCCCTGCATATAATTTCCAAACCTGTCCAGTACGATTGCCCTAACTAAAAACTGGTCATTTGTATATGGATAAACTGTCCTCATGATTTTGATTTGATATGGATTCATCGTCGTATCTGCTTTAATCACACCTGAAAGATAATCGTTTTCCAGGTAAGCCGGGCTCAAACCGATGAAATCCATTGTGGGACCTCTGCCATACTGAGGTTTTGCCTTCTTGGGAGCAATATCTATAACAGCATTAATAGCAAGTGAATCATCTCCTTTGTAAGCAATAACCTGAACAATCTTAGTCCCTGAAGGTTTCACTTTATAACTGTCGTTCGGACTGAAGTTATAATTCAATCCTTTTATCTGAACCCTGTCGGTGTTTGCAAATTCCCACCTGACATCTGCAGATTCGCCTTCTTCTACTTGTATATAACCCGTGAATGATTTTACTTCAATCGGCTTTGTGGCACACGATTGAAAAAATAATCCAAAGCAGATAAATAATATTGCTATTATGAATGTAACCGCCGTTTTCTTATGCTTTTCTCTCAGCATTTTTATACCTGAATATTTTTTCAGAAATAATTTTATGCAGATGTAACCTTCGTAAATTCAAATCCTTTATCATTTGTATTTATCATTATAGTATCACCTGCCGTAAACTCTGATTCTAACAATTTTAATGCCAAAGGGTCGGCTATATGCTTTTGTAATGCCCTCTTCAAAGGTCTCGCACCGAATTGAGTGTCGTAGCCGATTCTTGTCAGCCAATCCAATGCGTCATCCGAAATATCAAGCTTAATTTCCATCTTTAACAGCTTTTTTTTCAATCCGTTCATCTGCAACAGTGCAATTTGGTGGATTTCATCCCTGATTAAAGGCTTAAAAAGTATTATTTCATCAATCCTGTTTAAAAACTCAGGTCTCATTTTTTTCCGGAGTAAATCAATAATATTTACTCTTAATTTACTCATCAGTTCATCACGGTTGTTTTCATTTATGTCCTGTAACTTATCCTGAAGGATTTCGGTTCCCAAATTTGATGTCATAATTATAATCGTATTCTTGAAATTGACTGTTCTACCCTTTCCGTCGGTCAATCTTCCTTCATCCAGCACTTGAAGCAGAATATTAAAAACTTCCGGATGTGCCTTTTCAATCTCATCCAGCAAAACAACCGAGTAAGGATGATGGCGGATTAGCTCAGTCAATTGACCGCCTTCTTCATATCCCACATAACCCGGAGGAGCGCCAATCAAACGCGATACGGAATATTTTTCCATATACTCACTCATATCAATCCGTACCATTGAAGCCTCGGAATCAAACAGAAATTCAGCCAATGCCCTTGCCATCTCAGTTTTACCGACACCTGTCGAACCGAGGAAAATAAACGAACCGATTGGGCGGTTTGCATCCTGCAATCCGGCTCTTGTCCTCCTTATTGCATTTGCCACGGCAGTTACTGCTTCATCCTGGTCAACAAGTCTTTGATGTATTCTCTCCTCGATTTTCAGCAGCTTAGTCCTTTCGGTTTCCAGCATCCTTTGGACAGGTATGCCTGTCCATTTGGCAACGATTTCCGCAATGTCCTCAGAATCTACTTCCTCCTTCAATAATTTACTGTTTTTCTGAACTTCTACAAGTTTTTCGTTTGCTTCTTTCAATTTTTTTTCTAAATCAAGAATTGTTCCATAGCGGAGTTCAGCCACCTTGCCGAGTTCACCCTGCCGTTCGAAATCATCGGCTCTTTGCTTGGTTTCTTCAATCCTTGCCTTGTAACTTCTTATATTTTGTATAATGCTTTTTTCCTTCTCCCATCTTGCTTTCAATCCGGATTGCTCCTGCTTCAGATTAGCAAGTTCCTTTTCAATTTCTTCGAGCCTCTTTTGGGTAGAATCTGTCTGAGTTAATTCCATTTTTAATAATGATTAATTATTTATAAATAAAGACTAATATAAGAATTTAGATTGAATTTATTGCAAACAATATGATTGGATTACTAATAAACTTTGGTTTAAAAAAATAGGGACGTTTAAAATCATAATAATCACATTAATCAAAAAATCACATAGAAGACTGTAACATTTTCTTATTTTATTTGTTATTACATTATGTAATATGACAAAATTTGGAGAATTATGAAAAATCTCTTTTTAATTTGTTTTGCATTTTCAATTTTAATAGTTAATATTATTAATTGTTATCCTCAACTTAAAATTGTTCAAACTTATTACGATTGGGGCAAAAATAGAATTGATAGACCTCAATTTCCTGCGGGTCCTTATGTAGAAGAAATAAATTTTGTTAATGAATATCATGAAAATGTAACAATTTATAATTGCCGGACAATATCTGAGTTAAATGGAAGTGCTTTTGAATTTGACGCTCAAGTATTTGAAAATCTCGTAGTGCCTCCTAACGTGAGTATTTATATTCCTGTAAAATTTCATCCTAAAAAACCTGGTCCGCATTTATTAATTTTTGAATTAGACAATTCGGAATTTATTAATGTAAGATACACTTTAGTCGGAACCGGTATCGTACCTAAAATAAAGACTAATGATATTGAATTCGGAAATACAATAATAGAGGATTACAATAATCCTAACTTAAAAAAAGTAAGATTTACAAATCCAAGTTCGGATGAATGGGAATATGGTGATTCTCTCACTATTAATAATTTAAGTGTTAAACCAATAGGTAATGAAATTGGTATTAGTTCAAATTGGGGTACAGAAGGATTCAGATATCAGAAATCAACACTTAATTTACCTGTAAAACTTGCACAGGGAGAATATATCGAATTCGATGCTGAGTTCGTTGCCGATAAAGTTCCTCTGTCAAGTGCATCCTTAGTAAGTGCCAGTAATGCTGATTCAGAAGCAGTTTCTTATTGGACTGGGACAGGAATAGCTGAGGGTATAATTGTTAAAGTTGATAGTGTGTATACTTGTTTTAATGACCCACAAATTATGAAATGCTTTGTTAACAACATTGGTAATAGTGATGTAGTTGTAGACTCATTAAAGATACAACCTTTGGATTCTCAAAGTGTCGGTGTTTTTGAATTTGTTAATTCTTTTGATTCATCCGGATTTGCATTTGTTCCCGGAACATTCAAGGAAATAGAAATCAGATATAATCCAAAAAAACCTTCTCAAGAACTAATACCTTCAATAACAATTCAAAAAGCAAATTTAATAGCTTATAATTCAACCTTATTAACTCCAATTGCTGTCAGTGAAACTCCAATGACAGGTATTACACTTCATCAATACGTTTCAACAAGACTTGAATTATCGAAGGATTCGGTCAATGTTGGTGATACCGTTGATGCTAAAATAATTCTTTTACCCGGAGAAGATTTAGCTAATCACAATATTGATACTATGGATATTTTATTAAATTATAATACAGGATTTTTAAAATTTCTGAAAGATGAAATTCGTATGGATGAAATATTGAATGATAAGTTCATAATAGATTCTGTAAGTGTACTCGATTCGACTGGTGAAGTACAAATTAGTCTTTCTTCTAAAACAAATTTATATAATTTCCCGGATGGCGGCGAACTCATAAAATTCAAATTTATTGTGGTTAATCCTACCGATACTTCTACTGTTGCTTTCATAAAGCATGATATGATGCATCATCTATGTTTTTGCCTTGATAAATTATGTGAAAACCCGGAACCGGTCAGGTTAATAAATTATAATTCGGTAATAAAAATTATCACATTAAATAACAAGGAATTTAATGTAAAAGATATAATTCCAAATCCGGTTTTTGGAGGCTATTTCAATATTGAATTTTCTGTAGAACAAAAAGGTTCAACAGAAATTAGAATTTATAACTCTTTTGGTCATTCAGAATATATTACAAAATTTGAAAATTTAGTGCCCGGTGTATTCTCGGCATTAATTGATGTCAGCAATCTTGCCATCGGTGCCTACTGGTGCAATATCAACTCAAGTTCCTATCATGAAACAAAGATGTTTATCGTGAAGTAAATTGAAATTAATTAGATTAATTACAACTATAAAAAAATCCTGTAATCCTTTAATCCGTTTAATCCAGGTTCAGACAACTTGCATCCATTACGATACATTAACCCCATGTTTTAACATGGGGGAGGTTAGAGAGATAGAACCAAGAGCCTCATCCCAGCCACCTCACACTAAAGTATGAGGTTAGAGTTTTACACAAATCACCGTTCAGACAACTTGCATCCTTCCTGTCCTCTGTGTCCTTCGTGTCTTCCCTCTGTGTCCTTCGTGTCTTCCCTCTGTGTCCTTTGTGTTAAAACTAGCTTTTCTTCATATAAAAAATCAGCGAAATCCGTTTAATCCAGGTTCAGACACCATGCGTCTTTGCTTGTACCCCAAAAATCTCCCTCGCCCACTGGGAGAGGGATTCAGGGTGAGGGAAATACAAAAACAATCAGCGAAATTCCGTCCCTTCCGTCAAATCCGTTTGCTATTCTGCCTCCCCGCGTCTTTGCGTAAACCCATTTCCCCTCTACAGCCTACAGCCTATATTTTTAAAACCATTTTAAAATCCTTTTAAAACCATTTTCTTGCCCTTATCATACACCTGATTTAATTTCCCTCCAAAAATTATTAACAAAAGGTAAAACTATGAACGAAACACAGCTAACTGAAAAAAAAGAAGAACAAGACATTCCCTGGCTTCCACAGCCCGGCGAACCTCTCAAATCATACTATGCTTTCGAACGCTTTCTCCTGCTCGGTCCCGGTCGTTCCATTGCCGAAACCGCAAAAATCTTCAAGCTCTCACGCAATACTATTGCCAAATATGCCGATGAATGGGCTTGGGATGCTCGTGCCTTGTTATACGACAAAGTACAGTACGAACTTCACTCTAAAGATGCTCTTTCACAAGCCGCAAAAAATCGGGATAAACTTCTCTCACTTAGGGCTGAAATCTCTGAGTTATCCTATAATGCCCTTGCTCAATTGATTTTAATTCTTAAAGACTTTTCTACTGCTTCAGATGACCCGAAAATCCTGAAAAAAATTAAATTCCTCTTCCATGTTTCCAGGACAGTTGATAAACTTCTCCCTCTTGCCCAGGTTCCAATCGATGCCCAGGTCTTGAATATCACATCCATATCAGACATCAACTTCATCAAATCTTTCACTAATAATGATTTTACTGATGATTTCCTCTCTACTGAAATCACCACTGCCCAAAACAGAATTGAAATTGAAAAATCACACTCACTTATCATTGAACAAAATAAAAATAATACTCAACTAATCGCACAATCTTTACCGGTTAAATCTCTTTCTTCTGTTTCAAAAGTTAGCCCTGCCGTCATCAAAAGCAAAAAGTGAAAATGATGTCAAATCTGCTCCGGATGCACAAATCTGCACCTTTTTGGCTAAATATAACCAAAAATTCCTTGTTACTATAGTTCATATAATTGACTTTTTCCTCTTTCCAAATTCAGCATTCAGAATTCATAATTCAGCATTTCCCCAAATTTTTTCCACATTTTTGCGTTTAAATATCATATAAATTGGTTTTGAATGGAAAAGTGAATAATTTTGAATCTATGAATTTTGAAATTCTCGGTAAGGTGTGCAGATGTTGACAGATTATTTTCCGCTGATTATAATGGTTGTGTTCGGCTTTGGTATCGGAGTCGTGTTCCTTGTTGCGGCAGAAATGCTGGGAGCAAGGCGAAGGACTAAGGAAAAAGCCTCGACCTACGAAAGCGGAATGCCGCCTGTCAGGACTGCAAGAGAGAGATTTTCGGTAAAATTTTATATGGTAGCTGTTCTCTTTATATTGTTTGATATCGAGATAGTTTTTATGTATCCTTGGGCAGTGCAATTCAAAGAGCTTGGCTCGACTGCATTCATAGCAATGATTTTATTCATAGTGCTGCTGTTTGCAGGGTACATATATGTATTAAGGAAGGGAGCGTTGAAATGGGATTAGAGAACATGTTTGACGGACAGGGTTTCATCACCACGTCATTGGAATGGGTGGTGAAATGGGCACAAAAAAATTCGATGTGGCCCATGCCTCTGGGCATATCCTGCTGCGGCATTGAGATGATGGGAGCCGCCTGTTCAAGGTTTGATATATCGAGGTTCGGTTCGGAAGTATTCAGGATGACACCAAGACAGTCTGATTTTCTTTTAGTAGCAGGAACCGTAACATACAAGATGGCTTGGGTTGTGAGAAAAATTTATGACCAGATGCCCGACCCGAAGTGGGTTATGTCGATGGGTGTCTGTGCTTCGACGGGTGGAATGTTCCGCAGTTATTCTGTGGTTCAGGGCATTGACCAGTTTCTTCCGGTAGATGTATATGTGGCAGGCTGTCCACCGAGACCTGAAGGCATTCTGAGAGGTCTGATGCTTTTGCAGGAGAAAGTCAATGATAAGAATTACAAACCCAAAATCTTAAATCTCGGGAAGGATGTTTCGCCGGTGCCAAAAGGCATACCGTTCGAATCAAAGCTCGATAAGATAGTTATTTGAAGAATTTTCAATTTAAAATTCAAAATTTAAAATTGAGAATTAATAATTAGTTGATATCCTACCACCATAAAAAATGGTGCAATACAATCGAATAAACAATTGACCATTTACTTGTTAATTAAGGGGAATTATATGGCAAAAAACGATAAAGTCAAAGAAATAACCGAAAGGTTTAAGAAGGATAAAGTAGCTTTCGTAAACCTACAGTTTTCCGATATGATGGGGCAGTCGAAAGTCGTAACAATTCCAACCGGGAAAATGCCGGACGTATTGGAATACGGGATGTGGTTCGACGGTTCTTCAATCGAGGGTTTCACAAGAATATTCGAAAGCGATATGCTTTTGAAGCCCGATTTATCTACTTACGCAGTCATTCCATGGCTGAATAATGAAGGAGAGAACATTGCAAGATTGATTTGCGATGTGTACACTCCCGAAGGAAAACCTTACGAATGTGACCCTCGGTATATACTCAAAAAAGTATTGAAGGAAGCTGAAGATATGGGTTACGAATACAATACCGGTCCGGAGTTGGAGTTTTTTCTTTTCAAAAAAGAGAATGGAGGATTAAAGACAACTGCTGACAAAAGAATCGAAACACATGACAGGGGACAGTATTTCGACCTGATTCTTGATTTGGGATTCGATGTCAGGCGGGATATGATGAAAGCATTAATGCTTATGGGCATTGATGTGGAAGCCAGCCACCACGAAGTGGCACCCGGTCAGCACGAGATAGATTTCAAATACGGACCTGCACTCAGGACAGCCGACAGGGTAATGACAATGAAAACTACACTTAAAGCAGTTGCACAAATGCACGGGATTCATGCCACATTCATGCCAAAACCAATTACAGGAGTAAATGGAACGGGTATGCATGTTCATCAAAGTTTGTTTTCACCTGATGGAAAAAATAACTTATTTTTTGATGCGAAGGATAAATATAAATTATCAAAAATTGCTTACCAGTTCCTGGCAGGACAGATGCACCATGTAAAAGGTATGAGTGCTATACTGAATCCGCTGGTTAATTCCTACAAGAGGCTTGTCCCCGGTTATGAAGCATCAACTTATGTATGCTGGGCACAAATTAACCGTTCTGCATTAATCAGGGTGCCGAAATACAGCCCGGGAAAGGATAAAGCTACCAGGCTCGAAATTAGGTGTCCCGACCCGAGTTCGAATCCATACCTTGCTTTTGCTGTTCTGCTCAAATCGGGATTGGACGGAATCAAAAAGAAAATGACTGCTCCTAAACCTGTTGAGGAGGATGTTTTTGAATTTGATGAGGCAAAACTCGAGCAGAAAAATATAGAAGTTCTGCCTTATTCTCTTTGGCATGCAGTCAGGGCAATTCAGAAAAATGAAGTAATTTCATCGACACTTGGCGCAGAGTTTATGAAGAAGTACGTCAGGGCAAAAACAAGCGAGTGGGATGATTTCAGGCTCCAGGTAACCGAATGGGAATTAGACAAGTATTTGGATACCTAATTATTTTTTAAATAAAATTTTCAATTTTTAATTTAAAATTTTTATTGAATTCTAAATGAAATAATTAGAAATTTTAAAAAAGACACAAATTGTATTTCTTTTTCATAGTTATTGATTTAATTCATTTGATATTAAAAATTATAAAATTTATTGAAAATTGAAAATTATTAATTAGAAATTTTTATTTACAATAATCCCGTTTTGCTAATAGTAAAGTGGGATTTTTTTTAAAAAAATTCTCAAAATTTAATTTGGAAACCTTCGTATTAGATAATAATTTAATATAGAGAAATTATTCTTGTTTGTTACTGTATTGATGATTTCATTTGGGAGGCTATAATATGAAAACGAAATACTACTTTTCATTGACTCTAATAGCTATTTTATTTTTCGCTTATTCAATGACATTGTCACAAATATTATTGCCTAATGAGAAGGGGCAGAACGTTCAGCTTTACAACAAGAGCTATGCATTGATAGTCGGCGAAGTACATTATAACAAGGGTTGGCCAGCTTTGAGAGGTGTTCAGAAAGATATCGATGCTGTGAGAGAATCACTCGAAAAACAAGGATTCATCGTATTTACTGTAATTGATGCAGACCATAAGCAAATAGATGCCACATACCGGGATTTTATTAATAAATACGGGATGGACCCCGAAAACCGGCTCATTTTCTATTTTGCCGGACATGGTCATACAATCAAAACTTCTTATGGAGAAGAGATGGGTTATATTGTTCCTGTAGATGCGGCTAATCCGAATGTTGATAAAGCATCATTCCTTTCTTATGCGATGACAATGCAGCAGATAGAAGTATATGCAAAGCAAATCCAAGCAAAACACGCACTGTTCTTATTTGATGCCTGCTTTTCGGGTTCGATTTTTGCAATTACCAGGGCAATCCCTGAAAACATTTCATATAAAACAGGAAAACCTGTCAGGCAATTTATTTCTTCGGGCAGTGCTGATGAGACTGTCCCGGATGAAAGCGTATTCCGCCAGCAATTTGTGTCGGGGCTTGACGGAGAAGCAGATATTAACAAAGACGGATTCATTACAGGTACTGAGCTCGGAGAATTTCTTACTGAAAAAGTTATTAATTATTCGAGGAACAATCAGCATCCTCAGTATGGGAAAATCCGGAATCCTCATCTCGATAAAGGTGATTTTGTGTTTCTTTCGACTGCAACAAAAAATGTAGATTTGCAGGAAAAAAGCCTGGACATAGCTACTAGAGGTGTGGCAGACAGCCGTAATCCTGTTGAAAATATGCCGAAAAAATCTGAACTTCCCTGGCAGGATGAATACCAGGATATGCAATCCATTTTTGCTAAGGTAGCCTTCAGGACATCCGGGGGATATTTCCTCTGTGCAGACAATAGTGGATTTTTGCTTGCTGACAGGGAAAGTGTAGGCGGATTGGAGATGTTTTATGTTATTCCTGTCGCAGACCATAAGATTGCACTGAAATCGATGAAAGGCAAATACCTGAGTATAGCTGATAATACAGAACAGTTGAAGCATAACAAGGATACAGCAGGTCCGACAGAAATTTTTGAAATCGTTGATTTGGATGAGAATAAAATTGCTTTGAAAGCATATAATGGGAAATACATTACTGCTATCGAAGGAGGCAAGCATGATGTATCGGCTAACAGGGATAAAATATTAAAGTGGGAAGTATTTGATATGCTGAAATTGAGGCATGCATGGCTGAAATCTTTCAACGGATATTTGATTAGTGCCGTTAATGGCGGCGGGGATAAAATCATTGTGAATGGACAGAAGCAGGAAAAAAATGAAAATTTCGAATTTGTTAAAGTTAATAAGAACAAGATTGCTCTGAAAAGCAACAACGGGAATTTCCTCTCTATTGAAAATGGAGTTGCAAATGCAATGGGAGGAGGTGTAGGAAGTAACGAAATATTTGAGTTCATCGAATTGGATAACAACAAATTCGCGCTCAAGGCAAACAATGGTAGGTATCTGACAGCAGTCGGCGGCGGCGGCTTCGGATTGAAAGCAGACGCAGACCAAATCGGCGACTGGCAAAAGTTTGAATTGATTCCGGACACACCGAGAAAATGAGAGACGATGCGATAAGAACCATAATTGAGCCGCAGTATTTATTGAATGCTTATGCAAGCGGGTATTTCCCGATGGCAGAAAGTAAAGACAGTATTATTTTGTGGCACTCTCCCGACCCAAGGGCAATCATTCCACTTGCTCAAATAAAAATGCCGCGGTCCTTGCGTCAATCAATAAAAAAAGAGGAATTTGAATTTCGGATTGACACTGCTTTCCGACAGGTAATCGAAGCGTGCAGCCAAAGGGACGATACATGGATTTCGCAGGAAATTATTGATTCATATACAATACTTCATTCATTCGGTTACGCACATTCGGTTGAGACATTCAAAGAAGGCAATCTTGTCGGGGGACTTTATGGTGTGGCTCTGGGCGGGGCTTTCTTCGGCGAGTCAATGTTCTCAACAGTCAGTAATGCATCGAAAGCGGCGTTTTACCATTTGGCTGAACACATAATCGAACATGGATTTATTCTACTTGACACACAATTTATTAATGAATTTACAGAATCACTCGGTGCAGTGGAAATACCGAAAGTTCAGTATCTGAATATATTGAAAGTGGCAGTGAATCTTCTAGTTAGGTTTTGATATTACTTAATTGAAACTACTTTGATAGTCTCTATCCTACTTCCTGCCTTAAATGTAACATAATACATTCCTGGTTGTAACTTAGTCCCATCATAATACACTTTATATTTACCGGGATTTTTGTATGTCTCATTTTCGATGGCATCAACAATCATTCCAAGTGCATTTGTAAGTGAAATACTAACCTTTTCAGGCTCCTCAATTTCGTAATCTATTGTAAAATCTTTTTCATAAGGATTTGGAAATATATTAAAACTCAAATTATTTTTTATATTAAAATCAGTTTTTGAGGTGACTGAATCGAATTTAAACAAGGCAATTGTACCATTATCTAAAGAGACAATAATATGTTTTTTATCCGGAGACCATTCGGCTGAATTTAATTCAATGTGAACTGATAATGAAGCTTCAGGATTAAAAAATCTATCATTCATCCATATTTCATTTTCAAATTCATAATTAAATACTCTAAAAGAAGTGGCTTTATCAATTGTTATTACATATTTCTTATCTGAACTTAATAATACCGAACCAATTGTATTTGAAGCCAAACCCGATTCTGCCTCATAAGTACCTATTAAACTATAATTATTAGCATCCCAGATTTTTGCTTTCAAATCCGAACATCCACTCAAAATATATTTTCCGTCATCTGTAAATGATAGATAAGCTACACCCATTGAATACATGCTTGAAGAAAAATCAGCTTGAAATGTAAATTCCTTTTCGAAAGTATTACTGGATTCATTAAGCTTGTAAATATGTATATTCTTATCCTGAGTACCCGAAATTATTGTTCTACTATCGGGAGAGAATGCTACTGTATATATTGTTTTCTGATTACTATCAATGGTATGAATTATATTTTTTACAATGTCCCACACAATTATTGTCATACCATATCCGCCGGCTGCAACGAATTTATTATCTTTTGATATTTTTGCAGTAATAATTGTTATATTGGCATCAATTGATTTATTAAATGTCATATTTGCACCATCTTCAATATTCCATAAAGAAAGTTCACTTCCTGAACTAATAATCAAGTATTTCCCATCTGCTGATATATCAATTGAAGATGCTCTAATACTGTTTGTGTGATACGATTTCAATTTATCTCCATTATTAAAATCCCAGACATTTATCTGGTCTCTTTCACCGCATGAAATTACATATTTCTGGTCGGGAGTAGCTTTTGCAAAAAAAGCTTTTGAATGGTTTTGAGCTTTGCCTGAATCAATAATATCTACATATTTATTGTTGAATTCTTCCCTATAATCCCATAATTCAAGCCCTGCTTGCCCCATAACAGCAAACCTTGATTCATTCGGAGATATGTCAAATACCCTATTATTAAGTTTAGCTTCATTAGTATAAACGATTCTTTTTTCATGCAAATCAATCAATGAAAATGAAGAATCAAAAATACTTGCAGCAACTAAATATTTATCGTCACTTGAAAAGCCAAATGAATACCATTTTCCCCCTGGATTAAATTCCGCATATAATTGTCCGGTGGTTACATCCCAAATTTTAATAGGCTCTGTATTTGCACAACTGAATGCAGTAATAACAAGTTTGTTATCATTAGAAAATTTGAATTTGTCAGCAACAGAATCAACTTTGAATGAAATTAATACTGAATCTTTTCCAACATCCCATATTTTCAGTGTCGAATCCAATTCACTTGTAGCTAATAATTTTCCATCTTTAGAAAAATTATATCTTCTTAATTTATCTCCGCCACACTCAATATCTTTCTTTTTTAATCCTGTTTTTGCATCAAATACCTGGACGAATTTATAAGACCACTCAATACAATAAACTTCTGATTCATCCTCAGAAAAAGAAATTTCTCTTATACCCGGGAATAGCGGATTGGCGGATGCAGGTTCGCTATATATTATTTCATCGTCAGTTAAATTGTAAAGTAAATACATAAAATTATTATAATTTGTACAAACTAAAAATTTACCATCCATTGAAATATCTGCGATATCAAATGGGAATTGAATTTGAGTCTCTTTTATTTTTGATTTGGTGTTTAAATCCCATCCCATTAAATAAGGTTCGGAATTAATACCCTCACGTTTAAAAACACTTGCATATAGCTTTGTTCCATCAGGCGAATAAATGACATAATCAATCTTATATTCTTCACCTAAATTCATCCATTCTAATCGTGGAATCTGTGATATGCCGATTGTTGTAAAAGAAAAATAAACTAATAAGTAAATGAAAATTTTCATGATAACATCCTCGTTTATTTTGAATATAATAATTTGCAAAAACTATTTTGTAAAATCAATAATTATTCGGGATTTATTATTTTTTTTAAAAGAATTTCTGATTCTGACCTAAAACCATGTATATAAAAAAAAAAAAACAAAAATGTTACAGCAGACCGAAAAAAAATTAATTTCACTACCTTAATTATTTCCATTTTACTTAATCTTAAAAATTGTATAAATTGCAGTTCAGGTTATTATGAGCAATTTATATTGATTGGCTGGTAAATATGACTGTTATTAATTTCAACCGTTTACTATTGATATTATCGTTTATTGTTTTGGTTGGCTGTTCCAGTGGACGAACCCAGCCTAAACAACTTTTTTGCCCTCCGCCACCCCAACAGAACTGTCAGCACAGGGATTGGAACGGTACACCATACGACACAAACAGTGAAAATGTAAAAAAATTAGACTGGTATTGGTCATTTGAACAGGTCAGGCAAATCAACACTCCAAATGACGAGTGGTGCCTTTCTTTTTACTCAAATAACAAGGCAGCTCTGACTTATTCAGACGGCAACCAGCAAAAAGCAATGCTTGTCCGAATGGTGAATCCCGACAAAGGGACGATGGAATCAGGTATTGGTGTTGCTTTGGACGGGAGTTATGGTGCTTTTTCATTCGATGGAGATGATGCTGCATTTTCTGCGGAACAGACAGAGGATATTATTGGTAATTCTAATATTTATTTTGGTAAGCTTAAAGGTAATTTGATTACAGGTATGAAACCGGCAGGAGAAATGATTAATAAAAACAATTATTCCTGGGAATCACAGCCCGCAATCTCTCCGGACGGGAATGTACTCTTCTATTCATCTGATATTAATATTAGTACGTCAGGACATGACCTATTCTTTGCAGTAAAATTGGCTGACGGAAGCTGGAGTGAGCCCATTAATTGCGGTGATATGATAAACAGTCAGTGCGATGAGCTCACACCATTTGTATCGAAAAACGGAAAGGAATTGTATTTTTCATCTTCAGGACCGGAAACAGTCGGGGGGTACGATATATTCGTATCCCAGATATCACCCGATTTATGGAATTATGCGAAAAGGGGAGATTTGCAGTCATTAAGAGAGAAGAATTTATTTTCGATGGCAGAAAACCTGAAACCACCATTGAATACAAGTGCAGATGAATTGTTCCCTTCGAGTCCCGTTGACACTGATTCGTTATTATATTATTCCTCGAATCAAAAATCAGGAGAGGGTAGTTTGGTAATGATGCAGGGCGGATTCGATATTTATGTAAGAATAAAAAATATTGTTCCAAAGAAAATAGTACAGAAAATCAAGAAAATTGAGAAAGAACCGGAAGTCCCGAAAGTTACTCCTACGTATATTTTGGAAGGTACAGTTTTTAATGCTACCACTAAAGAACCGGTTCCGAATGCGGAAATTACAGTTAAGCAAATGCCTGAAAAAACCACATATACTGAAACAAAATCAAATAAGCAGGGTGATTATAAAGTAAAATTAGAAAAGAACAAGGAGTATGAAATCGTAGCACAGGCAAGGGATTTGTTTTTCGATGCGTTTTCGATGAGAGTAGAGCCGACAGATACATTGACTTATATTGAGAAGGATATTTATATACCTGAGAATTTGACTTTAAGAGTAAATTTCCCAACGGATGAATACAGTAATCCATATAGGTATACAATTGACAGCAATGGAGTGGAAACTTCAATGACATGGGAATCATCTATTGATATTCTTGCAGAAAATCTTATGAAGTCAAAAGAATATCTTGAAAAAATTATCTTTTACGGGCATACTGACGATGTGGGCACTGAAGAGTACAACAAACAACTCGGTCAGAGACGTGTTGATTTTATAATAGCACAACTTGTCAAAAGGGGAGTTCCTGCAAAAATACTGGAAGGGAAATCAGCCGGAGAGATTGAGCCATTGCCTCAGCGTCTTGATGAAGATATCAAAATGTGGCGTAAGAGATGCCGTAGAGTTGAATTAGTAAAGGTGAATAAGAGTTAACATTTATTAATCCCCTCTCAAGATGGGATTTAAAGGTGTAAGTTTTAATTTATTTAATATAAAATGACGCCAAAGAAGTTTTTTATAATATTGCTTATTGCATTTTTTGCCGTGATGCTCATCACGGCTATTTATGTTGTTAGTGTGGTTTCGTATGGATTGCCTTCGATTGACCAATTAGAAAATCCCAAGCAGAATTTTGCCACTCAGATATTCAGTGCTGACGGCGAATTGCTTGACCATTTTTACATCGAAAGGCGTGTATCATTGCCATTTGACAGCATTCCACCCGATTTTATAAATGCGTTGATTGCTGTCGAAGACAGGAAATTTATGGAGCATTGGGGAGTACACGTTACGAGGATTTTCAAAGCAGCAGTAAAAAATACACTTGCATTCAGAACCAAAGAAGGTGCTTCGACAATCACAATGCAATTGGCGAGAAATCTTTATTTCACTCCGGAAAACTCATTGAAAAGGAAAATCCGGGAAGCGTTCACTGCAATGCAAATCGAAAAGAGATACACAAAAAATGAAATACTCGAGATGTATATAAATACTGTTGCATTCGGCAGAGGTGCTTATGGAATACAAGTAGCATCACGAGTTTATTTCAATAAATCACCTTTGGAACTTACAACTTCGGAATGTGCTTTTCTTGTTGGTTTACTCAAAGCTCCTGAAAGATATAACGGTATTGTGAATTACGAAAGGGCGATAACAAGACGCAATCTTGTACTTTCCCTGATGAGGGATGAAAAATTGCTTTCTGACGATGATTATGTGAAAGCAGCAGAGGAGCCGCTTAACCTTGCAATGGGTAAAGATAAGAGATTCTGGACAGCAGAGCTTGCACCTCATTTCGTAGAGATGATTAGACAGAAATTGAGTAAAGAGAACAGCATCCAGGGCTATGATTTATACAGAGACGGATTGGTTGTTTATACAACATTAGATTCGAGAATTCAGAAATATGCAAAAGATGCTATTGAGGAGCATCTCAGTAAATACCAGCAATTGTTCAACAGGTCCTGGTCGTGGAATGCACATAAATCTTTATTGAATGATTTAATCAGTAAAGCAATAAGAAACCGCCCCGATTATATATCAGCTAATGAAAATAAGAAAATCGAAATTTCGAATTCATTGAAGAATAACAGAAGATTCATAGATTCTGTTAAAAATTCCGCTACGACACTTCAGTGCGGTATAGTTGTGCTTGACCCAATAACCGGAGCTATACTCGGCATGGTCGGTGCATCTTCAAAATTTATGAAGGAACATGCTGATGCAAAATATTCTCTCAATCACGTCACTCAGATAAGAAGACAGCCCGGTTCGGCATTTAAACCATTTGTCTACACTTCTTCACTTGGTATGGGCATGAATCCGCAAAGTATTATAGAGTGTGGACCATATACATATAAAAATCCTGAGACGGGCGAAGTATGGGAGCCAAGGGGAACAGGTCATTGCGAACCCGGTGAAACAACTACATTGTACCAGGCGCTTGCTGCGTCAATAAATACAGTTTCAGCAAGACTCATAACACAAGTAACAACACCGGAACAAGTTGTAAACCTTGCACACAGGATGGGGATTGAATCTAATCTATTTCCATTACCTGCACTTTCATTGGGAGGCGCAGGGGAAGTTTCACCTATTGAAATGGCTTCTGCTTTTTCAACATTTGCAAATCAGGGTATACATGTTAAACCGTACTTCCTGACTAAAGTAGAGGACCATTTCGGTAATGTTGTTCAGGAGCAGAGGAAATCAAGAGAAGCAACAGATGTGCTTGATAAAAAAATTTCCAATCAAATGACATATATGATGGAAGCAGTAGTTAATTATGGTACAGGCTCTAAAATCAGGCAATATTTCAAAAATGTAGCTGCGGCTGGGAAAACTGGAACAACTAACGATTTTGCAGATGCTTGGTTTGTCGGATTTACTCCCCAGCTCGTATGTGCAATATGGGTAGGATTCGATGACCAGCGGGTGACATTCACAGAAGGATATGGATATGCTTCTACTGCTGCTGCCCCTATGTTCGGTATTCTTATGAATAAGATTTATAATGACCCGAAGCTTCCATATAAGCAGAAAGAGTTCAGTTATACGAGGGATTCAACCGATTTGACCGTGCCTGTGAATTTGCAGTTGACTCCTTCACCCGAGAATTTTGATGCGGAACGACAGCCTGAGAATACGCCACAGGATACAGGAACAAAATTGAATAAACCGAAAATAATATTTCCTATGTTACCTAAGCAGAAAGATAGTTCAAAAATTAACAGGCAATTAATACATTGATGAGTATGGAATACGAATTTACTGACGGAAGAAAAATGAATGTCGGCACAATGTTTTGTGTCGGGCAGAATTATTCAAAACATGCAAAGGAAATGGGTTCTGAAGTACCCAAAGACCCGATAATTTTTTTAAAGCCTGCTAATGCATATATTCCTGACGGAGGAAAAATAATTTTGCCTTCGATTTCAAATTTACCACATCACGAAGTTGAATTGGTTGTGATTATTGGTAAGGATTGCGATAATATTGATATAAACGAAGCTAAAAATTACATTGCTGGTTATGCAGTTGGACTTGATATTACTTTGAGAGATATTCAAAACAAAGCAAAGAAAGACGGACATCCTTGGGCTGTGGCTAAAGGATTCAGGACATCCGCACCAATTTCTAAAATCATTCCTTCTTCTCAATTTGGAATTGATATTCCGGATTTTGAACTAGAATTAAAGGTTAATGGTGAAATAAAACAGAGAGTCAATACTAATGAGATGGAAAGAAGTGTTGAAGTATTGATTTCATATTTATCAGGAATATTTGGATTGAGGGAAGGTGATTGTATTTTTACGGGAACACCCGAAGGTGTAGGTGTAATCAATCATGGTGATAAACTGCATGCGCAGTTGAAGGGATATGTAACATTAGAAGTAAAAGTTGAATAGATATTCTGGGTGAATCAGTACAAAACTCAGGGTGACTCTGTGAAACAATATTAACCGGATGGTTCAATTAGTAATTAATAGTAGTGTCACAGAGTTTCACCGAGTAATTCACAGAGTTTCACTGAGCAGAATAGAAAATTTTATAATATGAAAAGTATTTTTTAAAAATTAATAAAGTAACATTATGAAAAAGTTTTTACTATTTCTTTTATTAGCTTTAATGTTTTCTTTGCAGTTCTGGGGCTGTCAAACTTACTCGAGGACCGAGACAGATATTTATACTATATCTGAGCTTGACACTACAACATCATACATTGATAAGAATGCTCCGGGGAACCGGGATAACGGAATAATTTTTTCCTCATCCCGAACCGTTCAATCAGAAAGAACAATGGTGCAAAGAGACAGTGTTGTCAATCGTGAATACCCGGCTTTTATCAGGCTTGGACTATTTGAAAGTGTGGGATTAATCGGAAGCGGAAGCGACTATGCCGCCGGAATGGGTTTGTTCGGTGTTTTTCCGGATTTCGATAATATGAGAACAACTTATAGAGGCGGTACAGGAAAAGTTTTCAGCGGCGGATTATACCGCTTCGGAGTTGCAGAGTGGCGTCTTCGCTGGTTCAGGGACAATCCGAACTGGACTTATGGATTTACGGGTCTTGAGATTATTATGCCTGATTCCAGGATCGAATATGCACTGGCGAGTTTTGCGCCTTTTTATTTACGTAAACGATTCTATTTGAGAGAGGAAATCCCATATATTGCAATAACCGGGGCATTTGGAATTAGCCCATTACCTATCCCTTCACAATATGTAAATATTTCAGCTTCAATTGACGTAGGCTCAATTGGAGGTTTGAATGTCAGGGCTTACTTAGGATTAGCAGGGGGAATTAATTCTTCGGGAAGTTACCAGGTAAGAATAAGCCCTGCTTTTGGTCCAACAAATCCTCCAAAGTCTGTTACTTCAGTTTTTCCTTATTTTGGAATCGGCGTATCGGTTCTTGATTTTCTTAACCGAGTTCCTGAATTGTACACAGAATGGAAAGACCACGAACATTCTTCATGGGATATAGGATTGACGCAATTGATTTTGCTTAACTCAGGTGCATCTTCAATATATAAAAGTGATACAACTTCGTCAATGTTAACCGGATTAATTCTTCGACTGGCAACTGCAAGTGTAGCTTTACCATTGTTGGATTGGAAGGTTTATGCCGGAACTTCATTAATAAATTTTGTGGTGCTCGGTGAGAATGAATGGGGGATGGGAATTTTACCATTGCGGCTTGGATTATGGCAAACAGTAATCATGGATGAAATGTCAGTTGAACCATTTATCGAATATAACTACTATCCTTCTGAAATTGTGCATATAGGCGGAAGGTTAAATCTGAGGGTGACTGAAGGGATCAATATGGGAATTGCCGCCGGTTATGCTTCCGGTTCTACAGTTGGCAGGTTCGGAACCGATATGATGAGACAGCTCGGGAAACAAATGAGTTTTTCAAGACCTTATATTGGATTGAGTATTAGTTTCTTCGACAGAATTTTCTTCCCGGAACATTTGAGATATTTCAAAAACAAGTGAGAGGTCGCAATGAAACGTAAATTATTTTTGGTATTACCTATTGTTTTTATTTTCTTTGTACTTGCCTGTAAGTATTCAAATATAGATTTGAACACAGGTAAATTTCAGGGTAAAATTGATGGTTATAATTTGTCAGGATATGGAACAATTGATGAAATCAATGATAATTCAGTGTTAATAAAAGAGGATGGATTTTATGCTTTAAAAAAAACAGGTGTGACTGAGCTGGTCACTGATCTTACTGTTAATTTAAAAGAAGGTGAAGGAGTATGGTTAGCATACAGATGTGCATCGAATAATTATAATAATCATCCTGCAATATTACTGAATTACTCAACTAAAGGGCTAACGATAGAGGAAAAGGGCAAAAATATAATAAACCTTGATAAATACAAAGCAAGGATAAATGAACCGGTGAGGATTGTATTCCTTAATGATTGCAAACGATATGATGTTTTATTGGACTGCGATACTGTTTATACTGGTTATACTGATATTCCAAATACAGAGTATTTATTGGTTAAAACCTTGCCGAAATCAAAAGTGTTATTGACCGGAATAAGTTTGGATGAAAGGGAAGAAGAAGAAGAAAATAAGTAAAATTTTGTATTTTTATTGAACATCATCTATCGTAAAAATTCGATTATGTATATATTAAATAAATAACTTTTTTCATAACCATTAGGAGGAATTATGTTTAAAAAATACTTACTGGCAGTAGTAGTTGTTTTCGTAGCAATAGAAGTAATGGAGTTCCTATTGCATGGTTTAATTCTTGGAGGCATTTATAAAGATACTGCCTCATTGTGGCGTCCCGATATGGATAAATTGATGTGGATGATGTATGTCATAGCCTTCCTGCAAACCATAGGCTTTGTATATATATATTATAAACTGATTAATCCTAAATCACCTTTCAGAGCTGTATGGTATGGATTGACATACGGATTTGTTTCCGGTGTTGGGATGGGTTATGGCACCTACGCTATGATTCAGATACCATATTCTCTTGCAATTAGCTGGTTCATTGGTTCTATTGTAATGTATTGCATTGCAGGCTGGCTCACAGGATTGATTATTAAAGAAAAAGCAGCTTAATGTTTTTAATTGTTTTTTTCCCTGTCAGGAGTAAATTCTGACAGGGATAATATTATTTCATATTTTGATTTAAAGTGTGAAAATAATTTTACATGTTTCTGTAAACTGACAATAAAAATTTACACGTCTCAAAATAGTCATCCCTATTTTTAAAGTAATTACGAATGGTATGATATTTGAATCACCTTCAGTGTTCAAAAAATAAGCTGTTATTTATATGAAATCTTTCTTTCAAATAATAATAATTTTCATATTTATTATTTCTTATTGTGTACAAAGTGCAGAGCCTAATAATATCGAGTTAAGTCCCAGGGTAGGGACAGAAATATCAAAATTGGAAAGAGATTATTTTGGATTATTCCCCAAAATATCCGGATTTTTTAGTTCAACTTTAATTGATAACAAAGTAGATGGCAAATATTTTCTAATTCAAACTACTGACGGACCACAAGAGATTCATGTCGAAGATAATAACATACGTGAGCTTAGAAAAGTACTTGAGAACTATGAAAAAATAATCAATAATAAAAATCAAGCTAAAATAGATGTTGATATTTCCTTAATCCGGGATTTGATAAAAGTAAACTCAATTTATTATTCTGATGCCGATAAAATTAAAATTAGTCTAATTAATGGGGATTCATTATTTGGACAGCTTCTGTATTTTGATGATAAACGAGTATTTATATTTCTATCTGAAAATGAATTCAATTATAAAATTTTAGAAGAAAATACAAGAATAGTTCATTGTAATGAAATTTATTCGATAAAAGAAGTTGATTATCCTATAATAATAGGAAATAGAAATATATTTTGTAATAATGAACAAAGTTTGACTAATTATTTGTTATTCAGAGATAAAAATGATAAAATAAATCTTCCACCAGAATTATGGGGTATCATTTCTAAAGATACCATAATAAACGAAATACAAAATGAGATTTATAATCCAATATTTGATGAATTATATCAAAATCATTTTTTTGGTTCAATTTCATATAATTTGTTGTTCAATCATATGAAGGATATACCGATTTATTTTTCCTCAGGAAAATTATTAGGAATAGATTTTGTAAAAATACGATCACAAAATCATTATAATATTGAATTTGGATATAAGCTGATGAAAAATTTATCACTTTCTTTAAATTATGACTGGGGAAAACTGATTTTCAAACCAGAAAATAAACCCATAAATATTGAATCAAATTATTTTAATGTAGATGATATTCATTATTATCTGCAATATGGTATAAAAACTATGTTCAATTTATATAAAACACAAAAATATTATTTTGACAAAATGATTTATCAAATAAATATTCAAGTAAAGAAAAGTCATTTGAATCAATTAGTCTGGATAACAATAATCAATATGGAATTAGTTCAGGAATTAATTTTCAATATTATTTAAATTTACATAATTATATATATATATATATATATCAGGCTTTTGGAATTTGACCAGAACAGATGGTTCATTTATTATTTATGGTCAAACAAGAACAAATTATGCAGTTGGTTACATAAATAATTACGGCATTAATATTGGATTAGGAATTGAATATTAATTAAAATAAATTTCAATTTATATATAGGTGTACCTTGAAAAAGAATATATTTTATTTCATTATTTTGACATCACTATTAACTACTTTGGGATGTGATAATGGTTTGACTTATAATAATACAATTGATAATAAAGCTAAAATCACAGTTAGTATATTAAATAGAGATGGAATTCCAATATCTGGTGCTAAGTTTAGTATTTATTATGGACCTTTATATTCTAATAATGTTATAATTGAAGATGTTACAAGTAGTAGTAGTGAATTTAAAACAACATTAATTGAGGGAGTTTATTCTGTTACATGCCATATTCAAGATGGTTCTGTATACTTTACAGATCAAAGAAATTTTATGGAAATTGGAGGTGAAAATCTCCCAATAATATTAAAACCATTTGAAAATATTGGGAATATAAGGTCTTACTTCACGAATGGTTATCCATCATATGATCCTATAAAAAATACAAATATTGTCTTACTTACAAAATCTTTCAATTCATATGAAATAAAAAATAAAACTCTTAGCGATTTATTGGCGTATAATTATGATAGTAAAATTACTGATAATTCAGGATATGTTGAATTTAATAATCTCCCTCTATTCTTTACATTTAGTCTTTTAATATACATTGATGAAAATAAATGGAAATACTTAAATAATACGACTGCTGACTATAATTATACTCAACATTACAGCGTTGATACATGGTAATTATCAATATTATTTTCAAAAGTTTAGGTAAATAATGTGTCGAAAGACCTTTGTCAGAATTACATCAGTTGTTCTTTTAGCAGTTCCCAGTGTTGTCTTCAAAATTTTCAATTTACACACAGACCCGATAATTTCTGCTGTTATATTTGGTTTCGGTATAGTCGTTGCAGCAGTGCTGCTGACTTGGGCTGCAGAAGCGGCTCAGATAGATATATCGGCAAGTTTTGCTATAGCGATACTTGCATTAATTGCAGTATTACCCGAGTATGCAGTTGATATTTATCTTGCTTTCAAGGCAGGAAGCCATCCCGAATATGTTCATTATGCAGCAGCAAATATGACTGGAAGCAACAGGTTGCTAATTGGAGTGGGATGGACGGCAGTTGTTTTCGCTTTTGTTCTGTCGAAAAGACTGAAAGGGAAGAAAGTAGTTGAAGTAAAATTAGAACCAAAGGCAAAGCTCGAATTGGCTTTCCTCGGAATTGCGAGTGTTTATTGTGTTTTTATTATCTTTTTACACAGAATTTCTATTATAGATTCAATTGTTCTGATAATTCTTTTTTTCATATATATGATAGTTGTATCGAGCGGAGAGCAACATGAACCACACTTACGAGAAACAACGAAGGGTTTTTTGTCATTAACAAAATCACAGAGATTTGTTGCAGTAAACGGATTATTTGTCACAGCCGGTGTAATTGTATATTTATGTGCCCAGCCTTTTGCCGAATCAATGATTGAAATCGGTACAAAATTCAATATTGATAAATTTTTACTGGTGCAGTGGGTTGCACCGACTGCAACCGAAGCTCCGGAACTGTTGGTAGCGGTTATTTTTGCATGGAGAGCCCAGGGAGAACAGGCAATAGGGACTTTATTATCATCAAAAATCAATCAATGGACATTGTTAATCGGGAGTTTGCCAGTCGCTTATATACTTGGCGGAGGAGGTCATTCATTAATGCTCGATGCCAGGCAGAGCGAAGAATTTTTATTGACATTAGCACAAACATTACTCGGCTTTGCCATTATATTGAATCTAAAATTTCATATCCGTGATGCCGTAATTCTGTTCAGTTTATTCTTCATACAATTCCTGTTCCCGGGAATGCAGATGAGAATTTATATTTCAATATTATATTTTATTATAAGCGGAGTTGTAATAATTATGAGGTTGAAGTTTTCAAATCGGTTTTCAACAAAAAAAATTTCAAGCCGAAATTGTTTTGATTTGAATTTCCAGACAATTTTAATTAAAAAATAGAATTAGTTTTGAAAATCGATTATTTGTATTCAAATAAAGAAAAAAAAATAACTCCCCATCCCTTTTGAATTTATCAATAAAGAATAGGGAGTATGCAATAGATTACACGATTATCTGTAAATTAAAAGTTTTAAAATAATGGTTCCATTATTTGTATTTATAACTAATAAATAGTTTCCGTTTGGCAGATTATTGCCTGCATTATCTTTCCCATCCCAAATAATCTCAGAATTTTGATTATTAAATTCATTTGAAGCAAATGTTTTTATATTATTACCCATAATGTCAAATACTACAATTGAATTTATGCTATTTCCCTGTTTTAACGAACTCAAATTAATTGTTACCTTTGATGTAAATGGATTTGGATATACCTTGATACCTGAATTAATTGTGAAATTATTCTCATCAACATCAGTTTTCCAATCATCATTATCCTCTTCGTTAGGGTTGGTTTCGTTATTAATTGTATCCTTCATTCGCCAGGGTTCAAGAGCTAGGTAAGCTGTGTATAGTGAAAGTACCCTATGATCCATGCTTAAATCAACAATTTCGCGAACAACATCATTTGTCTTTGTTGACATCTCGAGTGTTTTAATATAAGTACCAATCCATACTTTTTCTAATGTCCTGTCTGAAGTCATTTCAGGGATTACATCAACATTCAAATCTTTATTAAATGAGATTGATTTGTGAAATCCTGTAGCTTTGATTTCGAAAGGAGGGGTTCCATAGTATTTGCCGATTTGAGCAACCATTTGATTCATATTTGTCGGATATGTATTGCCTGTATAATATCTGCCATAACAGAAACCATCCTGTAAAGTTGTATAAAGTTCAAAAGCTTTAATATCACCTTCTATTTCAGATACCATCGTCATTAATGTATTATTTAGATTATATCCTTCATCGTAAGCATCATGCAGATACCCGCCAGTCCACTGTGTTAAATAAGTATAAAAATACTCGTTTCCACTGTAATTTTTATTATTTTGATAAAAAGTTTTCCGATTATTGGAATAGTCTATTATATTAATTTGTACCGGAAAGTCAACTATTTTCCTTAGATTATCAATAACAAAGTTTGCCGATTCATAATTTCCGAGAGCATCCGATGAACAACCTATTAAAGCAATAGAAGCATCTTTACCGTTATTTTTAATATAATTCAATCCTCTTATAAATAATTGGGGTAAATTAGTATAGGGAGCAATATTATCTTCCTGTATTAAATTGAATATTGAATCAATATTCTCCGGTGTTGCTTTTACCCATGAAACGGATACTGGAGCTACATCATCAAATGTTAATAGGACATTGAAAGAATCCTGCTGTGAAAATGTTCCTGATATAACGTTTTTTAAATTAGATAAAACTTCTGCTCTTGTTAGATTACATTTATCAGGTTCATAATCTATCATAAACAGAGTTTTCTTTTTCAAAGAGAAATCAAGAGCTACTTTAGGCAATATAACCAGTTGGTAAAATCCTTCATCAGGATTATTTGCAATACATTGCACATAAACTCCGTTTTGCAGTGGAGCATCGTATGTAACCTGATATTTGTTAAAATCACTTCTGTTGATATCAATAGCCTTACATGAACCAAAAAATTCATCAAAATAATCATTTACTATGGGTACTTCTCCGAATTTAGGATTTTTCCAGGTTTCATCGGTATACAATAATAACCTTAATGATATTAGAGGATTACGAGATATATTTACCATACCGGTAGGTAAAGTCAGGTAAATGGAACTATTACTCCAAAAAGTTGGTTCTAACCATGTAATTTTCACTTTTCTGCTACTATTTCCAGCAAGTGGAAAAGCTCTTAATTCATAATTTGTCTGGGAGTTTTTATAGAGAATTGAGGGGTCCCTTCTTCTCTTAACGATACCTTCATAAATTTGTTCTGCAACAGCCCTGTCTATTAGTTTTGCCTGTACCAAAGTGTCTTCAACCCACAACCATGAGTCTGTTACAAATGAATTTTCCGGTAATGAAAATTGGTATTGAATTTCCAGTGTGTCATAATAATTTTCATATCCCGAACCATTTGCTGAAAAATAAATGTAATAACTATATTCACAATAAGCTCCCTGTGGTTTAATAGTGAGAGTTGCAGAATCAATGCTCCCTGCAGAGCTTTTCCAACGGTTTTGCGGATCATGTACGGTCAGTGAATGAGCGAACATTTCCGAGCCCATAAGCATAATACTTATGAAATACACATAACAATAAATAGTTTTCATAAGGACCTCAAATTATTTAAAGAACGGAATCAGTGAGTTATTTTTAATTCTGACGAATGAATTAATTTATATTTTGAGAGATTTTAATCTGTATTATTTGATTTCCTGAGTGTACCTATTTTCCAGCTACCGTTGTTTAGGATTTCGATGAATAGAGTAAGACCTTTTCCATTAAGACGGATTTTTCCTCCTCTATGCAATAAATCAATAGCTATATTAATTTCTTTATTGCTGAATCCATTTTTCTTTATTTCTTTTTTTAGTTCAACTTCATCGAAAACAAATTTTGATTTTGGGGGATAATACTGCTCCATTTTTGAAATTGGTAATTCATGGGGGAAAGATAGGATAATAATTCTTTCACCGTTCACAAAATCTTTATCGAGTGAATATATAATTGCACCATACATGCCTTTTTTATCAGCGGATGTGATGTTAGGATAAATATCTGCTGATATTAATGCGGAAGGTTTCATTGATTCATCTATATCGCTGAGTTTTAATTTCTCATCAATAATTTTAACCGGTTCAATACCGATTAGATATTTCCCTGGTTTCACATCTTTCATTACAAGCGGAGTATAACCCTTGAAGTTTGTGCTATCAATCAGGTAATGTGATGTTTGAATCTGGAGATTTGATGAAATCAATGTTGATTTAAGAGAATCAATATCGGGGGCTAAGAAAACTTTTAAACCGAGTGGAATTGAAGTTATCATTAATTCGTTGTCTTTTAATCCCGGGTCGTTGGAATATTGTTCGTTTACAGGAACAATTAGTGATAAAGAATCATGCTGTGTCTTGTCTGAATTTCCAAATTCTTCGCTCGATGTAGGATTCGTATTATAATTCCCGCTTTCAGTTTTATTTAAGGTTATTGAAATTGATGTATATTCCTTATCATTCTGAATGATTTGAAATGGTTCTCCTTTAGCATAGGAATAATTCTTAGGATTATTCCCATAGCGAACAAGAATATAATATACTCCGGCTGAAACATTGACTATTGTATTTTTCTTTTTGGGAACTTCAACCTGTAATTCAGTAGGTCCGACTACTTTTACAAATGCATTTTCACCAGAATCATTTATAAGAGTTATTGTATTGAAATATTTTTGTGCAAATAATAACGATGGTATTATGAATGAGATGAAAGTCAAACAGATGAATATTTTCGATTTTCTCATTTTAGTATCTTGATGCCACTCATTAATACATAAATACGATGCTAATTTAAAAGAAATATTAATAAATTCAAAGTGAATAAAAGCCGACTTTTTTATATACCTTACGCAATGTTTTGAATGCTACTGCTTGGGCTTTTTCTGCACCGGCAGATAAAATTTCTTTCAGTTTGTTTTCATCTTTTCGAATCTCATTGTAACGTGTTCTGATTGGATTCAGATGTTCAGCCATTGCTTCAGCAACGATGGATTTAATATCTCCAAAACCTATTCCTGATATTTTTTCGACGATTCCTTCAAGTCCTATGTTTGTAGAAACTTGATAAAGTGTTATAAGATTTGCCAGACCTGGCCTTTTTTGAGAGAAATTATATGGTAATTTCTCATCAGCCAAAAATTCAACATAATCTTCTTCTGTTAATAATTCACCTGAATCGGTAACCGCACGTTTTATTTTATTCTTAATTTCTTCATCGCTGTCTGTCAGAAAAATTGTAGCTTTTGAATTCCCGTCAGATTTCGACATTTTCTTAGTCGGTTCCTGCAAACTCATAATTCTTGCACCTGTTTTTGGTATATATGGCTCAGGAATTTTGAAAGTATCTGAATAATTATGATTGAACCTTTGAGCTATGTCCCTTGTAAGTTCAAGGTGCTGTTTCTGGTCTTCTCCGACAGGCACAAGGTCTGCCTGGTATAATAAAATGTCGGAAGCCATCAATACAGGATAGGTAAACAATCCGGCATTGACGTTTTCATAATGTTCTGCAGATTTATCTTTGAATTGTGTCATTCTGCTGAGTTCGCCCATGCCAGTATAACAATTCAAAACCCAGGCAAGCTGTGCATGTTCTGGAACATGAGATTGAACGAATAAAACTGATTTGTCTGTGTCAATTCCACATGCAATGAGCATAGCTGCCAAATCGAGTGAGCTTTTTCTTAGTTCTGCGGGGATTTGTCTCACAGTGATTGAATGCAGGTCAACAATGGTAAAATAACATTGGTACTCATCTTGCATTGCTACCCAATTTTTAATAGCACCGAAAAGATTGCCTATATGAAGACCTCCTGTAGGTTGAATACCGCTTAAGATTATAGGGCGATTGCCCGATTTGGAATCATTAGTATTTATAGAATTCATTAAAAAAATCAAAATTAAGAGCTTACAAAATTATTCAATTTCAAAGATAAGCTATTAATTTTTAATTTCAATACCTCCGAACGAGGCAAGGTAATTAATCTTTAGAATCGGAAGAACTTCACCTTCAGGAAATTCCTGGCGGGTTTTATTTTCCATTCCTCCGAAAATCGGAGTTCCGGTAACAAACACTTTCCAATCATAAGGAATACGTATTTCAATTCCTCCGAAAGCTGCAGTAAGCTCTAATGAAGCCCCTTCGGGCGACATTTTTGCGTTTCTCAAGTCAAGCTCAGCACCCCCGAAATAAGCACCTATTGTCCCTCCTTTGAAATTGTCAGAAGAGATAATTTGATTGACACCGCTGAAAAGTGCAAGCATATTTACATCTTCTGCAGTTGACGGATGTCTTTTGCTTCTCTGGTGTTTAACTGTTAAAATCCAAACTCCGATTAATATCAGAATCATGGGCCAGAAAGAACCCCAGAATCCGCCGGGTAGATAATCAAGCTGGTCAGCCTGAAGCAAAATACCTATAGCGATTATTACTATTCCAGTAAAAAAGGATTTATTTGACGAAGCAAGATGACTGATACCGATTATTAAAATTATAAGGGGCCACCAGGTTGATATTATCCAACCAAAACTCCAAACACCAAGCTGGTCTAAAAAAAAGATAACACCGAGTATTACTAAGCATATTCCAAAAATATATCTTGAACCCATTTTCAATTATCTATTATTGTAAAACATTCTTTTCCAAATAAGCATACGGAAATCTATAAAAAAAGTTACTATATGAATTAATTTCATAATATCAGAATTATTTAAAATAAATTATATATATTGAAAATACAAATAATATTTCAACATAATTGGTATAATCTCCAAAACATGATTAATTTTGCCGATTGAATTTATACTAACCGGGGAAAAATTTAATGGAAAATAGAGAAGAATTACTAAAAAGAATAGATTGCTTAGACAAGGGATTTGTCAGGCTGGTTGACTTTATGGGCAATGATGATTCAATCGTGCAAGCTGCGAGAGTGTCCTATGGCAAAGGCACCAAATCGGTTAGAGCCGACAGGGAATTGATACGGTATTTAATGAGACACCGCCATACATCGCCTTTTGAAATGGTTGAATTTAAATTTCACGTTAAATTGCCAATTTTCGTTGCCCGGCAATGGATTCGTCACAGGACTGCAAATGTTAACGAATACAGTGGGCGCTATTCTGAAATGAAAGATGAATTTTACATCCCGGATATAGACCAAATCAGAACCCAGAATACAGTAAACAGACAGGGCAGAAGTGATTCAACTCTTCCACGTAATGAGGCTGAGGAAATTAATGAAATGCTTAGTAAAACCCAGCAAAAGCTTTTTGAGGAATATAAATCTCTACTCGATATGGACATTGCCCGTGAACTTGCAAGAATAAATCTACCTCTTTCAACTTATACCGAATGGTACTGGAAAATTGACCTGCATAACCTGCTGCATTTTCTTAATCTCAGGCTTGATTTCCATGCCCAGTATGAAATTAGAGTTTATGCCGCAACTATTGTCGAATTAATTAAGCCTATTGTACCTATGACTTATGAGGCATTCGAAGATTATATGATTGAGTCAGAAACATTTTCGAAGCAGGAAATTAATATAATCAAAAGTCTGATTAATCAGAATTTTCCTGATGATGAGTATCTTGCACAGTATGATATAAAAGGCTTGGAAGCAACTGAATTTAAAGCAAAAATGAAAAAACTAATTCCAGGAAGTTAGGCTTTCATCAAATCAAATTAGCGGTTATTCGTTTCTATAAAATCTTATGTGTAGATACTTTATTTAATTAGTAATTATGTATAAAATTTCAATAATTTTTTTACTGTTTTTGATTTCAACGGCAGGCAAATCAAATGCCCTAACCGAAGCCGATGAAATTTTTGAAAAAGTATTGAAAACCAGGGGTGCAGGAGATACAATTCAAACTTTAATTATCAAAGGCAGAATGACTTTCCGAAATGTTACCGGGAAATTCACTATATATAATAAGAAGCCATACCTTAACCGGATGGACTTAGTGGTCATGGACAAAAAAATTATACAATGTGTAGGAGAAAATGAAGGCTGGTATATAAATGAAATAGCCGACCAAAATTTTGCTCAAAAGATGCCGCCTGAGAATTATGAACGAGTTAAAACACAGAATTTTTACATGATTCACCCCCTTGCTAATTATAAGGAGAAAGGCATTAGACTTGAATACAAGGGGAAGTCGAACCTGGACAGTATAGAATGTTATCTGATTACAGCGGTAATGACAGATTCGAGTGAAGCAGATATGTATATAGATAAGAATAAATATATTCAATTACTTCAAAAGACCATTGTTAAGCAGCCCGGTTCGGAAGATTTTGTTATAGAGTCTTATTTTAAGGATTACAGGGATATCGGAGGATTAAATATTCCGTTTTTTATAGATTCCAAATCGAATGGTGAATCTCAGACTAAAATGTTAATTGAAAAAGTCGAAGTGAATAGTGTTATTGATAACAGTCTGTTCAATTTTCCTAAATAAATTTTATTGTTGGAGTAAAAGTGAGTAAAAAATTAATCGTAAGTATTGCCGTTATAATTGTTTTCAGTTCAGGTTTATTTGCCCAGACGGCAGATGAAATTATTAATAAAACATTACAGGTACAGGGGAATGATAAACTTCAGAGTATAAAAACAATGAAGATTTCGGGTAAAATTTCAGGTATGGGTACTGAAATACCTTTTAAAATGTTTTTTAAACAGCCAAAGTGCATACGTTCCGAAATTGATATATCCGGAAAAAAAATGGTTCAGGCTTT
>JACRLY010000055.1:0-24007 GCA_016219595.1 Ignavibacteriota bacterium | reverse complement strand
GCTTTTGACGGCAAAGTCGGTTGGTTTATCAATCCCCAGGGGAAGGATAATAAAGCAGAAAAGATGCCGGAAGAAATGCTAACCAAACTCAAAGTTCAGTCTAATTTTTTGGAAAGTCCTTTTTACGATTATAAAAAGAAAGGTGTTAGTGTAAAATTGCTTGGTAAATCCAAAGTTGAAGGAAGAAATGCATACAAATTGAAATTAACAATGCAGGACAAGCAGGGATTAACAGTATTTATCGATGCCGATAAATATATTTTTTTTAAAACCTTGATTGAAGTATCTAAAGGAAAAGAGAAAGCAAAGCTGGAAACTTATCTGAAAAATCATAAAAATGTTAACGGTATATTAATACCTTATACTGTTGAAAACAATATAAACGGAAAAAAAGCGAGTGCAATGCAGCTTGAATCCGTAGAAACAGATATTAAATTAGATGATAATTTATTTAAAATGCCTAAATGAAATTAAATTTTTATTTTATTTGAAAATAATTTATTTTACTATTGAAATCCTCAAGGAAATATATATATGAAAACTGAAGTTGTAATGCCCAAAATGGGCGAATCATTGCAGGAAGGTACTGTTCTGAAATGGTTGAAAAATGTCGGTGATAAAATTGAAAGAGATGAAATGCTTCTTGAAATATCAACTGATAAGGTTGATACGGAAGTGCCATCACCGGTAAGTGGTATTGTTGTTGAAATTCTTGCTGTTGAAAATGAAACAGTAGAAGTAGGAAAAGTGATTGCTTTTATTGAAACAGAACAGAAACAAGCAATGGAAATCAAAACAAAAAGTCCGGTTCAACCAATTAAAAAAGATGAAATAGCATCAGTCCCTTCAAATGAAACAACTAAAAATGAAGTCTCAGCCGATGCAGGTGAAATTGTTGAAGTAGTTATGCCGAAGATGGGGGAATCACTTCAGGAAGGCACAGTAATAAAATGGCTGAAAAACATCGGTGATAAAATTGAAAGGGATGAAATGCTTCTGGAAATATCAACCGATAAGGTCGATACCGAAGTCCCATCTCCTGTAGCAGGTATTATTGTCGAACTTCTTGCTAAAGAAAATGAAACAGTTGAAGTTGGGAAAGTGATTGCAAAAATTTCATCAGGTAAGGTTATAAGTACATCAAAAGTAACGCAAACAACATCTGTAAAAGCCGAAGTTAAAACCCAACCTCAAATGGTATCGGCAACTGAAAAATCACAAGATATTAAAGTTGCAGAAGTTAAGGAAATACCCAGAACATCCGGGAAAAGGTTTTACTCTCCGCTTGTAAGAACTATAGCCGAAACCGAATCTGTTTTATTAAACGAACTTGAATCGATCGCAGGCACAGGAGCTGAAGGCAGGGTAACGAAAAAGGATATTTTAACTTATATTGAAAATAGAAAAGCAAAACAAGGCGGTTCAGTTCCAACCAAGGGAATAGTACAACATACATTTGAACAAATATCTGTTTCTGTTGGTTCAGAAGATGTAGTTATTCCTATGGACAGGGTCCGTCAAAGAATAGCAGAACATATGGTGTATTCCAAGCATGCCTCGCCACATGTTACAAGTGTAGGAGAAGCTGATGTTACTGAGATTGTTAAATACAGGAAATCTCATCTTAATGAATTCCAGAACAAGGAAGGATTTAAGTTGACTTATACTCCTTTCTTTGCCGATGCGACAATCAAAGGATTGAAGGAATTTCCAATGGTGAATGTTAGCGTTGATGGTAAAAACATAATTAAACATAACAGGATAAATCTCGGTATAGCTACGGCTTTGCCCGACGGGAACCTTATTGTTCCTGTACTCAGGAATGCGGATTCTTTAAGCATATTGGGGCTTTCACAAGGTATTTATGATTTGTCAAGCAGGGCAAGAACAAAGAAACTTAATCCTGATGATATACAGGGTGGCACAATAACAATTACAAATGTCGGGACATTCGGCACATTATTCGGTACACCAATAATCAATCAGCCGCAAACTGCAATTATCGGAATCGGCGCTGTACAAAAAAGACCTGTAGTTAGAGAAATTGAAGGCGAACCTGTAATCGCAATAAGGGATATGGCTTACATTTCTATTACATATGACCACAGAGTGATTGATGGTATGCTGGCAGGGCAGTGTCTTGCGGCGATAATCCGAACCCTGGAAAGCATGAATGAAAATACGATTGTAATGTGAATTTGTAATAACTATTTGAATTATTACCTATACATTTCATTATGGGAAGTTACGAATATCTGCCTCATACTGCAGATGTCAGAATTAAAGCAACCGGAGATGATTTAGCTGACCTATTTGAAACGGCTCTTAAGGGTTTATGTGCTATTTTATATAATGATACGGTGAAATCAGATTCCGATACTTCTAAATACAAATTAGTAGTTAGTTCTGCAGACAGTTCAGCTCTGATTATTGATTTCTTATCAGATTCACTTTTATTAATGTATAATCACAAATTAATTCTAACTCAAATCAAAATATTGAGTATTAATAATACATATATCGAAGCTGAATTACAAGGTTTTAGTGTCGGATATTTTTCCGAAGATATAAAAGCAGTAACATATCACGGTGCTGAAATAATCACCAATAATGAAAGTAAATTAGAAATAGTAATTACTTTAGATATTTAATTCCTGTTTCAGATATATATTTTAATTTGCTTTTTCAAAGTGGAGACTGAAAATAACTTCAGTTCCATTCTGTAAACCACTTTCGATTTTAAAAGAACCGTCATGAAGTTCAACAAGTTTTTTTGAAATTACCAAACCCAATCCTACACCCTGTTGCTCGTAGATACTCCTGTCAAATTGAGAAAGAGCGGAAATGCTTGAAATTTGTTCCTGAGTCATGCCCCTTCCGTTATCTTTGATTGAAATAAATAATAAATTATCTTCAATCCAGGAATTGACAAATATCTTAGAATCTTTTTCGGAAAACCTCAATGCATTATCAATCAATTCATCAATTATTTTATGGTAACTTTCAGTTGAAATTTGTGCTCTGATTCCGGTAACATTGTTCAGGAAGTATAAATCAGCACTTCTTTCATATTTATCTGCAATAAGATGCGCAATATCTTCAGCGATAGCCACAGGTTCAACAGTGCTGAATGTACGGAGCATATTTTTCTTTTGAGGATTGGACATAATAGATTCCAAACTAACATAGAAAAGGAAATTTTCAGTAATCTTCATCAAACGCATAGCCGAAGAAATAATATCACCAGCCAACTCTCTTACCTCTTTAGGTTTGACTGTATCTGCAGAATTATTTATATACCTGGCGGAATTAATAACTTCATTTAAAACAGTTCTGAATTCATGGGGAAGTGCATAAATTACACTTTTACCGACTTTATCTACCTTTTCCTGCACATGTTTTTCAATTAGCGTATGCCTTTTCCATTGTGCGTCTATCGCTGCAATTAATTCATTTCTTGTATAAGGTTTGACAATATAATCATCAGCCCCTTTTTCCATCCCGGTTCTCATATTCTTTTTTTCAGTTAATGCTGTAAGAAATATAAAGGGAGTAGTAGTTGTGTTAGGCAGATTTCTAACTTTTTCAAGTACACCATATCCATCCAAACCGGGCATGGAAATATCGCATAATATGAGGTCAGGAATGACATTCGATGCGATTTCGACACCTGTTAATCCGTCAGATGCCGTGAAAACATCATAACCTTCAAAACGAAGCAGAGTCGATGTACTTTCAAGTATATATTCTGCGTCATCAATTACAAGTATTTTTTTTATCATTACAAATCCAAATAATTATTAATGAACCGGAAAAATTTTATCAGTAATAATATTACTTATCGAATCCAATGGGTCTGTGAAAGTTGATGAAGGCGGACTTATAATCTTATAAGAATCAGGATAGAAATAAGCCATAAGGAAATTTCTTGCTATAGGTGCGGCTACTTCTCCCCCGAAACCGGCATTTTCAACAAAAACACATAATGCAATCTGGGGATTTTTTAATGGAGCAAAACAAATAAACCATGAATGGTCTCTTCCATGCGGATTTTGAGCTGTACCTGTTTTTCCACACACTTCAATCCCCGGTATATAGGCGGAATTTGCCGTTCCGGCACCTGAGTTTACAACGTCCCACATTCCTTTCTGTACAATATCAAAATATCTTTTATCTATAGGGATATCTTTTTTATCATAACTTATAGGTTCGATTTTATTTGTCAAATTATTATGTATATATCTTACAACATGAGGCTGGTACATTAATCCTTTAGTTGCTATTGCAGATGCATATAAAGTCATTTGAATGGGTGTGGCGGCTATCTCACCCTGACCAATACCATAATTGGCAAGATAACCGACTGGAATATCAGCTTCCCCAAATGTTCTTTTCAGCCATTCTTCCGATGGGAATTTCCCTTTGCTTTCACTTGGTATATCGACAAAGGTTTTTTCGCCGAAACCAAAAATTCTAGCCCATTTCAACATTCTGTCGAAACCAAGTTTTATTGCAGTCTCAATAAAAAATACATTACATGAAACTTTAATTGCATTTCTTACACTAATATTCCCGTGAGCACCATGGCATTTTATGTTTTTGAAGCCAAGCTGAATTGAGCCTCTGCATGAAAATGTAGTATGTTCGTCAATAATTCCCTCCTGCAAGGCGGCTAAAGCAACAAGTATTTTCCAGGTTGAACCGGGGGGATATGCCGACATTATTGACCTGTTGTACATTGGGAATGCAGGGTCTTTTATTAGTTTTTGATACAATTCAGAAGGTATTTTACCTGCGAAATCTCTCGGATTATAATCCGGTTTGCTGACAATAGAAAGAATTTCACCATTATTCGGATTGATAGCTACTAAGGCTCCCCTTTTTCCTTTTAATAAAGTTTCGGCATGAGCCTGCAGTTTCTTGTCGATTGTCAGGAACATATCAAAACCGTTTCTCGAAGGTATGTCATTCCTGCCATTATCGAAACTTGAAACTTTTTTTCCAAGTTTATTTACCGTTACAAATTTAATACCCTTATTCCCCCTGAGAATTTCTTCATATTCTTTCTCCAATCCTGTCTGCCCGATAACATCCCCGGATTTATAATAAGGATATTGCTTAATTTGCTCATCTGAAACTTCACGGGAGTAACCAAGAAGATGAGCCATATTACCGTAAAAGTTATAAAGTCTTTTGAAATCGACTACAATTTCAACTCCGGGCAATAGGTCATTATATTCTTCAATAAGTGAAGTTTTCTGGAAATCAAGGTCACGAAAAAGTTCTATTGGAGTAAACTTCGATACATTATTGTAAGGAGCCAGAGCCTGATTGATTTCAGTTGTGTCCATTTCGAGAATTGAGGACAATAAAATTAAGGATTCCCTGGTAAAATCATTTTTTGTGATAGCAAGAGTAAATGAAGGTTCATTATTAACAATAATATCCCCGTTTCTATCGTAAATATCACCGCGAAACGGCTCAACAACTACTTGTTTAACGGCTTGAGATTCACTTTCCAGCTTATATTCGCTTCCCTGAATAATCTGCATTAAAGCTAATCTGCCGATAAAAACAGCGACCAACAGAATAACGATTATTCTGAATATATTTCTTCTTTGCTTAGAAGCAAAGTCAGGATTATTATCAATTAAAGATTCAAATGCCATAATAATTCAATCATTTTTGCAAATTATAACACTATTTTTTTAATTTCAAAGAGTTTTTTTCTGCAATTGAAGTAAATGCAAATGAAAAAGCAAGTACAAATACACCATCACGAACATCGAATTGTGTACTTGAAAAATCAGATATTACCATAACAAAAAGTCCGCAAAAGGCTGCCAATGATATTATTTTATATAAATTATCCTGGCATCTGAAGTAATTAATAAATGATTTCATAGTAAAATAAACCAGAAAAAAAATGTAAAATAGTGATAGGGGAATTCCTAACCTGTAAAATAAAAAGAAGTAACCATTATGCGTAGTTGTGGTATTGGTTGTCATATGCAAAATAGGATTAAAAAATTTGAAAGTATCATAAAAGCCGCTACCACCTAAAGGATATTCAGCAATGTTTTTTAATACTACTTCATATTCGTACAACCTCGCCTGCACTGAAGGGTCCTTTCTGCCTGCAGTTGAAGATGTCAATCTATTTTCAAAAGCTTTTAATATTATAAATGTATTCCCTTTGAAAGCAAGCATTATAGTAAATGTTATTGTTCCTAAAAAGATTAATGAATATATTGCTATTTTGATTTTTTTTCTTCGGGGCATTATAATTAAAAAAATTATTATCTCAATAAGCAAAATTATCCAAAATGTTCTTGCAAAAGATGAAATCAGAGCTAATACATTTATTAAAGTGAAAATTATATATAATAATTGCCTTGAGAATTTTTTTTCATATAATATAAATAAAATTCCAATAGCAGCAGATGTAGCGAATAAAGGCTGGTTGATTCTCGCTGATATCAGAACTTGGTAAACATATACAACATTAGACATCCCAATGTTATAATAATCATAAAATTGTTCAAAATCAGTTATTACACATACTATAGCTAATAAAAGCAACAGTCTTTTAAGATATTTTTCTTCACTAAAATATTGTTTAATCGGGAAATAGAAAAGCACTAATGAAGTTATTGAATACTCTCGAATCCAATCCAGAATATCCACCCCATTTATTACTGATATAATCGAATTTCCAATTAAAAGGATATAAAATGCTAATAATATCCAATCGCCTGTGTTTTCAACTAATTTTGTCCTTTTAAAAGCAATTTGCCATACTAACCATGGATATAATGTCCCAATATATAACGAGCCTGTTATTATATCAAATACAGAAACACCTACATCACTCTGTCTGAAAAAAATAAATAAACTGAATGTTATTGTATATATCCAGAATCTCGGGTATTTAATGAAAAAATAAAAAAGGGCTGAACCAACTATTATACCTAAAATTACCAATCCGATTTCTTTTATAATTCCAAGATATAAGATTAATAGTGATATTAAAGCCAATATTACAGTTGCAATGTATGGTGATATGTTTTTATTAAATGAAAAAATTGAATTTTCATTTAATATAAAATTCGTAATGTAATTCTGTGCCACCGTTTTTATATTTTATTTTTATTTGCTTCAATAAAACTTCTATAGTTAATTCTGACTATCCTATAGCCATTAAAAAGCAGTAATATCAAAATTGATAAAATAAATCCACCAAATGTAGCACCAGCTACTATCAGTGATCTTTTTGGTTTTGATTTCTTATCAGGAGTAATTGCATTATCAACAATGACAAGCGACATTGTTTGTCTCGATTCATCGAGTTTTGCATCTTCAAGTAATGGCAACAGGAAGCTCTTTACTTTTGAAAATGTTTCATATTCAGCAAAAAGTCTTAAATATTCAATACCGACTGATGCAGCATTTTTTAATGGGAAATTGCCTGCAAAACCGGGTTTGGTTTCGACATCAGTAACTTTTGAACGAATTTTTTGAATTAATTCCTGCTGTATTTTTGTATATGGGTCTTCTTCTCCGAATTTATTTTTCAATAAATCATGCATTATCTCCTGCTGAATTAATTCTGCTTTAAGGTCGGCATAGGCTGAACTCACTGCTGTTGCTTGTTCCATTGGAGAAAAAATAAATGTTTTACGTGAAAATTTTTGAAGAGTATCGCTTAAAACAGATAATGCAGAATCAACATTATTTAACCTGTTCTCAATATATTCCCTGCTTTTTAATGCTTCGGTATGAAGTATCTTTTCAGCTAATTCATTAGCTAAATTGAAATATGTATTTGTCATTTCAGCAATCCTGCTTCGATTTTTATCGGTTACTGTGATTGAATAATTCCCTTCGGTTCCATATTCTATTTCTATATTATTTTCAAATTCCTTCAATACTTCAGAATGCAAAGAATCCGGAATATCATATTCTTTTGCCAGATCATATATTTTTATCATTGAATCTTTTACTGTACGGCTGTTTAAAATAACTAAATAGCTGTATCCCTCTGTTTGTCCACCTTTTAGTTTTGTCAGTCCGAATTCTCTCAATGTCGAAGATATATTAGACATTGCACTTTCAAATAATGAACCTATTGCTTTTTTTGGAGGGACTGCACTCACTGAAGCAGAGTACCAGTTAGGCATTAATAAGGAAATTATTACTGAAGTAACGCAAAATAAAGCGGTTACAATCAGTATAAAAAATTTATGCTTTAATAATAAAGCAATATAAAATACACCATCAAAACTCTTATTCTCTGTTTGAATATTACTTGTTTCCATCTTGATAATGGGAATAATTATTAAAAAAAACCGGTAAACTAATAAATTGCAATTTAATAAGAATTAATCAATCAACATTACTTACTGTTAACTTCTGTCAATGGATTAGGCAGAAACGGTTTATTTGGAAAATCATCCTCTCTGACTTTAATCTCACCATCCTCAAATAGTAAAGAAGGTGTAATAACCGTTGAACCTACATATAAATCACCACCTGTTACATACGGAGATGTTACTGATGGAGCAAGAAAATTTAATATGTTAGATTTATTTCCAACATACAATATATCTTTAAATGATTGCGGAGTAAACCCTCCGGCATCACATCCGCGAATAAGTTCTTCTTTACCGTCAGGATACACTTTATACACCTGCAATAAGTTGAATTGTTGTGGATTGTAATTCTGACTAATGTGTGTGGGAGCTACTCTCTGTAAAGTTGTATAAAATATGTTTTGGTTAGCCGCCCTTTTAACTATTATACCATAAGGCAGGTCCCTGTCTTTACATAATTTGAGCAATTGCTTAATTAATTCATTCCTGGATTTCTTATGATTTTTATCGGAGTACAATTCAATTATACTCATCATTGCTGCACCACCGCGTTTGTGACCATTACTATTTTTAACTCTTTTTGTTGGAACACGTGAGGAGAGTAAGTTTTTCAAATATCCGTTCTTAACTAACTGTACCTGTTGAGATGGAACTCCTTCATCATCAATTTTGAAATAGCCGATTAATGGAGTTTTATCATAAAATTCCTTTCCGGGTTCAGCATTTACTGAAAGAAATTCAGGGAGTACTCTTCCTCCAATTTTATTCTGAAATGACATATATCTGTCGCTTTCCTGGACACCCGACTCTGTCATCGGGGAACGCTGAACAACAAGATTTGGTGCAAATATCTGTGCAAATAATTCTGCCGAAGCATTATCTTCAAACAACACAGGTCCCGAATAAGTTTCTTCGAGTAAAGGGGCTTTCTGGAGTGAAGTTAAATTTTCAGCTACTACTAATGCAGCTTTTATTAAAGAATCTTCCCGAGGCAAATCGTAGGGAGATTTTGAGTATGCTGAATACATATCATATAACGGCATACCGTCACCAGCCTGTGCAGCAGCAAGAATTTCGATACCACTGTATAGGTTTGTCTTTATATATTCCCTTCCTTCACTATTTGAATAATATACAGTTTCAGGAATGTATTCCAATCCCATATATGATATTTGAAGATTACTGTAACTATCAAATTTAGTTGAAACTGCACGGCATAAATCTTCAAATTTATTTAAATTGAATTGAGGATATGGAAAAGTATCATAACTTTTTTCTGGTGCTATTTGGAGGAAATCCGGTGTAGAATCTTTTCTTGTTCTGTTTTTCAATACTGCCAATTTTTTTGACAATATTTCAGATGCCTGCTTGTAAGCAGCATCGGTGGCTAACCATAATTCCCGTCTTAATGATTTGTAATCCAGTTCATAAGGCATAGTACGGCTTTTATAATTTTCTTCTTCATCGGTGCTTCCGAATAATCCGAGGCTGATATCAAAAAAATTTGAATTATCGAAATTGTAATCACCCACCCTTATATTTACATTTAATTCAGCTTTTTTATCTTTCGATGAACTTGTCAAAGTTCCGAGTGTTGAAGTTATATGGTATGGATCATAAATTTTCAAAGTGTATTCAATATAATATGGTTTTTGAAGTGATTCAAGGAACAGCTCTTTCATAGACCTGTTGATTTCATCCTTCATAGCTTTCATAATTTCTTCGTTTTCTGACGCTTTTACAGAAAATGAAATCAGGATTAAAAAAATCGCAATAATGATATATATTTTTTTCATTTAAATTCCTTAATATTTTCTTTTGTTAGGGTGCATCTAAAATTGGAGGCTTTGCCTGTGATTTAGCTTTCTTCTGAACCTCAATCCTCGAAACAAGGAGGCTTGGAGAACTTGCTGAAACCGGTACTGAACCAGATTCAGCTCCGCAAATACCGTTAAATGTTTCAAGATTATTTCCAGAGGCTAATATATTTGAAAATGTTGTCAATGGAGTACCTATAAGGTCAACACCCCTGACAATTTCATCAGGTTTTTTGTCAACATATACTTTATAAACTATCAATGGATTTACATTGAATGAATTAGGAATTGACCTTGATGTAAAAGTAAATCCACCTTCAACTTTTTTAAATAATAATCCGTATTCAAGTCCTTGTTTTTTACATTCTTCTCTTAACATCTCTTTTAGAGAATCGACAGGAACAGTTCTATTAGATTCTACAATTAAGTTTGATTGTCTCGATACTGCATTCATCCCGGCTTGCTTTCTGCCATGCCCGTTCGATTCAGGAAATTTTTCAACAGGGGAACGGGACATCAGGAAATTTTCGAATATACCGTTTTCAACGCAATTGATTTTTTGTGCGAGAACACCCTCGTCATCATATTTATAGTACCCTGAAACAGGGAAATTATTCAGGTACCTGATAGTAGGGTCAAAAGTAACACTTAAAAATTCGGGCAATATTTTTGAATTTAAGAAATTTTTAAATGTTTGTGAGTTGTCCGGGTCTTTGAGCCTGTGTCCTTCAACCCTGTGACCAAATATTTCATGGAAGAAAACACCTGCGGCTTCTCCTGATAAAATTGCAGGTCCGGTATATGTTGTCATGATTGGTGCAGTTCTCAATTGAGCAAGTGTTTTGACAAGTTCCCTTGCGTCATTGAGCATAGTCCTTTCATCAGGTAAACTGTCAGGATTGAATGCAAAATATACTTTATAAAGAGGCAATGACATACCATCATCGGCTTTAGTGGAGGCAGTCAATACAACATTTGCCCGAATTTCGGACTGTGTTATTTCAGAGCCTTCCGAATTAACGAAATATTTAGTAACCAATCCAACTGTCATATAAGTTTTATTTTTATACAGCCAGCTTTCTGTGGAAAGAATTGAAGATATTTTTCTTAATCTGTCTTCCCAGAATTTTTTATCAACATTAACGGTTTTTGGATTCTCAAAATAAGTATAGGGATTTTCCTTTGTAAAATCAGCAGAAGTATCTTCTTCCTGTACTTTAATCGTAGTATTTGTAAGAACCCTTTCATAACTCTCGATTGCTTTCTTATAATTTTGGTCGGTAGCGAACCATATTGCATTCCTGATTGCAGTTATATTATCATCGAGGGGAAGTTGAAAGGCATTTCTTTGTGAACCCATATTAAAAGCTTCGCCGCGAACTATATGTGTATTATCGAATTTATAACTTCCAACACGTAAGTCAATATCTAATGTACGTGACTTATTATCATCATTATTTACTATTTTTCCGTCTTCTGCTTCAATATTGAAAATATGCGAGTCATAAATATAGTATGACAAATAATATGGGGGGAGTTCTTTGTATTTCAATCCTTCCATAGTGCGGTTTAATTCTATTTTTGCTGCATCTATTATTATGGAATTGGTTTCAGAATATATAAAATTTGGAATTATAATTATAGTTAAGAATATTAAAAAACTTTTTGTTAATCTCATAAATTTTCCGGTAAATAAGTGTAAACCTGAACTTCAAATTCATTTATAACGGGAAAAAGGTTTTAATATTGCCATATTACAATGATTTGTAACTTTGCAGGAATGTTTATTAATATAAAATGAAAATTATTTTTTAAAATTATTATGTTCATCGATGATATAATAAATAGAGAATCATTTACACTTGAAGATATAGTATATCTTTTATCAATTAGTGATAAACTGCATATAGAGAGATTAAAGAACCATGCCTACGGTATAATGAAACAATATACAGGGGAGAAGGTATATCTAAGGGGACTAATCGAATTTTCGAATGTTTGCATTAATGACTGTTATTATTGCGGAATCAGGAAAAGCAATCATAATGTCAAAAGATACACTTTAGAAAATGATGAGATAATTGATACAGCTAAGTGGTGTGCCAATCAAGGTTTCGGTTCTCTTGTTCTACAGTCAGGCGAAAGAAATGACGAGCAATTTATTGAATTTGTCGAAAATACAGTAAGAAAAATAAAGGAATTTACTAAATCCGATATTTTGCCGAATGGACTTGGAGTAACACTTTGTGTGGGGGAGCAAAGCAGGGAAACCTACCTGAGATTTTTTAATGCTGGAGCTCACAGGTATCTATTAAGAATCGAAACAAGCAATCCTGATTTATTTTCCAAAATTCATCCGGACTTCCAGATATTCAATAGAAGAATAATAGCTTTGAAGTCTCTGAAAGAAGTTGGTTTCCAGGTTGGTACAGGTGTAATGATAGGCATTCCCGGGCAGACAATTAATGACCTGGCAAACGATGTCTTATTCTTCAAAGAAATGGATATAGACATGCTCGGGATGGGTCCATATATAATTCATAGCGAAACTCCTATGAATGCTTATTATGATGATTATTCAGAGCGAAAAAGGGAGATTTATAAACTCTCGCTGAAAATGATTGCCGTTAGCAGAATCATATTGAAAGATATTAATATTGCTTCAACTACTGCACTCCAGGCAATGTACCCGATGGGGCGAGAGGCAGGGCTGATGTTTGGCGCCAATGTCATTATGCCGATGCTGACACCAACTCATGTGAGAAGTGAGTATCAGCTTTATAATGGTAAACCATGCATTGATGAATTCACATCGGATTGCTTTGAGTGTGTTCAGCAAAGAATAGAATCAACCGGCAGAACCGTTGCTAAGGATGAGTATGGGGACTCGAGACATTATTTTAATAAGAAATTCAGTTAGGAATTTCACAGGTTTAAATAGAAATTAATTATTAATTTTACTTCACAGATTCAGCATTGGCTCTAAGTTTTATAATATTCGCGACCACATCTCCATCGAAAATACCGGAACCGCAGACGAGCATATTTGCACCTGCTGATACGATATCGCTAACGTTATCAATTTTAATTCCACCGTCAACTTCGATATCAATATTCTCCAAATTATTTTTATCGAGGAAATTTGACAGAGTTTCGCATTTTTTTAAGGTGGATTTAATAAATTTCTGCCCGCCGAATCCGGGGTTTACTGACATAAGAAGAATGAAATCGCAATACTCGGCGGCATCGAAAGCATAGCTTAGAGGAGTAACGGGATTTAGAGCTATTCCTGCCTTGATATTATGACTCTTAATTAAAGATAAAGTTCTGTGCAGGTGATTCTGAACTTCAACATGAACGGAGATGTAATCGGCGCCGGCTTTGACGAAATCCTCAATATATTTTTCAGGTTTTTCAATCATCAAATGGCAGTTCAGCTGTAATTTAGTCAATGGTTTTATAGCACTTACGATAAGAGGTCCAATGGTAATATTAGGAACAAAGTGCCCGTCCATAATATCACAGTGTAACAAATCTGCAGCTCCCTGCTCGCATTTTTTCACTTCATCAGCCAAATGCGCAAAATCAGCAGACAGCAACGACGGAGCAATTCTTATTTTTTTCTTCATATTATCAATGTGATTAAACGAAACAGTTAATTATGTGTTTTTCACCCTATAAATTGATTTACTCTTTGATTTCTTTTTTTTCTTTTTATCGGGTTGTTCTTTTGCCGCTTGCCTTAATTCTTCCAGCCTTGCATCAACCATACCGAAAATAGTATTGGAGGGATATTTACCCTCTTTGTCCATTTCGCCGGCAGGTAATCCCATGAGAATTTCAATTCCGTCTTCAATTTTTTGGATCGGGTAAATATGAAATTTCCCGTCATTAACCGATTCGATAATATGCGGACAAAGCATCAGGTCACTGACATTTTGATATGGAATAATTACACCCTGATTTCCGGTAAAACCACGTTCTTTGCAAATTTCAAAAAATCCTCTGATTTTTTCATTCACACCGCCAATAGGCTGAATATCTCCTTTTTGATTAACTGAACCGGTAATTGCAATCGACTGTTTTATAGGTACTCTGCAAATTGCAGACAATAGTGTATAAATCTCAGCGGCTGTGGCACTGTCTCCGTCTATTCCTCCATAGTTCTGCTCAAAAGCAATTGAAGCAGATAAATAAAGAGGTTTATTTTGTGCGAACCTGTCTCTGAAAATTCCGGAAAGGATAAGTACTCCTTTATTATGGATCGAACCGCTAAGGTCGGCTTCCCTTTCAATATTCACAATACCCTGGTTGCCAACGCTGATAGATGCGGTTATTCTCGAAGGTTTTCCGAATGACATCATCCCGGTATCTATTACAGTCAAGCCATTGATTTGCCCTATTCTTTCTCCGGTCGTATCTATTAAAGTACTCCCATCGAGTATATATAATTTCAGCTTATCATCGAGCAGGTCATTTCTTTTGCGTCTCCATTCCACTGCTTTTTCAACATCCTCCCTGTTAATATATTTTTGACGGCTGTTCCTGTCGTAAAAAGCGGCTTCTCTCAATATATCAGCTACATCTGAAAATTTCAATGTAAGTCTTTTTTGAGAACCGGCATGTTCCGCAGCCCATTCAATAATGGCAGATACTCCATCGGGTGTACAGTGAGGAAGATTGTCTTCCGTACAAATTTTACTGATGAATCTTGAAATATTATGAATCATTTCATCGGTTTTTTCTGTCTCGTAATCGAATTGGGCATTGACCTTGAAAATTTTCTTAAATCCCTTTTCATATTCATATAAATAAGAATATAATGATAAGCCACCGATTAAAATAACTTTGACTTTTACTTCGATTGGTTCTGGTTTCAGATGAAGTTGTGACAACTGGAAAAATGAATCGTAAGGCTGAATTTCAAGTATATCATCAATAAGAACTCGTCTGAGAGCTACCCAAACACCAGGTTCATTGAAAGCATCCATAGCATTCATTAAAATATAACCCTGATCTGCCCTTAAAATTGAACCTGCTTTTATTTTAGTGAAATCAGTTTTCCAATAACCGCTTGAATCATAAGACCGCTCTATAGTACCAAATAAATTGGTATAAGTTGGTGTTCTTTCAATTATTACAGGGGCACTATCGCATGTAGAATTATCAAGAATCACATTTACCGAAAATAATTTGAATTTATCTGATTCCTGCGATGAATCCTCATCGGGATTTTGCTGGGGAGGTGTATCAATCTGAACAAAAAAGTGAACATTCTCCTCAATAAATTTCTTTACTTCGTTTATATAAATACTTACTTTTTCATTCGGAAACTTGTCCTTCATCGTATTGAAAATGGTTTCTACTTCGATTTTAGCTGCAGCTTTATCATTATCAATCAATGCTTGTCTCATATCGAGTACGAGTTTCATCCCGGAGCGGGAAAGGTCATAGAGTTCAGAATGAAATAATTTATAATATTTTCGAAAATCCTGTGATTGCTTTTTTGTTATTTTCCCTTCAGTTACTTTTCCTTCAACCTCATCTATTTGAACAGCATTGCCCTCGACAACCGGGAATATTTCAACCTGGCTGACACCCTGTTCATTTTCAATCTGCCCCCTGATAAAATCATGCTTTTGGATTTTTTCATCAAATTCATGAAGCAAGTCTTTTTCTTTACGCTGGAAATGTTCAAGGATTTTTTTTCTTGAATGCTGGTATCTTTCTTCCTCGAATAATTTAGGTAATCTCTGGCGAAGAAATGTAATGGCATCATTCATGGATTTGGAAAATTCCTTTCCTTTTCCTGCAGGTAATTTAATAAGCCTGGGTGCATCAGGATTTTCAAAATTATTAACATAGCAATAATCGAAAAGTTCAGGTTTGTGGGATGTAACTTCTTCAAGTATTTTCTTGACAGTGTAGGAACGTCCGGTGCCCGAAATCCCGGTTACAAAAATGTTATAGCCTTTTGAAAAAAGCTCGGCACCGAGACGAATTGCTTCAACAGCTCTTGGCTGCCCTACAATTTTATCGAGAGGTTTGATTTCTGCTGTAGTTTTAAATTTAAACATTGATTCGGGGCATGTCCATCGGAGCTGATTAGAATCAAGTTCTCCGAATTTATTTATTTTGCTTTTCTGGGTACGCCCTTTACCTTGTCTCATCTGAGAGACTGATGATTTTTTTACCATTACAAACCTTTCAATTTCAAATTTGTATTTTTTAAAAGAATTAATTTCAGAAAATTATAATATAAATTCAGAATAGCAAAGAAATAAATTTATTATTATTTATAAAGAATTTTAATTTAATGGAAAATTACTGTTCTATGAGATGGATTTGGTGATAATTTATTATGAAAAAAGCAGGTAAGAGTATATACTTTTACCTGCTTTTCAATTAAGTTAGTTACTTAACAAATTGTTTTGCATAATAATTAGCTGTTAGTTTTTCACCTGTAGCTTTTTCAATCATTGTATTCCACTGGTATCTTGAACCAGGTTTAAATACATTATCGATAAGGAATTTACCAACTTCCGGTTTTCCAACAAAGCTGATTTTTTCATTTTCCTTAGCTTTTAACACTTTATTTTCAATAGTATAATAAAGTTGTGAAGCCAGCAATTCACCGAGATGATAATTATGATAATAGCAGGGTGAAGTAGCTATATGAATTTTTGATGCCCAATCCGGCTGATTCCTGTTAGCGGGTTTTTTAATCATCTGGTACTTTTCAACAAGTCCCCACCACAAAGCATTCAGGTCCTGGTCCGGATTTTCATACATGTTTTTTTCGAACCTGTACATTACCTGCGACCAGCGGCTGAAAACAAGCTGTTGAAGTCTAAGAGTTTTAAAACATGCATCTGCAATTTTTGCTTTCTCTGCAGGTTTTATATTGATAACTTCCTGCATCCATTCGGGGTCAGTGGCAAGCCGGCCGAACATCATAGCAATGGCTTCTGTTGTAAATGTATGTGCCGGTTGCTTAATTATCCAGGGTAAATTATTGTCTAAATATTTTTCATAAAGTGCATGACCGAATTCATGGAGCATTGTTTCCATCCATCTCGAATTTGGTTTAATATTACATAGAACTCGAATGTCTTTTGCGTCCCTGTCAATGTCGATGCAATAAGCATGCTGATTTTTTTTCGGCTTTTCATACAAGTCGCTTTTAGCAACCATGTCGTTTATCGGAAGATTCAATCCCTGGTAAAAATTCTGTGCTGTATTGGCAATATCGGTATTCGTATAATAATTATCGAGGTCTACATCATAGATTTTCGGTGCTTCCTGGAAAAACCTGTTCTGGTAATGCCAGGGCATCATTTCTTCCGGTTTGATATTGCATTCGGCAGCTAGTATGGAATCCATTTTTGATTTTTCCGAATTGAAAGCATCTTTTGTCAGAACATCAAGTTCATCGAATAATTTGCTGATTTCATCAGGATTCTGCTCGCTTAATCTCAAACTCATATCATGATAATTCTTGAAACCAAGTTCTTTAGCAGCGTCATTTCTCATTTTTACGAGTTTAATTATATCTTGAGCAACAATAGGACCGATTTTCTTCTGTTCAGTCCAAACCTGTTCGAGGAACTTAGAGTCTTTTGAAGACTTAAGTGCTTCTTCGACATCATTATCCGTCATTTCTTTTTTCCCGACCTTAGCACGAAAACTGTTATACTTTTGTGTAATTTCGGTTTGAAGCTTTGTCATTGCATTCAGCTTAGCTGTGTCAATCTGCATACCGAGCAGAGAATTATATGTAACCTGTAATTCTCTCGCTTTCAGTTCATCCTGGATTAATCCTGTTTCTTTGAACTTCTTGATTTTTGCAAAATTGTTCTTGTTCGAAAGAATTGAATTCAATTCCATTTCGTATTTTGCACTTTTATCCCAATCTGCTGGTTCACCACTGACCGATGCTTCAAAATAAGCAAGTGACATGTTCTTATAAACAGGTTTTACTACATTAAGCAATGAATCAATGAATTTAGTGTATTCGGCTTCCATCTTTTTAACTTCCTCCATGTTAGCTGTTTGTCCCTGCTTGCCGCAGGCTGTCAATAAAATAATAAAAATAAAGACTGAAAAAATAGTAATTAAACTTCTTTTCATAATCATCCTCGGGAATATGAATAAATAGTGTATAAGAAAAATCTTTTCTTGACTGATAAATCTATTTGTATTGTCTTAAAAATTCAAGCCTGTCCTGCAATTTGGCAATAGGTACAAGCAGTTTGTCTTTGCCGAGTATAGCTTCCTCCTGTGATTGAAATACAAGATGATAATCCTTGCTCATTACAATTGCCTCTTCAGGGCAAACTTCCTCACAGAACCCACAGAAAATGCATCGAAGCATATTGATTTCAAATTTGAGGGGATAACGTTCCTTTTCCTTTTCGGTTTCGCTTGCCTGTACTTCTATAGCAAGTGCCGGGCATACCCTGGAGCATAGTCCGCAGGCTACACACCTTTCGCCTTCTTCTTCTTGAACGAGTACACGTCTTCCCCTGTATGAGCCTTCCGGTTCCCAAACTTCTTCAGGATACTGCCTTGTAAATTTCGGCTTGAATACCTGCCTTAGAGTTAATCCCATTCCTCTCGCTATTTCCGGGAGATAAATTTTCTCCCAAAAATTCATTCTCTCATTTTCTGTATTTTTAGTTATATTCATTTCTTATTCCATTATCCAAATTCATACATCAAGAAATTAACATCAATATGATGCCGGTAATCACTATATTCAACAGTGAAAGTGGAAGCATGATTTTCCAGCCCAGGTTCATCAACTGGTCATACCTGAATCTCGGGATTGACCAACGAACCCATATGAAGAATATTGCCAATAAAATTATTTTCAATAAAAATGAAGCGAATTGGGCTAATACCAGCCACAATGACCCTTCAGCCAAACCAAGCCAGCCTGCCGGAAAAGGCAGTTGCCAGCCGCCAAGGAATAATAACGTAATCAATGCCGCTGATGTAGCCATATTTCCATATTCAGCGAGAAAGAACATACCGAATTTCATTCCAGAATATTCTGTATTAAAACCACCTACTAATTCCGGTTCAGCTTCCGGTAAATCGAACGGAGCTCTGTTGGTTTCTGCAAAGGCTGAAACTAAAAATATAATAAAACCGAGAGGCTGGAGTAAAATATTCCATTTCCATCCCGATTGATTAATAACTATTGTATTCAGACTTAATGTGTTTGTCCAAGATGTATTATCAGCAACTGTTAAATAATTTGAAACAAGAAGTACACCAATAACCGATAGTCCCATCGAAAGCTCATAGGAAATCATCTGAGCCGATGACCTTAAGCCACCGAGGAGTGAATATTTGTTGTTCGATGACCAGCCGGCAAGTGTAATTCCATACACTCCGACAGAAGTCATAGCAAGTACGAACAGGAATCCTATGTTTACATTAGGAGCTACTCCGAAATAAATTTTCCTAACTGTTTCCCCTGTGTTAATAGAAACATAATTTGCCATTGGGATTACAGAATAAACTGCTATAGTTACTCCCAGGGAAATAATCGGAGCGAGCCTGTGAAATCTTTTATCTGCAACTTTGGGTACAAGGTCTTCCTTTAGAAATAATTTAAATACATCGGCAAAAGGTTGTAAAACACCGAAAGGACCTACACGGTTAGGACCGTACCTGTTTTGAATAAAAGCAGAAATTCTTCTTTCGAGATAAACAAGTGTAGCTGCAGCAAGTAAAATCATTGTCAGTATTACTACTGCCTTTATTAGCGTTTCAATCAATATCCATCCAAGTTCTGACATAAAATCTATTTGTTTCTTTCACATATTCTATAATTAATTTGGTTTCATTACATGCGATTCATAGTTAATTACTTTAGCATCAGGCTGGTCAGCCTTGCCTAAAGTTAATCCCTGGTACTCGATTAATTTTTTATAACTCATTCCCGCAAAAGCCGGAATTTTTTCAGTAATTTCCTTAAAAACATCCTTTGAAGATTTAAAATTCCATTTTACATTGAATTGTTCTGCCAGTCTTACTAAAATTTTCCAGTGGGGAAGTGTTTTCCTCAATTTATGCTGAGTCCACCTGTCATTCGATGCACCAAATTTATCAAGCCTGCTCATCTTCATTCCCATAAACCTCATATTCTCGGCAGTTACAAGTGCGGGAGCTAAATGCTGTACTCTTTTATCTATATTCACATAAGTACCTTCTATTTCTGCATAAGTCGAGGCTGCAAAAAGGATGTCCGCTTTTTTTGTTAATGGTGTATGATTATATGCATGCACAATAAGCAGTTCAAGGTCGTCCAATTCGTCTAAAATAGGTCTGAATTGTACGATTTGGTCTGTTATAATATAAAGAGCTTTGATATTTTTATATCTCATTTTTTCATGAAGGTTTTGTACCGTAACAGCACTTTTGCCCGGGATTATACCTACTTCAACGGCTCCATAATGGTTCGGTTTTTTATCGCTGACTTTGAGGAAATCATCTCCGAATGACTCGTCAATATCCCTGAATAAATCAATATTTTCCGAGTGGATTACTTCCCTTGCAAATTTCCCCAATATGTAATTACCTTCATTAGCTGTTCTGCCTGAACCGATAAACATTATTTCTTCGGGTTTGAATTTTTTTAGGGATTCTTCCGCTTTTGCAAATGCTTCATCCCATGAACAGGGAATCAGACCATCCTTCCATCGAATCATCGGTTCAGTCACCCTGTCTTCGTTGACGAATTTATATTGTGTCAGCCTGCCATAATCGCACATCCAGTATTTATTCACATGAGGATTAGTCCTCGGTTCGATTCTGAGAATTTCATTATTACGTACTCCAAGTTTAATATTGCATCCTCTCGCACATCCGGGGCAAATCGAGTCGTTAAAACTCATGTCCCAGACTCTCGATTTAAATCTGAAATCTTTGCTTGTCAATGCTCCGACAGGGCAAATATCAATCACATTCATTGAGTATGGATTATCTAATTGAGTTCCTTCGAATAATTCTATTTTCACATGGTCGCCGCGGTTGACAAATGTCAATACATCCTGCTTTGCGACTTCCTGACCGAACCTGATACAGCGAGAGCATTTGATACATCTTTCTGCATCGAACATTACAGTCGGTCCCCAGGATTGATGTTTGGGTGCATGTTCTTTTTCTTCATCGAACCTGCTTTCGCCTTTTGAGTATTTGTAACCGTATTCCTGCAACTTGCACTGACCGGCTTCGTCGCAAATTGGGCAATCGAGAGGATGATTAATCAATAAAAACTCCATGACTGCTTCCTGTGCCTTAACGACATTGTCTTTTTTGGTGTTCACATGCATGCCGTCTGCAATAGCTGTGGCACATGCGATTTGCAATTTTGGGAAATATGATATTACCGGATTACCTTCATTATCATTTTGGATTGAACCGTCAGGCATACGCTTCGGCATGCCTATTTCGACGAGGCACATGCGGCAGTTGCCCGATACGGAAAGTTCAGGATGCCAGCAAAAATGTGTGATTTGCATTCCGTTATCGTAAGCCGCTTCGATTACAGTTTTGCCTGCTGCAGCTTCTATCTTTTGACCATCTATAACTATACTTGGCACTTATTCCGAATCTCCTTTCACTTCCTTCAACTTCGTCATAACCTATATTTTGATTCAATTTCACAAAAAAGAAAATAAAATCAAATTTCATTTCAATATAATCTTCCAAATTACAAATTTTTTGTTTTAAATGGAAAGAAAGAGACTGGAAATACTATATAAAATAGGTTGTAATGATATAAATTATTTAAAATTTGAAATTTAAAGTTTTTTTAAATTTATTCCAACTCCGCTTCTGCCATACGCCAGATTTTTTGGCAGGGGAATGCGTTTTGGTATAATGGTTTGCCGATTATCTGATTCTTTTCAGAAGTTCGACATCGATTCCTTCTAATGAATCGAAATGGGCTTCGTCACGGACGATAATGCGCGTTGCACCCAAATCCTTAAGATAATTCACATAATCAATGTCGCTGATGACAAATTCGCTGTTCCAGAACCTGATTTTCCCATCGAGACAGTTCACCAGGAATGCGATTCTCGATGGGGTAAACTGCCACATCAGTTCTTTTACTGCATCCGGATTGCGATAAGCCAAATCAAAAAGAATTACCCTGTAAATTCCACTGTTGAGTACGTTAATACATTCATCAACGCTTTTAAATTCAGTAAGTAATTGTATAGGTATATCAACCGCTTTTGATAATGATAAAATCTGCTCGAGATTGCTTTCGTTTTTCCCGCCGAAAAGCACATCCAAATCGGTGATATGAATTGTTTTTGCATTTTCCCTTCTCCAGAGTTTACATAACTTATCCGGCTGGTCGGAATATTGAAAATAAGTTTCTTCAGTGCCGGTTTCACCCTTGACAAAAAATGTACATTTGCCGTGATGAAGAGCCATTGCGGGAATTACGAGCAGCATAAATCAACTCATAGCATGTTTTAAAGCAGATTTAATTAATTGCTCTGCAGTAAGTTTATCGGTGCTTATTTCATTTAGCGCAGATTTTATAGCTTTATCAGCTATAAGCCGTGAATAGCCGAGAGTGACAAGTGCAGACAATGCCTCCTGAACAATAAGACCATATTTGAATTGAACATCGGATACATCTGATGGAACTATTTTTGTGATTTTATCACGAAGTTCCAATAATAATCTTTCGGCTGTTTTTTTGCCAATCCCCGGTAATTTTTGCAAAGAATGTAGATTGCCTGAAATAATTATTGTTTGCAAATCTTCAACTGTAACAGATGAAAGAATGCCGAGAGCAATTTTTGGTCCTATGCCTGAAATCGAAATCAGCATTTTGAAGGTTTCTCTTTCAGATTCGTTTGCGAAAGCATAAAGATTAAGAGAATCCTCTTTAGGAATTAGTATTGTTATGACTTTTATTTTGTTTCCTGTTTCGGGAAGAGATTCTGAAGTATTGACAGACACAAAAGCAGAGTAGCCAACACCTCCACAATCTATTATAATTTCTGTAGAAGACTTGTATATGAGTATTCCGTTAAGCTGTCCTATCATAAAATAAAATAATTATTATTAAGTACTCCCAAATCCATTTCTGTCAATTTTTGTTTATAATAAAGTGTCAGGAAAAAAATCCTGACACCTTAAAATATACTTAAAAGTATTATATTCAATAATGAATTTTATAATAACTTACTCTTTAACAATTTTCAGAATAATCCTCTGTGAACCGAATTTCACAGTCAGATTATAAACACCGTCGGGCATATTCTGTATATTAATTTCTTTTGTTAATTCACCGCTTTGGTATTCAGTCGACATAGACCAAACCTCAACACCTATTAAATTCGTTAAATTCATTTCAACCGGATGTGGTTGTTTCAGGTAAATTTTAACATTATACAATCCTGTGCCAGGATTAGGAATAACCGAAACACTATTACCAGTGTAGTTCAATTCATCTACACCGACTATTGCATCGATAGAATCGGAAAAGTTTGAACAACTATCCTTGTCGAAAACCACGACTTTATAATTACCTGCCTGTGTAATTTCAAAACTTTGTTTGGTTGCAGTATCAATCGGTGTACTGTTGAAATACCATTGATAAGCTGCCGCTTCAGTCGATGTAAGGGTATTCCTGTATCTGCTGATAACTGGCTTGGCAGGTGTTAGTTCAACATAGAATTCTGTAAATGCTGTACATCCTCCTGTGGTTGTTGCTGTAACGCTGTATAATCCTGTATCTCTCGCAATTATTTTCCTTGTTGTATCACCTGTTGACCAAAC
>JACRLY010000054.1:21303-22369 GCA_016219595.1 Ignavibacteriota bacterium | reverse complement strand
TTTTAAATGGATTTATTAAAAATAATAATAAGATAGATATAATACATTTCATATTATTTATCCCTGATTTCAATTATATATTTATATTTCTCCTTTTCTAAACATCTCTCTTATTCTTTTTGTTTTATCATCCATGACCAATTCATTGAAGCGGTTGATTTCATCTAACCATTTGAATTTTTGCTCAATGGGTAGTTTCATGTATTCCCTGATTTTATCTTCTTCGAGATAATATTTAAAACCTTTACCCATTGTCACTCTTCCGAATTTGTATTACCTTTTTTAGCATTTCAACATCGCTTAAATCCTGGTCTCTGCCTGAATATTCCTTTAATTTTATTAAATTTTCTATTGAAGAAATATAAATTTCAAATCCATTAACTTTTTTCACTATTTTATTTTCAAATGCGTTTTCAAAATTCAAATTATGTGATATCACGATATCAATGACTTTGAAATTTTCCCTCACATGATAAAAACTGAATGCTTTCATATTCCTTTTTTCGATCCACTCTTTAACAACATCAGGTTCAGCTAATTCTTGTGGATTAACAGGTAATCTTGGTATATAGGAAAAAGATGTGAGAATCTCTATAATTTTCAAAATATTGTTTCTGTTTGTTGCAATTATAATATCAATATCCTGGGTAACACGGGGAACCCCATGTAAATTGACAGCTAAGCCGCCAACAATCAGATATTTGATGTCTTTCTTATAAAATTCTTCAAGTATGTCAAGGTAAAACATTTGCAATCAGAATAGATTTATAAACAACATTAATTTAATAAAATTTAATCTTTTAATACTATATCAATATAATTTTTATTTCCCGGTTGAATTCTTTAGCAATTTAATCATCCTTATCAGATAATTTACAAAAGAAACAATCAAGGCAATAAGTGCTATATATATCCCATATATTGAAAATAATTCAATTTTATATATTATTCCAAGCATCATCAATGCAAGAATTGTAACGGAGTATTTCCCGATAATGTCAGAATAGACCACATATCCTATTTTTTTTGATACATAAAGTCCACCGATTAATATCAATATATCTCT
>JACRLY010000054.1:0-21221 GCA_016219595.1 Ignavibacteriota bacterium | reverse complement strand
TATCAATATATCTCTCGATAAAACGGCGAGTAAAAACCAAAGTGGAATTAAACCTTGGATTAGCATTATTACAGCAATAGCGCCAATAATTACTTTGTCTGCAACTGGGTCCATGACTTTCCCAAATTCAGTTATTTCATTTCTTTTGCGTGCAAAATACCCATCCAGGTAATCGGTTAAAAGTGCTGCAATTACTAAAATTAAAAACCAGATTTTATTATTATTCAATAGAAACCAGCAAACAGGAATAGTTAACACCAATCTTAAAAAGCTCAGTGAATTTGATATGTTTATGATTTTATTTTTCATTATTCTTAACTTTGCTGATTAACAAAACTGCCAGAACTAATGAGATTGAAATTCCGGCGAGCATAGGCTCTATTTCCCAAAATAATTTCCCGATTGTTGTTAACTTCTCCGTAAATCCTCTGCCAATAGTCCAAATTAAAGAAATTCCGGATGAAACAAGCATTATAATAACAGCACCTGATTTGGATAGATGATATCTTTTAAAAAAACTGACTGTTAATGGAATAAGCAATCCCGGTATTGCAACCGATGAAGTTTTATAAAGAATCTGCAAAGCTGAAGGCAGAATAATCGCAAGTGATACACTCATAATTGCGGTTATAATCAATCCAATCCTGACCAGGTATTTTGTTGAAACTCCTTTAATGATTTTTAACTTTGCTTTTTTTAATAAATCATTTCCAATCGTTACGGCTGTTATAAACGCATAGCTGTCGAGTGTTGACATCACAACCGCAAGTAATGTCGTAACAAAAAATCCTTTCCAAAATACAGGGAGAACATTATCTGCAAGTGTAGTAAATGCATTCAGTGGACTGATATTCGGGTAGACAGCTCTTGAATATAAGCCTGTCAATAGTGTTAATGTATCGAACAAAACCCAAAAAGCTATTGAAATCAATATACCCCTCTGTGCAGTTTTGGGTGAACTTGCAGCTGCGCACCTTTGATGAAAACCCGGGTCTACAAAGGTTTGAAAAGATATTATAAACCATGTAAGAATGACCTGCCATGATAATCCCCCGGAAAAACTAAGGTGTTCCCCAGGTAAGGAATTGAACATATGTTCAGGTGTGCCGTAAGCTGCTATTGTATATATTAACAGAATTCCGAAACCTAAATACATAATAATGAATTGCGCCGTATTGGTCAATACATCTGCATGAAATCCTCCTGTGTACAAGTATGTAAGTGATAATACCGCAGCAGCAATTATGCATATCCACAATGTCCATCCTGTAAAAAGCTGAAATATTAATCCAACCATCAGGATATACTGTGCAGGTAGAGTAATTATTATAACTATAATTGATGAAATCAAACCGGCTTTTTCCCCAAATTTCAATTCCATATGTTCGGGTATTGTTTTTACGTCTGATTTCCTGATTTTTTTTGCTATTAGTAATGCAAACAAAAATGCAGTTATATAATATGGCAGACCAAAACAAACCCAGGCTGCAATTCCGTTTGAATAAACAAATTCGCCAATGCCGAAAATATTTCCGTACCATGTTGCAACTAATGTAGCTATGAAGAATGGTAGTGTGAGTCCCCTGCCTGCAAGTATGAATTCTATATCCGATGATTCCGATTTTGCTTTTCTTTTTGAACTCAAATAAAAACCAACAAATAATATGACCAGGAAATATAAAATTATTACGGTTATATCCACCCAATGAAATGTCATACTTTATTATTTATGATTTTTAAAATAATCGACTGTTTTTCTCAATCCGTCATCTAATAATATTTCAGGTTATTATATATACCTGAAACATTACTTTTTAAAGCAAGTAAATTCGCTTTCACTACATCTTCGACAAAAACATAGTCTCTAGTATTCAATCCATCACCATTGATAACAGGTTGATTTCCGGATAACATTTTATTAATGAAAATTGCAACTACTCCGGCTTCACCGTGTGGATTTTGTCTCGGACCATAGACATTAACATATCTGAAAATAACATGTTCCATACCAAATATCTGTTTGTAATAAAAAAGGTATTTTTCGTTAGCAAGTTTTGCTATTCCGTATGGAGAACATGGAGATGTTGGATGGTTCTCATCAGCCGGAAAATAATCCTGTTCACCATACACAGCACCGCCGGTAGATGCAAAAATAACCTTCTTAACACCATATTTTTTGGCAGACTCATATAAATTCAGTGAACCGAGAATATTTGTAGTAGCATCGAATCGCGGATTATCTACAGAGAAACGGACATCCATCTGTGCGGCATGATGATTGATTATATCAAATTTTTCTATTTTGAAGAGCTCATCAACCTTCTCATCATTAATATCCATTTCGATTAGAGTGGCTTTGTGATTTACATTTTCTTTCCGACCGGAAGAAAAATTATCAATGATGAATACATCATGTCCTGCGTTAATGTATGCATCTGTTATATGAGATGCTATAAATCCGGCTCCGCCTGTAACAAGTATTTTCATAATAATAATTCAATTATTTAAATTTCTAAATTATAAAATTGTCCATTTATCGGGATATATATCCTTTGTATCAGCTTTATATTCATTGAACCACTTTTTAGGAGCAATTACTATTTTATTTTCATTCCCTGACAGCCATGCCCCCCACCATGAAAAAGTACTGTTTGCAATAATGTGATGCTTGCACAGGCTCAATAGACGCATATCTTCAAAATCATTTTGTTGTGAATTATGATTAATTATATTAATAGGATAATTTGTTTTTAAATTTTCAACCGCCCATTCCGGTTCATCTGAAAAAACAAAGAAATTTGGTTTCTCTACTTTTTTTGAAATAATATTTATTGCATTTACATAATATTCAATACCGCACACTCCGTGTGTTAGATAGGTTAATTTATTTGAAATATAATCACCTCGCCTTATATGGATGCTGATTGAATTACATGACTGTATTTTATCAGCTATTTCTTTATTAATTTTTTCGATTGGTTCCCTGTAGGTAAATTCCTTGCGAAGAACTGAAATGATTTTATTAAAATACTTTTCACTCTGCCAGTATCCGTTTATATAAATTGAAGCCGGTAGATTAAAAAATCTTTCATCAAAATGGAAATGTGGTTCGTAATATATTTTTCTTCTTTTTAATGGTAATACTCTTCCAAATCTTTCTTTGAGAATCATCAGGTTTTTCGATTTATTTTTACCTATAAAACCTGAAATTTCCTCATCAGAAGCTATATCCGAACTAATATTGAAATGATTTAATGAAAACCAACGGTCTTCATAAAAATGAAAATCAATTATGTCTAATTTTAATATTGTTTTATTGTGTTCTGCAAGTGCTTTACCTGCAGCATACTGAAACATTTGATTTCCAATTCCCCCGATTAATTTTGTAATTATCATTTTATTTCTTTTCTGCTAATATATGATACCCGTAGCACAATAATTCATCAGAACCCTTATCTTTACTGCTTAGTCTTCCTAATGTTATTAATAATAATTTGATTAATAATCTGCTTAAAAAAATATTTTTACCTGTATATCTTTTTGATACTTCCGGTAAACGTCTGAGTTCTTGTGCAGTATATTCAAAATAATTCCCGTTTTTATTGATTTCCAGAATCTCAAATCCATTTTCACTTAGATGTTTTTCATAAAAGTATTTATTAAACCCGGTAGAAAAATGAAAAGGTGCGAAATGAGTGAGACTATTGAATGGTGCCGTTAATATTAATTTCCCGTTTTTTTTCAATAATCTCGAAAATTCACTAATGACTTTGATTGGTTCGGGAACATGCTCCAGTACTTCAACGCAAAGAATTACGTCTATTGATTCATTGTCCATTGGTATTGCCGTAATGTCACTTATAATATCTATTTTCGATTGGTCCCAGCTTCCCATTTGCAACCCTGTACTGTCACCACTTCCATCATATTGAGAAAAATCCTGGGATATGTAATCGAGGTGACTGCAAAATTTCTTATATCTTAGTTCACCTGCTCCTGCATCGAGAATTTTTAAACCGTTAGGTATTTTTTCAACCTGAGATTTGACCCAATTTTCCCTGTTTGCATCATTTAATCTGCCGACTTTGCCTTTAGCAAAAATATTTTTGTAAAGCCAGATGATAATTTTATTATGTTTCACTTTCTCATTCATTCTTTATCTAATGAAGTAATTAAATCATCGAAAGCCTTGCCATATTGATTCCACTGGCGTTCAACATTTCTTAACACTGCCCCATTAACAAGAAAATTATATTCTTCAGCACTTAAACTAAGCGATTTTGTTATTGCATTATCCAAACCATTTAATCCATCTTCAATTAAAATTGAAGCATCGCTTGCCATATCAATCGATGCCCCATAATTTCTCACTATTACTGGAACATGATAGCTTATAGCGGTTCGGACAACTGCGGATGTCATATATTCATAGGCGTCATTTATTACAAAGTCGGAAGATGAGAAAATATTTCTCAATTTTTCATTTGGAATAAGCTCGTCATAAATAATTATTTTATCACTTTTTACAGGTATATACTTTCCAACCCCCATACCAGCAACAATCAATAGAGAATTACCAGTTGCTGCTTTTAAATAACTTTTAATGACTTCAGTTGGATTCCTGTTTTTCCTTGCAGTGCCTATATAAGAAATAATCCTGGAATTTTCTTTCAAGGATAATTTAATCCTTGCTTCAGATTTTGATATGATTTCTCCATGAAATTTTGTGTAATCTCCTAGGTATGTAATCCCATACTTTTTTTCAGAATTATAGAATTTCTTTATCAAAGGTACTGATGACTCTTCCTGGGTTTGAAATGCAGAGGAAATTTCAAATACTTTACTTTTCATATAATTATCGCATTCTGCAAGCCCCGGCTCGGTAAAACTATGTGAAATTAATTCATGTACCTGACTTATTAACTTAATATTTAATTTTGATATTTTCTGTGACCATTCATCAATCATTGTTTTGACCAAAGGAGTAACACTATTTGCTAATTTTTTTCTCAACAAATAAGGAATCACTTTTGATATTGCAGAAGTTAATATTTTACCCGATGGAATTTGATTAATAAAGTAAGTTGTAAGTGTTTCTGTCCAATGTATTATAATCACATCCGGACAGATGTTCTTAATTAATTCAGTATTATACAAATCCTCTGCGTTTAATCCAATCACATTCCAACCGGCTTCTTTAAGAGAGATAGCCCATGTTGATAGCAATGGATGCATTACAGAGCTCCATTTGTCTGTAAGGTAAGGATTCGGGAATACAGCTACTGTTCCGGGCATAATAATCTCATCTGTTAATATTTTTCAATTCTTCTTCAATTATTAAATCAATAACATCGTAAAATGATTTATCGTACTTCCACCCAAGTTTTTGCACTGCTTTTGTATTATCACCGTAAATATCCTGTATATCAGTTGGGCGATACAGATTATAATCCAATTCAATTTTACTTATCGGAATCGAAAATTTATTAAAAACATACTCAATTATTTCTCTCAGTGAAATAGATTTGCCGGAGCATATTACAAAATCATCCGGATTATTTTGTTGTAACATTAGCCATATTGCATTTATATAATCAGGTGAATACCCGAAATCTCTTTTTATATCTATATTACCTACTTTCAAGGTTTTTCTTTTGCTGTTGGCTATCTCAATACTGTTTGTAATTACTTTTTTAACAAAATAGTTTTTTGTTCTTAGGTATGATTCATGATTGAATAGGATTCCGCACCATGCTTTTATACCATAAGATTCGCGGTAATTCACTGTAATCCAGTGTGCAGAAGCTTTAGATACTGCATAAGGACTAAGTGGGTGAATCCTGCTATCCTCATTTATTGGTAAATCCTCAACCTTACCATACATTTCACTTGTAGAAGCCTGATAGAATTTAATATTCTTATCTACAATCTTAATGCTTTCGAGAAGATTCAAAACAGATATGATATTAAATGATATTGTTCCGATAGGAAGCTCGAAGGATTTGCCTACCGAACTTTGAGCAGCAAGATTATATACTTCAGAAGGTTGGTATTTTTGTATTACATGGATAACATTTGATAAATCGGTTAGTTCACACACATCAAGCTGTATATTATTTTCAATCCCAAGATATTTTAAATTATTCGTAGAGGATTCAGATAAACCTCTTGTTAAACCGATAACTTCATATCCTTTATCAAGCAATAGTTTGCTCAAATATGAACCGTCCTGTCCTGTTATTCCCGTTATTAATGCTCTTTTTTGAATCATATTTAATTTTTCCGAAATGCAAGAAAAATAAATGTGTACTCCTTGTTATATGTCTCCCATCTAATAGCTTTTTCGGAGATATCCGTTTTCAACTCGGAACAAAGTTTAAATCCATTTTGAATTGCAATATTGCAAATAGAAATGATTTCATCTTTCTGAAATACCTTCATCTGTGATTTGTCTGTCCCATAAGGATATATGCCTTCGCAATTAATATACTCATTCCAATAATCAGTGGTTATCAAAAGCAAACCATTCTTTGAAAGAATCCTGTACATTTCCTGAAAGAATTTTTCAATGTCAACTCCATGTTCAATAACTGATAAACTGACAATAGCCTGAAAATAATCATTATTGTAATTTGTGTTCTCAATATTTTGAACAGTAAATTCCACTTTACTATTTTTTATTTTTGAATACTTTGTCATATCAATAATGTCACATGCGAACAACTTTTTGTATCCAAATCTTGAGAGTGTATTCAATACTGAACTATCAGGACTTCCCCCTGCATCGAGTACTGGTAAATCAGTATTACTTTCTCTTAACAGGTAAAACATACATTTCAAAGTATCCCAATTTTTTTGCGGGTCAGAATGAGAATGAAAACCGAAAAAATTAATCAATTGCGTTGAGCATTCTATTTCATTTTTTGATTTCAATGTATTGCATTCAGATATTGAAGACAAAAGTTTAATGGCATCGAGAGATAATTCCGGTGCTTCATTGATTTTTTTTATTTTTTGAAAAATGTTTTTCATTAAACTACTCACCGGATTTCCCCGAAATGATTGAACGTGCCTTGTATTTTAACCTGACAAATCCCGATTCTTTCCTGAAAATTTTTACAGTATCTGATTCATCGAGAAATTCCTTTTCGATTAATGAAGAACGGTTACTTTCGGAAAAATCCATTTCAGGATATATGGATTTCCATTTTTTAATAAAGTTTGAATTATCAGATTCAAAACTGTCGAGATTCTTCACTCTTGTATTATTATTAGCATGCATATAATGTTCTATAAAGGAATTTTCTGAAATCAGTAGTTTATAACCGATTTGGTTTAACTTAAAAGATAAATCCACATCCCCTGCGTAGAATTTGTAATTATCTTCATCGATAAAGCCTGCTTTTTCCAATGCTTCCCTGAGAAACATTCCGTGATTTATATTGATAATTCCATAAAATTTAAAGACAACATATTTTTTAAACTCAGGCCAGTTCCTCCAATAGAATGCCAATGCACCGGCATTTGCTCCTTTTTTCAGTTCAATTTCGAAATAGGAATATCCATTTTTTATTGCACCGGGAACAACAAGACAATCATCGCTAAGCATACATATATATTTACCCTGTGCTATTTTAAAACCAAGATTCATAAAATAACCCCAGGAGCGTCGTTCAGCTTGTTTGCCCGTCAATTTAGCCCTGTTATGTTGTATGATAGTTATAATATCCTTTTGTTTTAATAACCATTCCAGGCTGCCATCATTTGAACCGCCTTCCACAACAATTATTTCGTATGGAATTTCAGAGTCGTTCAATTCCATCCTGATTGATTGGACAGCATATTTAAGGAATTTCAATCTGTTGTAGCTCCCAAGTACAACACTAACCCCGGAATTATTCATTTTCTGCCGGATGTTCATTAATTTTTTATCCCGAGATTTTGTAAATATTCTGAAACTACCATTTTTATTCCTGTAGAAAGTGTGATTTTGGGTTTCCAGCCAAGTTTGAATAACCTGCTGACATCGAGTTGTTTCTTATGCGTCCCTTCGGGTTTATCTTTATCGAATATAATATCTTCATTGTAACCGACAATATCTTTTATTATATAAACCAAATCACGGATAGTCATGTCCTCACCGGTTCCGATATTTATAAATTCTCCAATATCTTTATATGAATAATTTTCCATTAGGAATACACATGCTTCAGCCATATCATCAACATGGAGAAATTCCCTGAAAACATTTCCTGTTCCCCAGACTTTAATATTATTTTTACTTATTCCGATTTTTTCAAGGTTTATGATAATGGAATTTTCATCATCAGTATTAATTGATTTGTCAATCCCAAATCCCAATTTGTACTTTGTAATATCCTTCTTAATCAATTCAAAATTATTTTCCGACAATAATTTACCAAGTATCATTTTCCGTATTAATGCAGGAAAAACATGGGAAGTTTCGAGATTATAATTATCATTTCTTCCATAAAGATTTGTAGGCATGACCGATATAAAGTTTGTTCCATACTGCTCATTGTAATACCTGCAAAGTTTGATAGCTGCAATTTTAGCAATCGCATAAGGTTCATTTGTCGGTTCAAGTGTATCAGTTAGCAAATACTCCTCTTTCATCGGTTGAGGAGAATATTTTGGATAAATACATGATGAACCAAGATTAATCATTTTCTTCACGCCATATTTATATGCAGAATGTATGATATTAGAGGAAATCATTATATTGTCATAAATAAATTCTGCTTTGTATGTATCATTTGCGACAATGCCCCCTACCTTTGCGGCAGCATGAAATACATATTCGGGACAATTTTTTTCAAATAATCCCTCAACTAAATTCTGACGTCTTAAATCGAGTTCATCAATGTCATAAATTGTTAAATTTGAATAACCTTTTTCTTTCAGTTTCCTGTGAAGTGCCGAACCTACTAATCCCGTGTGTCCTGCCAAATAAATATTTGAAGAATAATTACCTTTCATTGTCCGAAGCTCCAATATTCAGAATTTTATGTTCAGTCCAGTTCAGACCTTTCTCTTTAACCGATTTCATACCGTTTCCGTTTGGGATTAATCCGTAAGAAAGCATATCCATATCCATCATTATTTCGACAAGTTCGGAAAACTTAACTTTTGGTTCCCATCCAAGTTGTTTCCTTGCTTTTGAAATATCTGCTTTCAGGTAATCAACATCTGTCGGTCTGAAATATCTATTGTCAATACCGACAATATCAGCACCTGCTTTCAATATACCATTCCATTTCTTTTCGTAACTTTTAATATATCCTTTTTCTTCAACTCCTTTGCCTTTCCACTCAATTTCGATTCCGCAATACGAAAAGGCTTTTTCAAGAAAATTCCTGACGGAATGACTTTCCCCTGTTCCTACTACATAATCATCCGCATCATCCTGCTGAAGCATGAGCCACATCATCTCGACATATTCGGGAGCAAATCCCCAATCCCTTTTTGAATCGAGATTCCCGAGAAATAATTTATCATGTTTCCCGGATAATATCCTCGAAATTCCTCTTGTAATTTTACGTGTGACAAATGTCTCGCCGCGTCGAGGTGATTCATGGTTGAATAAAATTCCATTGCATGAAAAAAGCTTATACGCATTCCGGTAATTCACAGTCATCCAAAATGAATATAATTTAGCAATAGCATAAGGACTTTGAGGCTGAAAAACAGTTTTTTCATTTTGAGGTGGAGGCGCTGAACCGAATAATTCAGATGAAGATGCCTGGTAAAATTTTGTTTTAATCCCGCTTCTTCTTATTGCTTCCAATATTCTCGTCGTGCCCAATCCTGTTATATTGCCTGTATATTCAGGCATATCGAATGACACCCGGACATGGCTCTGTGCACCGAGATGATAAATTTCATCAGGTTTTATATTATACATGAATTCTGTAAGTAATCCCGGGTCAGACAGGTCGCCGTAATGCAGGAACATATTTACTTTTCCTTCATGAGGGTCCTGGTAAATATGGTCAAGTCTGTGTGTATTAAATGTACTCGCCCTTCGGATTATACCCTGAACCTCATATCCTTTGGAAAGAAGTAATTCGGCAAGATAAGAACCATCCTGACCTGTAATTCCTGTAATTAAAGCTTTTTTCATGATTCACCGCTTATTTTGTTTTCACTTTTTCTTTAATGTAACAAGCAGATAAACTCCACCTTCCATAATTTTTGAATTAACTTCTGCACTGCTTTCAAATTTGTTTTTGATATTAATATTCATTTTTGAATTACTAATATGAAATTCACCCTCTTTTTCATAAAAGTTCCATTGGTGCAGTCCGCTGTAATTATGTCTTTTCCCTTCATTCGTGCTGTGATATAGCACAACATAAGAGTTTTTCTTAACAACTTTCAGCATTTGTTCAATAGCCGTTACAGGATTGAAACTATGGTCAAGGCTGTTGATTGCATGTACTATATCAAAATAATTTTCTTCAAATTGTTCAGTCAGCTTTTCAGCAAAACCCGGCTGTGTACGGACAGGAGGTATTATATTATATTTACTGAGTATTTCATTATACTTTTCAGCCAACGGGTCAATTGCTGTAATATCAATTGTTTTTCCGTTCCACTTCTTACCGAGCATAGTTACTGGTCCGGCTCCGACATCGAGAATTTTGGGAACTGCCCCATTTGGAAATGTTATTAAGTTTTTAACATATTCCTGAATTTCAGATTCGGGATTGCAAAATAAATCAACATCAAGATTTTTTATAAAATTTTCCTGGTAATAGACTTCGCTTTTCTTACCCACTCCCCATATTAATTTATGAACACCGGAATCAGTACCTGACTTACTCGAAAACAATTTCAGAATCAGCCTGTTGAAAGCACCGTTTAATATTTCAAATAATCTTTTCAATTTATCACATTTCTTTTTTTAGATTTTCATATACTTCAGTCATTGCATTTATAAATTCAGGAACAATCTGGTTATAAATCTTTATCGCAATTTCTTCATTATATATATGCACTATTTCATTCCTTAACTTTACCATTTCAATAAAATCCTGTTCATATTTCTCAGGAATAATACCAAATTGGTAAGCTGATCTTAAACAATCTAACGGAGAATTACATTCTATCCCTTTTGCCTCTGATAAATATAATTTCAATACCTTCCACATTGTTTCAAATGTATATTCAAAACGTTTTGATGCAACCTCAATCAAAACTTCTAAGTCTAAATTTAGAGTCATAAAACTTTGAAATTTCTTTAAAGCTTTTTCAAAACTTCCCAATCTTTTTAAATATTTTTCGGAGAATGCCATATCTGTGCTTCCTTCAAAGCAAAATTTTTAAATTCTTCGTCTACTCTATTAAAATCAACGACATCTACTTTCAGTAACGTATCAACTTTTGTATTCAAATCCTCCAGGATATATACAAATTTCTCTGCAGGTATTTCCCCATACTCATATAATAATCCGATGTCAATATCAGAATATTTGCCATTTTTGTTTTCGGCACGTGAACCAAAAAGATAAACAGTCGTTTTATTTTTATCCAGGTAATTGAAAACGATTTTAAGTATCTGTTCACGTATTAAATCAAACTTTGAGTTTTGATTATTCATTTACTTGAATTTATTAAAAAATCATTTATATTTAATATCGTCAAAATTAACAATTTTTATTAAGTGAAAGGGAAAAAATGTCTTATAAAGCTATTTTCGATAAATATAAAACTATAGCAGTTTACGGAATGTCAACTAATCCGGCTAAGCCATCAAATTATGTCCCTGCTTTTCTTGAATCTGCCGGTTTTATTATTATCCCGATCAATCCGGTTGCTAAAGAAATAGTTGGAAAAACTGTTTATCCAAAGTTGATTGATGTACCAGTTCAAATTGAAATATTAGATGTTTTCAGACCCTCTGAACAAGCTTTGGATGTGGTCAGAGAAGCTGTAGAAAGAAAAAAAGCCAATGGCGATATAGAAGTTATCTGGCTCCAGGAAGGCATCATCAATGACGATGCAAAAAAACTTGCCGAAGAAAATGGTATCCAATTCGTGCAAGACAGGTGTATGAAGGTAGAATATCAGAATTTATAATAAAAAATAAATTTGAGGGATTGTTCTTTAATATTTTGAATAGCCACTATCTTCAGATAGTGGGAAGGACAAATCAATCCCGGACTTTGACTTCAGTCTCTTACATATAAAGGGACAAATCCCTCACTATGTTGTGATTCATCTTCCCACGACTTGAAAGTCGTGGCTATTCAGAAAATTATTAATTTTATTTAAATCAATAAATAACCAAATTATATGAATATTAAAATTGAAAAATTGACAGAAGATGAAATTCAAAAACTGGGAATCAGGAATTGGCCCGTCTGGACAAAAGAAGTCTCAACATTCGATTGGTATTATGATTCCACTGAAATGTGCCTGATTCTTGAAGGAAAAGTTATAGTAAAAAGTGATTCAGAAGTGGTTGAGTTTGGCAAAGGTGATTTTGTCACTTTCCCAAAAGGACTAAAGTGCGTTTGGAATGTGATTGAACCTGTTCGCAAGCACTATCATTTTGATTAATCTCTTGTTAAAGGATAAGTAATTTATGAAACTTTGGTCCCTTATAAAAAAATCCGAACTGCCTGAAAAAGAATTCGAACTCGGGATAGACCCTGTGAAGGATTTGGGATACCTCCTTCAGCAATGCAGAAATCAATACAAATCATTCGATGAGGCATTAATTACTAAAGCTTTCAACTGGTGTTATGACACTCACAAAAATAAAACAAGGCGCTCTGGAAAACCTTTTTATGTCCATCCTTTATCTGTTGCTTTAATCGTTGTTAAAGAAATGCCCCTCGATGATATTTCTGTTGTCTGTGCATTGCTGCATAATGTCGTCGATGAAGGTAATACTTACGGTATTAAAGACATACAAAATGAGTTTGGTCCAACGGTAGCCGAAATAATTGAACATATAATCAAAATCAAATACATTGAAGGGCGGCAGATAGAACACCTCGAAAATTATCGGAAACTGTTACTTGCTTTATTCAAGGATGTAAGGATTATTCTTATTAAATTGGCTGACAGGCTCGATAACCTTCGTTCGATTGAATACCTCGAAGAAGATAAGCAAAAGAAAATGTCTGAAGAAACACTTGAAGTGTACTCTGCTTTCGCTCACCGTTTCGGATTAGGTTCTTTGAAATGGGAACTCGAAGACCTCGCTTTCAAAGTACTCAATAAGGAAGCTTATGACGAAATCAGCAATTCCCTTCAGCTAAAAAGGGAAGACAGGGAAGAATTTATTCAGAATTTCACCTACCCTATCAAAGATAAACTTTCGAAAGATGAATTATTAAAAAGAAAAAATATAAAATTTGATATAATAGGAAGACCTAAGCATATTTTTTCAATTTACAACAAAATGAAATCCAGGGGACTTCCGATTACAGAGTTATTCGACCTTTTTGCTATTCGTATAATACTCGATACAGATGACAGTTCATATTGCTTCATTGTATATGGAATCATATCCGATATATTCAAGCCTGTTCCGGGTACATTCAAGGATTATATTTCAAATCCCAAGAAAAACGGCTACCAGTCTTTGCATACAGCCGTCATTGACACAAGCGGGAAACCTGTCGAAATTCAGATTCGTACAAAAAAGATGGACGAAATAGCTGAAAAAGGAGTCGCATCTCATTTTAATTACAAAAGGGATTTCCTGCCTGCACAATCTGTACTCGATGACCGGAATATTGAAGAGTGGATGGGATTAGTCAGGAATGTATTCGAATATGCCGGAGATGAAACACCTGAGGAACTTATTGACAGTGTCAGAAAGAATCTGTTCAGCGATGAAATATTCGTTTTCACTCCAACTTATGAATTCAGGAAATTCCCAAAAGATGCATCACCGTTAGATTTTGCCTTTGCCATTCACAGCGAAATCGGCTTCCATTGCATTGGTGCTAAAGTAAACGGCAAGGTTGTACCTTTGGATTATAAGCTACAGAGCGGTGATGTTATCGAGATACTTACTTCCAAAAACCAGAAACCGAAAAGGGACTGGCTGAAATTTGTTGTTACACAAAGGTCAAAAAATAATATACAAAAATACCTCAAAGATGAAAAAAAGAGGGATGAGGAAAGAGGTCTATCTATCTGGAAGGGTATTGTCAACAGGTATAACATCAAAGAAAATGATAATTTTATTCATGAATTACTTCAGGAACTGAAATTTGAGTCTATGAAGAATTTCTTTCAATCACTTGGCTCTGCAAACTTTGATGTATCGGTTGTTTATGAATTTCTTTCCGATAAAAAAATTAACCTGTCGTTGAATCATATCAACGGTGAAGAATTGCTTCCCGACAAGGATATACCCCAGATGAAAGATGCTCAAGACAGCATTACGACAAAAATCAAGAATGCATCAATCAATGTATCTTATGCCGGCTGCTGCCATCCTTTGCCCGGTGATAAAATAGTCGGGCACATTAAGGAAGGTCATGAAATCATCGTTCATCAGAAATCATGCGGACATGTAAAACATTTGATTGACACTCACCAGACTTCACTTTTCGACATGGACTGGTCAAATCTCATTCACAAGGATTTCACTGTTAAAATCAGGGTTGTTGCCGAAGAAAAACCCGAAATACTGAATGAAATCACAACAAAAATACTTTCTCTAAAAAAAGTGAATTTCAGAGGATTAAATATCAATAATATTGATGAAGGATTGGAAGGCATAATAACTGCAAACCTCCACAGCATAGAAGATATGAACACATTGTTCGACAGTCTCCGGCAATTGAATGGAATTAAGTCTGTGGAGAGGTATAATGAGTAAATTCTCTCAACAGTGTTGAGAGTTTTTTTATTGCTTTTATCATTCCTTGTTTGTAGATTTATGATAATCGAATTGCAAATTAATAGTCAAGTGAAACATGAAAAATATTATTTTATTGTTAATATTATTTCTATTAATTATTTCTTGTGAAAAAAATAATAATCATTATAATAAGGATTTTAATAGAAATTTATTCTGGGAGCAAGTGTTTAAATATGATAGTGCTGGAAATTTAATTTTGAGAAAAAGATATAATAAAGTTGGAGAAATCTTAGAAAAAGTAATTTCAAAATACGATGATAAAAATAAATTAATTGAGATATTTTTTTATAATGATGATAGCATATTTGTTTCAAAAACATCATTAAAATATGATGAGATGGGAAAAATTATAGAACGTATAGGTTATGATTCTAACTGCGTTTGGAATTATTCAAGTTTACATAAATATGATAAAAAGGGAAACAAAATTGAGGAGATTGTTAAAAGCAAAGATAAATGGTTTAATAGTAGAGAAATTTATAAATATGATAGAAATAAAAATTTGATTGCTAAAATAACTTATGATACAGCAGGTTTATTCCGCTGGAAGTATACTTATAAATATGATAAAAAAAGAAATAAGATTGTATCATTAAGTTATTATAATCATGACAGTTCTTTAAATGAAATACTAACCTACGAATATGATAGTAAAGGGAATTTGATTGCAGAGAAGACATTAAATACTGACAGTTCATTAAAATCTAAGTCTAATTACTTTTATGATAATTTAGGTAATATGATTGAGGAAGTGTGGTATAATGCTGATGGCTTGATGGGTGGCAAGAATACATACAAATTCGATGATAAAGGAAAAAAGATTAAGGAAGTATCTTATAATCATGACGGCTCTGTTAGAAGTAAAAATATTTACAAATATGATGAAAAAGGAAATTTAATAGAGCAAGTATTTTATAGAGTAAATGAAAATAATGAATGAATTATATTTCTGAAATTCTTATTTTGTTATAAAATTTAAAAAAAAGACTTGCTCAAACAAGTTTTTTCCATTTTCTTTGCAACTATAGATTCTGAATTAAATTCAGAATTACAAACCACAATTCGTAATTCGTAATTCATAATTCGTAATTGATTTTGTAGCGGGGACAGGACTTGAACCTGTAACCTTCCCGATTAAGTATCGGGACGAGCTACCAATTGCCATAATCATAAACAAAAAAAACCTTGACTACTCAAGGCTTTTCCATTTTCTTTGAAACTATATTTTCCTAACCACATTCAGAATTACAATCCACAATTCGTAATAATGTCACCCAGAGCGGAGTCGAAGGGTCGTAATTCATAATTCGTAATTGATTTTGTAGCGGGGACAGGACTTGAACCTGTAACCTTCGGGTTATGAGCCCGACGAGCTACCAATTGCTCCACCCCGCGGTATATTAGATTACAAAATTACGAAATTTTCAGCTATGGAAAAAATTGGTTGTTGCAATCCAAAACCCCCTCTTTTATCCCCTCCTTAATTAAGGAGGGGATTCAGGGGTTGTTGTTACAATCACCAACAAAAAAACCTTATATCAATCCAATGAAGCTTAATAAAAATATAAAGGATTAGTTTTATAAACCTACCTCCTCTTTTTTCCCCTCCTTAATTAAGGAGGGGATTCAGGGGTGGTAGGGAAATCCCCCGAATCCTCTTTGAAAAAGTGGGAAATCTTAATCACAATAATCACGGTTCAAACAACATCCGTCCTTCCTGTCCTTTAATAACAATCAGCAAAATCTGATTAATCCGCTTAATCCAAGTTCAGACATTTATTTTTAAAATCCTTTTAAAATCCTTTTCTTGACATATCATCCCCACATCCTTATCGTTGCATACCGTTTTGGTAAGTCCCTCTCCCATTGGAGAGGGATTTAGGGTGAGGTTATACTTTACCCGCATGTTCTTTTCAATATAATTTCGGACTGAATCCAGTCGTTACCGGTTGAAGTGAAACGGAAATCCCGTCCATCGGGTTACGAATTGCCCCCTTTTTCAAAGGGGGATCGGGGGTTTTTACTACTTTTATAAAATTTCAAATTAAATCATTAAAAATTCATTAGAAATTATAAATTAATAATTAAAAATTTCAATTATATATCCACAATTCAGCATTCATAATTCAGAATTTAAAAAAAAACTGTCCCTTCCTGTCACTCCCAACAACACAAATCATGACATTTTTAAAAAAATGAAAACGATGTCAAATCTGCTCCGAATGCACAAATCTGCACCTTTTTGGCTCTATATAACCAAAAAACTCTGAGAAACTCTGTGAAATACTCTGAGAAACTCTGTGAAATACTCTGAGAAACTCTGTGAAACAAATTAACTTTGGACTAGAATTGGCTATTGTCCCTGCTTTCGCAGGAATAACTTTCATTTAAAATTCAATATTTAAAATTGATTCAAATCTGCTCCGAATGCACAAATCTCAGCGAAACTCTGTGTAATACTCTGAGAAACTCTGTGAAACAAAATAACTTTGGGTTAAAAAAGGCTATGGATTCCTGCTTTCGCTGGAAAAACTTGCATTCAAAATTTATAATTTAAAATTCAACATTAAGAGATAGGTGGTGTGCTATTTTACTCGATGATATATAATCCGCTGATATCGAATAGTCAATGCTGGTTTTGAAAGGCAATCCCAGGTCTTCTTCTCTCGGTTTTAGTGCAACGCCTGCACCCCAGATAGTCATTGGGAACAGCTCGTATTTGTTCATGTCGTCTCCTGCAATTGCAATGCCTCCACGGAAAGCTAACACTTCATGGACTGCGGCTTCTATTCCCAGCACGACACTCGGTGCATTCTCATGCTGGGTCAGCACTGCATCGAGTCCAACCAGCACGTACCTTGTAGCAGGAATATATATATTCTCAATCTCTCCGCTGACAGTCGAGCGGGATGAATATTCTTCATCATTAATACCGAATTCCATTCCGAATCCTGCCCTGACTGTATAGGGAAGTATATTATACTCCTTCGAATCAGTATTCCAGGTCATAAATCCAAGAACATTTTGAACAGATGCACCAAATGTGAACAAATCCATTACATTAAATTTTGTTCCGAAATCTACTCCAAATCCGTTTGCCTTTGTGTTCGAACCGACAAGGGCATCCGATAAATATTTCACTCCAACACCGATGCTTGCAAACTCAATATTATAAGCCGCTCCTCCAATTATTGCAAACTGCCAGTCAGTGAAATTTCCGGTCTGATTACCGTTCACATCCCTTCCGATAAATGAACCTGTTGTATAGTTATTAATTGCCAATCCGATACCGACATTCTCGGCAATGCTTTGTCCCCAGGCAAGTGATGCATGAGTCCTGCCGAATTCTAAAAAAGAATATGAGGAATTGAAAGAAGGATTTCCTGATAAAGTGCTTAATCCGGCTGGATTATAAAACAGGCAGTATGGTTCGTTTGCAATTGCCGTGTAAGCACCTGCCATTGCTAAAGGTCTGGCGCCGACATTCCGCAGCAAATAGGATTGGGAATATCCTCCGCCTGCCGGCTGTGCGTATAAATCAGAACATATAATAAATGTTAATAGAACAAGCAATGTTGTTTTTGATAATAGATTGTTATATTTTTTTGTATCTCTCATTTATCTTGAAATTACAAATTTTCCGACCATTCTGAATTTTTCACTTTGTGCCACACACAAATATAACCCATCCGGGAGCTTAGTTTTCTGAATTTCATAATCTTTAGGACACGGCGAACTGCTTATAGCCTTCCCGTTCCAAACATCCATCACCTTTTTTCCAAGCATATTATATACAATTATTTCAACATTTACATCATAATCATTAAGGTCGAGACAAACTAACATTCTTTCCCCGTCTGTACTTTCCCTGATTGTTATACTATTCCTTGCATTACTTGTATCTTCTTCAATTTTTTTTGTATTTACCGTCTTCTTTTTTTCAGTTTGTGCAATTTCTGTACCATTATGAGCCGGTTGAGAATTAATAAATATATAGTTATGAATTCCCGGGGTTTTTCGGGCAAGAATATAATCTAAGCTGTTATCATCGACCTGTGCAAATGCTGTAATTGCCAGTGCAGGAAACATCAGCAGGAATATTAAACATAATGTATGTCTTTTAAATGATGGCATAAAATATTTAAATTTATTTCAAATTATTTAATTGAGATGCAAAACACCAAAAAAAATTGTATTAATTAGTTTTTTTCTGGTTTAATCACTCTGATTTATTTCTTTAGCAAACTTATCTGCTAACTGCGAAATCATTTCCTTATTATCTTTATCCTGTGGTTTTTCAGCACGGACATTTTCCTTCGATAAACCAAGACTCTTTGCAACCTCCTTCATTTTCGAAATATTTGTATTAATTCCTTTATCTGTTATTTTGTCAGTTTCTTTTTCCTTTAACTTTTGCTGTTCTTCGAGTAGATGCAAAGCCAGTTCGAGTTTGGCTGTAAGCTTAACTTCATCAGTTGTTTGCTCACTGTATTTTTTTTCTTTTTCAGCAAGTAATATTTCCTTTTTAGGTTGGTCCAGCCTGTCAGCAAGTTCACTTAATTTTTTTTCAAAAGTCTGCTCAAATTGACTCGATTTAGTTTCCTGGGTTTTTCTAAGTTTTTCAATACTTGTAATATCATCACCTGCACCTACTTTTTCATCTACAAAGGTTCCGGATTTCTGGTATGCGTTGGACGCTTTCTTGGCAATTGCAGATGATTGTTTTGCAGGTATTATTAGTTTTTTAGAAACCTGTTTTTTCTTCCTGCCTTCAATCTTTTTCTTTTTCCATTTGAAATAAGCAAAAACCAGGACAATAAATATTACAATGAAAAGAACTAAAAAAACAAATAATACTTTGGAAAATCCATCGGGTATCAAAGATTCAATTATTTGGGTAATTACATCTTTTTTAGATAAATTTTTATTTTTTGAATCGAGTATTTCTTTAAACCGCTTGTTATCGCTGCTATCTTTTCTTATCGAATCCTGTTTTGCCTGCAACAATGATGAATCGCGTGTAATCAGAAAACTGAGTTCTTTCAGCAATGAATCATAATTTTTCTCATTTTCTGTCAGTTCAGGATTTTCAGGAACAACTAATTCAGGAAATGAAACTAATCCGGTTTGCTTGTAAAATGTATCTGCAAGAACAACTGCTTCCTTCTGATACCCGTTCATTCTCATAATTTGGGATAATGCCGCATATCCATCAGGAATCCTCATTTGGAATTTGTATGCATTCAATAGATGTTCAAATGCCGATTTAACCCTGCCTTGCTGAAGTTTGATTATTCCAAGAAAAACAGATGCGTCAGCATTTCCGAGAGATACTGATTTTTCAAAGCTTTTCTCAGCGGAAGCTGTCAAATTTGCCTCAAGTGCAAGCAACCCAGTCCTGTACTCATCTTCGGCAACTGATAACTGGTCCCATTTGAAGACTTCAGTCATAATTGCCCTCGAGTAAACCAGGGGAGTAGAAGTATAGCCCCTTTTATCCTTGAGAATCACACTGATTTCAAGATTCTTCCTGAAGCTTTGAACGTATACATCTGAAATTATTCCCGTACTGTGAGCTTCCCTCGATGAATCCGGAACCGAGGCATCTTTTAGCATTAAAACAACTTTTTGTTTGTCATCTGAAAGTTTTGTGGCATAATTTGCAGGATAATCTGAAAAATATAATGTTGCCCTGTTCAATGGATTGATTACTATCCTCTGAACATTTATCTGGCTGAACAGTTGTCCCCCATTAAAAAAGTTAGCAACAATCAATAAAATTATAAATAATATTTTTCTCTGTGTTATCATATTAAGCAAATTCAATAAATTTCGGAAGATGATAAAATCATTTTCAGTGTCAAGCCCTGTCAAATTCGTGTATTTTTAGTTTCAAATCCTCAAGCACCTGGCTGTGTATTTGACAAACCCTGCTTTCGGACACATTCAATACATTGCCAATTTCTTTAAATGTCATACTTTCATAATAATATAAAGTCATAACGAGACGTTTTTTCTCTGCAAGCTTTTGCAGGTATGTAACCAGGAAATTAATTCTTTCTTCGTTTTCCATCACTTTCTGAATATCATCCTGGTTGACATCGGCAATCTCCTCAATGTAACTCCTGTCATCCTCATCCAAAACAGCTTGAGTTACCTCCGTCATCGTTTTTGAGGCTTTGGCTGCTGCAGCAGCGGCAAGGTAGGATTTATACTCATCATGAGATACATTCAGCTTCTTCCTGATTTCTTCCGATGATACTTCCCTGCCTTCTTTTTTCCTTAATGAGTCTCCTGCCTGAATAAAATC
>JACRLY010000062.1:50620-146303 GCA_016219595.1 Ignavibacteriota bacterium | reverse complement strand
TTGTTGCCGAGTCCATCATAAACATGACGTCAAGTCCTTTTTCACGGAAATATTCTGCTATTGTGGTTGCTACCAGGGCTCCCTTTACCCTTACAAGGGGAGGATTATCGCTCGGTGCAATAATCACAACGGAACGTTTAAGACCTTCTTCCTGGAGGTCCTTTTCAATGAATTCCCTTACCTCTCTTCCTCGCTCACCGATGAGGGCAATAACATTTATATCTGCAGATGTATTTCTTGCAATCATTCCGATTAAGGTTGATTTTCCTATACCGGAACCTGAAAAAATACCCATTCTTTGACCTTTGCCGAGTGTGAGCATTGTATCAATAGCTCTTATTCCGGTAGCAACAGGTTCGAGAACTCTTTTTCTTTTAAGAGGGTCAGGCGGTTGTGCATATATTGAACGGCGGTCTCCACCTATTATATCACCAAGGCTGTCAATCGGCTCTCCCAATCCGCCTAATACTCTGCCGAGCAGCTTGTCTCCCACATTAATGCATAAAGATTCTCCTGTTGCAATGATTTCCGTTCCGGGGGATATTTCTTTCGGTTCGCCGAGCACCATCGATAGAATCTTGTTGTCACGGAATCCGACAATCTCCGATTTGCAGATTTCTTTGCCATTCCTGTCCCTGACAATGCAGACTTCACCTATAGGTGCTTTGGGTCCTTCGCTTTCTAATATTAATCCGATTACCTTTGTAATTCTGCCGCTTAAAGTAAGTGTATTCTTACTTTTAACAACATTACCTATGCTTTCTTTTATTGCTTCAGCTGTCAGCATTTGGAGTTTCCGATTCTGCTTCCAATTTCTTTAGCATTTCTATATCTCTGTCAGGCTGGTCTTTCTGGAGTGCCGTTTTAATTGTATTTTTTATTATTTCCAATTGAGATACTCTTCTTGCATCGACATTGCCGACCGATGTTTCAAGCATACAGAATCCTTTTTCGACAGAGTCGTTTGAAACAAGCTGAACATCACTTATACGTGAAGAATCATCAACTAATGAGCTTTGAACTGCTTCGAGTATTTCAATATCCGAAGGATTAAGATGGATTTTAAATATTATTTCATTATCGAGTGATTTGATTGCCTTACGGACTTGTTCTATCACCGCTTTTGAATTATCGCTTATTTCTCCTTCCAGAATTTTTTCCGATACAATCACTGCAAGCTCAGGCAGAGATTCCTCAAGTAGAGACAGCTCTCCTGAAACTTGTGCTTTGAGTTCCCTGATAACATTTTCAATATTTCTTATCCAATGCTGGTAAGATTCGATTTCATTTTTATATACATTGACAGCATAATCCTCCCCCTCGGCAAATCCTGTTTCGTATGCATCCTTCTTTTGTTTGTCTGCCACATCTCTTGGAATGAATTGAGTGGGCAGTTCTTTGATTGAAATCTCAACAGGCTGGTCAGAACCCGAAAATGAAAATTCCTGGGAAAATATTGCTTTCGAAATAATATCATTCTCATCAGTGACGATATTGTCTTTTATATAGGATTTCCCCATCGTAGCAATTTCGCCGCCACTCAGGACTTCGAGCCTTGTCATTTTTTTTGGTATTTTTAGTATGAATTTACTCATTGAATATAACTATTTTAAAACCGCATAGGGTGTTTAATCATATAATGCGGTCTATTAAACAAATACGTCCTCTTTGCCTTTTCCGCCAATGGATATTTCTTCCTGGTCCTCGAGCTGTTTGATTACATCGACGATTCTTATCTGAGCGGATTCTACTTCTTTCAGTTTTACCGGTCCCATAAATTCAAGCTCTTCCTTGACTACTTCCGCCGCTCGTTCAGACATATTCTTAAATATTTTTTCTTTGATTTTTTCATCAGAAACTTTTAATGCCAGTGCAAGGTCGCGTTTGTCGACATCACGCAAAATTCTTTGAATGCCCCTGTCATCGATTGTAATAATATCCTCGAAGAGGAACATTAACCTTTTGATTTGTGTTGCCAAATCGAAATCCCTCGTTTCAATCGTCTCAAGCATTGCTTTTGCTGATGCATTTGTGCTCCTGTTTAATATATTGGCTACAAGCTGGGCGCCTCCTGCTATAGCCATATCCTGCGATAGTGTTGATTCTGCAATCTCATCGACAACATGCTCGATTTGTGATAATAAAGTAGGTGATACTTTACCCAATTTTGCAATTCTGTGAATTGTGTCGCTTTTTAAATCTTCTTTAAATTCATTTAATACATCGGCTGACTGGTCAGGCGATAAATGTGATAAAATCAAAGCTATCGTCTGTGGGTGTTCCTTCGAAAGAAAACTTGCAAGCTGCTGCGGGTCAGCCTTTTTGAGTATATTAAAACCCCTTACTGTAGTCAGAACCCTGATTTTCTCAATTATATCCTTTGCCCTGTCCATCCCATAAGATTTTTCTAATAATACCTGTGCAAAGTCTATACCGCCCTCTATCATATAACTCTGAGCCGTCATCAACTGGTAAAACTCTTCGATGACTTCTTCGATTATATTTGAGCTGAGGTCCTTCAGATTTGTTATTTCAACAGCAATCTGTTCCACTTCATGCATATCCAGTTCTTTAAAAACTTTTGCTGCTATATCGACGTCGAGTGACATAAGCAATATTGCAGCTTTTTGCCTGCCCGTCAATTCTGATGTGGTTACATTTTTCTTCTTCATAATTTATCTTATTTATTAAAATTAATATCCTAATCTATTATCTGAACAACGTGTATAATATTTCACGTATTGCAATAAAATTCCGATAAAATTAAACATTTTTTTTATATGTTATTCTATTTACCGGTTTTAATTTCTTCCGGCTCCTGAATAAGCATCATTCTTATCATTCTGACTGCATCCTGGGTCTGTCCCTCTATATATTCCTGGACCTTATTTTTCAATTCCATTTTCAGCATTACGTCTTCGGTGAAGCCTGAAAGTTCTTCCTGTTCGAGTCTTGCCCTTGCTATTGAAGACAGAGTTTCCTTATCCAAAGGCTTTCCGAATTCTTCTTCGTCAAATTCATCAATTGCGGCTCCACGTTCCCCTTCGAGAAGAAGTTGTTCCGGCAATTCGCCGGGGGTCAATAGCAGTTGCTCTTCACCCATTGCAATTTCTTCAAGCCTTTCTGCCTGTTCCTGCACTTCTTCCTCTTCTTCTTCAACAGATATTTTTTCCGGCAATGAGAATGCAATTCTGAGTCTTTCCTTGATTTGGTTTGATTGCAGCAACCTGTACATCAGGAACATTGTTATTACAATTGCAGCCAATAAAAATATAATTTTATAATCGGGATTGTTATACCATTTAACATCTTCTATTGCTCCGGTTTCCTCTATTGGTGTGGTGTCGAAACGGACATTCAATACCGAGACCTGGTCGTTTCTCGACGGGTCATATCCAACAGCATTCTGGACAATCATTCTCAGGTTAAGCATAGTGCTGTCTGCACGTGGATTATATACCGTTGTATCCCTGCCTCCGATATTCTTTTTTTCAAATACTCCGTTAATCAGGGCTGCTATCGATAACCTTTTTATATTACCAACACCCTTGATAAGCTTTTCTATCGTCTCAGGTATTTCATAATTGGAAATTGTATTTGTTTTCGAACGGTTGTTGGTCGAGCTTGGTGACACATACGAAATCAGGGAATCACTGCGTGTAGAAGAATCGGCTGAATTACTCGATTCACTGATTGACTGTTCACTTCTAATAACCTGCTTCTCCGGGTCATAAGTTTTTGTAGTTTTTTCAATTTGGTCGAAATCGAGTTCAGCGTTTACCCTTACCTCGGAATTGCCCTCGCCCAAAACCCCATCCAGCATAGATTGCACCTTGTCCGCAAGGTAATGTTCCACTTTCATTTGCTGCTGGTATTGTGTAGCACTCATCCCTGCTATAGATGCAGATTCCTGGGGCGATTCGGACAGGATTTTTCCTTTTTGGTCAACCACAATCACATCCTCTGGCTTCATTCCCTCTATACTGCCAGATACAAGGTTTTGAATGCCTTCTATGCTGGCTTTCGCCAATCCCCTGTTTCCTCTCAGGTGCAATGAGACTGAAGCTGTAGCCGGCTTTTGGTCTTTGTCGAATAATGCTTTTTCAGGAATAACTATATGAACTCTTGCTTTATTAACATCTTCAATCGATGAAATTGTCTTTGCCAGCTCACCTTCCAAAGCCCTCCTGTAATTCAGTTTTTGTACAAATTCTGACATGCCGAGATTAGTCTTATCGAATAGCTCATATCCAATCATTCCCGATTCGGGCAATCCATCGCTTGCAAGGCTCAACCTGGTGTCATAAACCTTGTCTTTTTCAATCAGGATTGTCGAGCCGTTGTCGCTCAATTCATATTCGATTTTATCATCCTTAAGCTTCTCTACGATTTTGGATGCTTCCTTTTCTTCCAACCCGGAGAACAGAACTGCTTTCTCTTTAGCAGTAACCGATGAAACAATTATATACAGCCCGGCTATTACTGCAATAAAAACTACCCCAATCATGATTCTCTGCATGATTGTCAGCCTGTTAAAGAAATTTCTAATCTGTGTTGCTACATCAAGTTTTGCCATAAAATTCTATTTTTATTTTTATTAATTCCAAACTAAAATCAATATTAAGTCTGCATACGTGAAATTTCACGGTACATGTCCAAAAACCTGTTCCTGATTTCCATCAATAATTGAAATGAAGTTTTAGCTTTTTCGTATGCTATCATTACATCATGCAAATCAACCGGTTCGCCTTTAATCGTCCTTTCGGTCAGATCAGCAGATTGAATCTGTAAAGTATTGGTGTCGTCTATTAATTCTTTAAGCGTATCGGAAAACTTTTCTCCCTGTACCACTTCGGGAGATTGTCCTTTTGCCTGCTGCTGAATCAGCGGCAGGTATGGTTTACTGCGGTCTATTTCGTTGATAATCATCTGTGAATCCCTTCAATAAATGCTTCGTCCATGAAGCCGGATTTTTTTAAAATCCAAAAATTTAAATCACTCTACATCTTGCATAATAACAATTTATTAAGCCATGCCGTCGAACAATGTACCCTTGCTTGTAGCCGGTGTTTCCAATTTTCCTTTGCTATTGAAGAGTACATGCTTTTTAATTAAATCTGAGTTTTCCGGAAACATTGTTGCAAAAAATTCCCTTTCATTCTGGGACAGAGTAACTGTATCGCCGTTGAGCTTATTCTGACTGAGATTTTTATTCTCAATCTTCAGCTTAACTCCGCCGTCAATCCTGTTTTGCCTTTCCTGTGGCTCAACAATGAAATCGCGATATGGATTTACCCCGTTAATTTTCATTATATTTCCCGAACAACTCCTTCTTTTTTTAAAATGACTTAAACTTAATTACTTAAAATATATAAAATTCAATTAAATATCAAGTGAATCCCTTGCCATGTTTTTTGCTGATTCCACAACAGAAGCATTTGCCTCAAATCCCCTCTGTGCTGAAATCATCTCTACCATTTCCGTAACTATATTAATATTAGGCATTGCGACGTAACCTTCTTCATCCGCATCAGGATGAGAAGGGTCATATACCATTCTTGGCGGTGAATCATCTTTTGCAAGATGTGCCTCCAAAACATTTGAGTAAGAATTTCCTTCTTCATTTGCTATTCCCGAATGAATATTGTCAGAGCCTGTCATACTAATCTGAGTGTCCAATTCATCTTCAAAAGAATTTCCCTGGACTGCACTGACAACAACAATATCCCTCTTATATGGTTCCCCGTCGGGACCCTTTGTCGTGTTTGCATTCGCTATGTTATTGGCAACGGCATTGAGTCTCATCCTCTGGAGGCTCATTCCCCTGCCGCTTATTTCAAAAGTTGAAAATATGTTTTCTGACATATAAAACCTGCCTTTTTAGAACTTCAACCCGGTTATTGCACTTTGCATCCCCTGGAAATATGATTTCACGGCACGGGCTGCAAACCTGTACCGTATCTGGTTCTGTGCCAATTCCGCCATCTCCTTGTCAATACTGACATGGCTTTCTCCTGACATATATACTTCTGCTTTCGGAACTTCAGGCACTGTCACCTCAGGACTAACGTCATTATCATCATCCGTTACTCCTATGGGAATATGATTCTCATTCGTTACCTCTCCCGTTGCAGAAGTTACAGCCTTGTTGAACAACTCTTCGAACTTCACCCTTTCAGGTTTATACTCCGGAGTTGAGACGTTAGCTATATTCTTCGCTATCGTTCTTTGCCGTAAAGCATAGGCATCAAGCCCCCTGTTCAGCACAGGTAGCCGGTTCCTAAACAAATACTGACGGTATATCAATTTTTCACCGTAAATACTGTTACTTATTTTTTAAATTAAAAGTTATTATAACAATTTGAGTGCCAAAACAATGGAGCAATGTAGTATCAATTTAAACTGTTTAATATCATATGTTTAGATTTGCTTAATGGTTTTATTCCTTTTTATAACTGTTTCTGTTTAAAAAAAATAAAGAATAATCTTCAGTCATTGGTTTTTTTTAACCAAACTCATCTGATTGAATATCAGATTTTTAAAAAAGTCTCTCAATTATTGAGTAAGCGGATAAAAATTAGTAACTTGCAATTAAATAAATGTATAAAAATCTAAATTTGTATTAAATACCTTATAATGAGAGTTGTTGCTAAAACCAAACAAAGTGATATTGCCAATGTATATATTGCCGAATTAAAACCTGAAACATTAATTGAATTTGCCGAATCTGTTTATCCAAACATCCCAAGAAATAAAAAGTGGGTCATTACAATTTCAACATTGAACGGTTGTCCTGTTTCCTGCAAATTTTGTGATGCAGGTGTTTATTACAAAGGCAAACTCACAAAAGATGATATGCTTATCCAGATTTTATACTTGATTGACTTATATTTTCCAAACCGAACAGTACCGGTCGAAAAATTCAAGATTCAGTTTGCCAGGATGGGTGAACCTACATTAAACAATGCCGTAATTGATGTATTAAAGGATTTACCTTCTCTCATTGATGCTCCGGGATTAACTCCTTCATTATCGACAGTTGCTCCAAACGGATGTGACAGTTTCCTTGCTCAATTGATTGAAATAAAAAACAACTATTATAAATCGAATTTCCAGCTTCAATTTTCAATTCACTCGACGGATGAAAAACAAAGAGATGAAATCATACCTGTTAAGAAATGGAACTTCAGAAAAATCATTGCATATTCCGAAATGTATCATTCCAATGCTGACAGGAAAATTACACTGAATTTCGCTTTAGACAAATCTTATGAGTTGAACCCTGAAGTTCTGTACCATTATTTTAATCCGGAAATTTTCCTTATTAAATTAACCCCGGTCAATCCGACATTTTCCGCCGAACTTAACAAACTCTCATCAGTATTTGTTAATGCAAATTCAAATCATGAATTAATTGATAAAATCAAGGATTACGGCTATGAAGTAATCCTGAGTATCGGCGAACAGGAAGAAAACAAAATCGGAAGTAACTGCGGTCAGAACTTGCTGAATTACATGAAATCCGGAATAAATTTGGAGCAAGCTTATACTTATGATGTCATCGAATATTAATCCCGGTATTGCTGTAATAGGTGCCGGTCCTGCAGGTGCTTCCGCCGCTGTTCAGCTCGCAAGATTCGGTTACAATCCTGTTCTGATAGAAAAAGATGAAGTCGGCGGATTAATCAGAAATGCTAACTGCATTAATAATTATCCCGGTTTTCCAAATGGCATCACTGGTCTGAAGTTTGCAAAACTCCTTCAAAAGCATATCAATAAATACAATATTAAATTTATAAAAGATGATGTTCTTGGTGTTGAATTCGAAAACGAATGTTTTTATATCAATCTGAAAAATGATACCTTGAAATTCGACTACCTGTTTATTTCTTCCGGCACAAAACCAATTAAACCCGGCAGTTTCAATAAAGAACAATTAAAACTTTTCGATTATGACATAGTTAAATATCTTCGAAAGAAAAACCGAATATTTATCATTATAGGTGCAGGAGATGCTGCCTTCGATTATGCCCTGACCTTGTCTTCATCAAATGAAGTTATCATATTAAATCGAACTAAACACATCAATGCAATTCTCGAGCTTCAGAATAAAGTATTAAATAATCCGAATATTAAATACTATGAAGAAATCATAGTAACTGATGTTACAAAAGATAAATCATTATTAATTGTTCATGCAAAGCAAAATGAAAATCAACTGATGAAATTTATTTGCAACCACATAATATTTGCCATTGGAAGAGAACCGAATCTTGAATTTTTGGGTGAATCTATTAAAATAAATATCACTGAACTTATGAAAAACAACAATTTATTTATAATCGGTGATGCAGCAAATAATCAATTCAGGCAAATTTCAATAAGTACCGGTTCTGCCATAAAATCTGCTATGCAGCTTCATTCTTATTTGTTAAATTCCAAAATTGAAAAATAGATTATCTTTTATCAATTTTTTAAAATCTGATTTGTAACTGAATTCTCAATAATCATTCAGGAGGGATTTATGAAATATTTCATTTTTATTTGTTTAATCATCTTCAATTACATAACTTATTCACAAACCGATTCAGCATCAAAAAGCCCCTGGACGCCCGTAGGCACTGTCGGTTTGAACGTAAGCCAGATTGCTTTCAGTGACTGGTCGCAGGGGGGTGATAATTCAGTGGCATGGTCTTTACTTGGTAATTTCGGACTTAAATATGAATCCGACCCCTGGATTTTATCTAATTCTCTGAAACTTGCTTATGGAATGACTAAGCTGGGTCAGACTGATTTCAGAAGCACTGATAATGAAATATATTTCGAAACAGTTCTTGCGAATAAACTTGGATGGACTGTTGACCCTTACATTTCCAATACCATAAGGACTGTGGTAACCGATGGTTATGATTACAAGGTTACTCCCCAAGTGAAAACTTCTGCTTTCTTCGACCCCGGCTACATTACCCAGAGCCTTGGATTCACATATAACAAGGAAAAATTCTTGACTACAAGGCTCGGTGTTGCTGTTCAGGAAGTGTTTGCTAATAAAATGACACAATACTCAGATGACCCTGAAACTGTTAATGAAATTGAATCATTTAAATTCGAGACGGGTATCGAATCGGTTACGGAATCAGAGTTGTCTATAGAAGATAACATACTTTATAACGGCAAACTTCGCTTATTCACAAGGTTCAAACATCTCGACGTATGGGATGTGAGGTGGGATAACATTTTTACTGCCAAAGTAAGTAAGTATTTCAACGTCAACCTGAACGTTTTGATTATTTATGAGAAACAGCAGTCCCTGAGGACCCAGGTTAAAGAAGCGTTACAATTAGGTGTTTCATTCAGTATATTTTAAGGGGAAAATAAAAATGGGCTTAATCAAAGAATTCAAAGAATTTTCGATGCGTGGCAATGTACTCGACCTCGCAATCGGTGTAATCATCGGAGCCGCTTTCGGAAAAATAGTTTCATCACTCGTCAACGATGTCTTAATGCCTCCTATAGGTCTGTTGTTGGGTGGACTTGATTTCAGTAATTTTTCAATCATACTGAAAGATGCAGTTGATAAAACTCCTGCAGTCGCACTGAAATATGGATTGTTCATCAACCAAATCATTGATTTTGTAATCGTAGCATTCACTATTTTCCTCCTCATCAAGGGAGTCAACAAATTCAAGCGTAAAGCCGAGGAAGCACCCGTAGCTCCTCCCGAACCGACAAAAGAGGAATTGCTCCTTGCAGAAATCAGGGATATTCTGAAAGCAAAGTAAAATAAAGGCTATTAGACTGTTAGTCTTCTAGTATGAAGGATATTACGCTGAGCAAAGCGAAAAATCTTCATTGTCATTCCGTGCTTGACACGGAATCCATAGCCGAAACAAACATCATAATACCCACCTTATCAAAGGGAGATTAAGGGGGTTGTTTAACTGCGCACTACTTCAAATTAAAAATCGTTAATCTCAATTCTTAAATACTTATTGTCACCCTGAGCCTCGAAATAAATTCGTGATAAACTCTGCCGAAGGTTCCCTCCCTTGAGGAAGGGTAGGACATGTGTAAAAAAAAACAGGGAAATCTGATTAATCAAAATTCTGACAATTTGCTTAACAGTATCTTTGCGTTGAAACCCATGCTCCTTCAGCCTACAGTCTAAAGCCTAAAAGCCTAAAGTCTATTTCTGAAATAGATATTTATAGACAAGTCCTGCTAATATTGCTCCGATAATCGGTGCTAATATGAACAGCCACAATTGCTCCAAAGCCCATCCCTGCACAAAGATTGCCTGGCTTATGCTTCTTGCAGGATTCACTGATGTATTTGTAACAGGAATACTAATCAGGTGTATCAGTGTCAGTGTCAATCCGATTGCCAGACCTGCGAATCCTTTAGGCGCTCTTTCGTCTGTTGCACCCATGATAACAATTAAAAATATGAAAGTCATAACTGTTTCAGTCAACAATGCCGCCTGCATGCTGTACAATCCGGGTGAATGTGCACCATAACCGTTTGCCGCAAAATTACCGATTGGGCTTCCGTTTCCTATTACAATGAAGTAAAGGACTAACGCCCCCAAAGCACCTCCAAGTATCTGTGCAACTATGTAAGGCAGTAAATCTTTCCCGTTGAACCTTCCTCCAGCCCACAAGCCAAAGGATACGGCAGGATTCAAATGTGCTCCCGAAACGTGTCCCAATGAATATGCTATTGTTACTACTGTTAAACCAAATGCCAGGGCTACACCAACCAAACCTACTCCTACATTTGGAAATGCCGCGGCTAACATTGCTGTTCCGCATCCGCCAAGTACTAACCAAAATGTACCGATAAATTCAGCTATATATTTTTTCATGTTTAATCTCCCTCATTGAATGTGATTAATTAATGATAAAATTATTATAGGATACTGTTAATTTAAAAAAGCCGCTTTTTACAGCGGCTTTTCAAAAATTAAAATCTAATGCTATTTGGTTCTCTCAAACTCAATTCTTCTGTTCTTCTGCTTGTTTTCAGGAGTATCATTCAGGGTTATCGGTTTATCCGGACCATAACCTTTTGTCGTCATTCTTGATGAAGCAATACCTCTGTTCACAAGCCATGTTTTCACGGCATCAGCCCTGTCCTGAGATAACTTAATATTTTTATCTCTCTTGCCTACATTATCGGTATGACCGGTAATCAAAACTTCCATATTCGGATAAGCAACCAAAGTTTCGTAAGCCTGAATTAAAATCGAATCAGATGCCGGTGTAATTTTGGATTTTCCGGTCTCGAAAAGAACTCCTTCAAGAACAATTTTTGCACCAATTTCCTGGGGACCGAGAGTCTTCTTACCATAATCATCTGTTCCATCGAGAGGATTTTGCTTTTTGGCAACTTCGGTTCCGTCGTCAACTCCACCTTTATCAGTGTCCTTCATGGTTGGATTTGTCTTGTATTTTGTTACTTCCTCGCCGTCTTTCAGACCGTCTCCGTCTGTATCAATCTTAGTCGGATCAGTCTTGTGCCTGGTAACTTCAGCTCCATCGTTCAAGTCATCGCCATCAGTGTCCATCTTTAATGGGTCTGTCCTGTGCTTCAAAACCTCATCACCATCATTAAGTCCGTCACCGTCAGTGTCAGCCTTCAGCGGGTCTGTCTTGTAAGTTAATACTTCTTCTCCGTCTTTAAGTCCGTCACCGTCTGTATCTGCTTTATTGGGATCTGTCTTGTAGGTCATTACCTCTTCTCCGTCCTTCAAACCGTCACCGTCCGTGTCAGCTTTCAGTGGGTCGGTATTGTAATCATCTACTTCTGCACCATCTTTTAAGCCGTCACCGTCTGTGTCGGGAACCATGGGATTTGTTTTATATTTATTATATTCTGCACCGTCTTTGAGACCGTCACCGTCTGTGTCGGGATTATCCGGATTAGTGCCAATCTGGTCTTCAAATGAATCAAGTAAACCATCACCATCTGAATCACCATCGACACCCCATGGAGTATAAATAATTGATAGTGTCAAATTCCAGTATCCGTCATAAATACTTGGATTGTCATACTCACCATTAATATCATCAGTAAAACTGCGATTTCCTGATGCATGAAAATCGAGTGAGAAGTTACTCGAAAGTGCCGCTTCAATTCCGGCTCCCAAACAGAAGTATGGCGCCCATCCCTTATCTTTTGCCTGTGCATCTGCCACAGGAGATGGTGTTTTCGCATCATAGTTGAAAACACCAAAACCACCCAGGAGATAAGGATACCAGCTTTTTGCTCTTATTGGGGAAAACAGTAATTTTAAATCAATAGGAATCAGGTTTGTCTCATATTTACCCTGACCGCTTGTCACATAAGTTTCTCCGCTGAGCGGAACATAACCAATGCTGAACTCGCCGGCAAACATTTCATTGAACGGCTGCCTGAAAAGTGCACCGAATGAAAGATTGAATGGTCTGTCTTTTGATTCATTGATTCCGACGCTTGCTCCTGCTCCCAAGCCAAATCTTGTTTCGTCAAAATTTTCGGCTTTTGTGGTATAAGCAGTTAATAGAAGTAGAATAACTAAGATTCTAAAAAAGTTTTTCATATAGCACCTCGTTAAATAAATGGTGAAAAAATTATTAAATATATTATTGAATTGAGTTTAATTTCAACTTCCAACACCTAATATATATTTTACCATTTAAGTTGGTCAAACTATTCAAACCTTTTATATAAGTTAATATAGTCATTTTAAATTAAAAAACAAAATATTATAATCTGTCTTTATAATTATTATTAAAATAAACTAATTATAATATTCATAATTCCGATTATTATTCATTCTCCTGTATTAAGTTTAAATGCATTTTGCAGAAATCAGGGATATATTGAAGGCGAAGTTATTTAATTCGTAATTACTCTGTCATTCCATTCTTGAAATGGAATCCAAAGCCTCAATCCCACATCAAATATAAAATATAACCTTGAAATAACTCCGTAGGAGTTAAACGTTTGTAACAAACACAATCCCCGATAACAAACACAACTCCGTAGGAGTTGAACGTTATAGACTTCACAAATCATAAATCGTTAATCCTTCTTCTTAAATCCTGACTGTCATTACATTCTTGAAATGGAATCCAAAGCCTCAATTCCACATCAAATATAAAATATAACCTTGAATAACTCCGTAGGAGTTAAACGTTAGTAACAAACACAATCCCCGATAACAAACACAACTCCGTAGGAGTTGAACGTTATAGACTTCTCAAATCATAAATCGTTAATCCTTGTTCTTAAATATTATAAAGGTAATTTTCAATTTTCTATTTGCTATTTTCTGTTATCTATCTTCCTCCTTCCCTCTTCCGACTATCGACTAACGACTATCGACTTCCAACTTCCGACTTTTCTATTTTCTATTTGCTATTTACTATTTTCTATTATCTATCTTCCTCCTTCCCTCTTCCGACTAACGACTATCGACTTCCAACTTCCGGCTTTTCAATTTTCTATTTGCTATTTGCTATTTTCTATTATCTATCTTCCTCCTTCCCTCTTCCGACTATCGACTTCCAACTTCCGACTTTTCAATTTTTCCCTTGACTTTCACATTCCCATTCATTATTTTACATTGTTATTTATAATCAATTCGGAAAAAAATGAACTCTCTCTATTTCGGCGACTGCCTCGATGTACTCAAGGAACTGAACAAACAGCACCCCGTTGGCTCCGTCCGCCTCCCCGGTCTCGGCGAAATGCTCACTTTCAAATCCAGTACAAAAAGATTAGAAGGAGAAAAAGAAGTGGAGGGATTGTTCGATGAAAAATTATCATAATAATATATAAGAGAGTTTATCATGAATATTATTGGTACAGTTATTAATGGTTATCAAATAACAGAATTTATTGATAGTGGTGGCTTTGGTTCTGTTTATAAAGCAATAAAATCGGGTAATGAATATGCTATAAAAATATTCAGAGAAGACTATGTATTAATGGAATTTCGTGAAAAAGGCGAAAAGAACAGAATAAAAAGAGAAATTGAAATCATGAAATCTGTGAATCATCCATATCTTATTCGATATGTTGATGATTTTATGGAAACTTTACTTGGTGTTCCTTCTTTTTTTCTAGTAATGGAATATGCTCAAGGTAAAACATTAAAAAAACTTATAACTGACAATTCAATTATTGAAAGCCAAGCAATTGTTATAAGTGTTAAAATATTAGAAGGATTAAATGCATTGCATAATATAAGAGGTGATGATGAAGATAAAGGGATAATTCATAGAGATTTAAAACCAGAAAATATTATTGTAGCACACAATGGAGAAATCAAAATTGTTGATTATGGAATATCCAAAGTTATAGATTACACCTCTATAACCTCGACAGGAGATGTAATGGGTTCTCCTATTTACATGTCCCCTGAACAAATAACAGATAGTAAGCATATTGATAAAAGGAGTGATTTATATACCATCGGGGTAATTATGTACGAAATGCTTACAAAAAAACTTCCTTATGAATATAATTCTTTACCTGAACTTTATGATAAAATAAAAAATGGAAACCCAATTCCACCAAGAAGATGGTTACCATTGATTAATAATAAAATTGAAAATATTATTCTGAAACTTTTAGAGAAAAATCCATATCAAAGATTTACAAAAGCTTCACTAATAATTGATGCAATTAAATCTGAAGAAATAAAATTTGTTGAAAAAACATATGATTTAACACCAAAATATTTATTAAGATTATGGAATGAAAAGAGTGTTTTACAAACTTTTATTGAGAAATATAATAAAAAAATAAGTGTAGAATTTCCTGCAAACTTTCAGAAACAACAAAGAAAATTATTAAATTTGATACAATCCTCTCAATTTGAAAGAATCATAGACCCTGCTACAATGCGGTTAGCATATCCTGCTCAACAAGATATTAAAGGATTACAAGAGTTACCCTATGCTCCTCCTAAATTTCATATAATATCACCTGATTATTTACAGGATAATGATAAGAAGAAAGATTATGTTAAGAAAGTTATTGATGAGCAATATAGACTGGGAGCAGATATTTTAGTCTCTCCATATCATTATATACACAACACAAATGTTCCAGCCACTCAAAGAAGAAATCCTGTAGCAGAATGGTTTGATCTTGATATTAAATTGCTAAAAGAGAGTATAGATTATAAATTATCAATTAGTGATTATAACAATAAGCTACTTTTTGCTGGGATTTGTTTGAATGTTGATTGTCTACTTGATGAAAAAGATAAAAAAGATTTACTCAATATGTTTTCTGCATTTGATTGCGATGGTTATTTTATTTATGTTGATTGTATTGATAATAATACAAATAAAACTACACTTTATCATTATATAAAAACTTTAGTGGAACTACAAAAAAGTACTTTAAAACCTGTTATTGCTGGTAGACTCAATTCTTTAGGTTTAGGCTTACTTTGTGCAGGGGTGAGTGCTTATACATCAGGTGCAGCTAGATTTGAAAGTTTTTATGAAGATCTTTACAAAGAGGAAAATGAAGCTTATATTATGCATGAACGTTATTATTTCCCCCAATTACTTGGAACTATTGCAATAGAAAAAAAGAATCCTATTAAATTGAAAGCAATAATGGATATTCTTGGGCCATGTAATTGTAATTATTGCAATGGTAAAAATTATATTGATATGATTGATGCTCCTAACAACAAACTTCATTTCTTAGAAAATATTCATAATGAGGTTGAGACGATAAAATCATTATCACATAATGAACGTTTATCATATTTTATTGATAGAATTGATAAAGCAATTTTTAATTACAAACGGTTGCATAATATTTTTAGAGCTAATGAATTTCAACATTTAATTAATTGGAAAGATGTATTTACCGAATTAAATAAGGTATTTTAATATGTTTAGATATGAAAAGGAAATGATACCTATATTAAGAAGGCATCTATCTGATATTTATAATACTAAATATTTTCTCGAAGAATTTTCTTCTGGTATTGGTATTGCAGATTTAGTTTTTACAACTAAAAAATTTGAGAAAAGAAAAACACTTGATGATTTTGAATCGATGTTTTATATAATAAATTATTTAAATAAGAAAAATCAAATAATTAATATTACTGAATTGATAACTAAATACAATTTAAAAAAGGATAAGTTATATATATTAATTCAATTTTTAAAAGAATTGGAATGTATTGTTGGTTTAGCAGATGATAAATTTATTATAAAAAAAAGTTATTTACCTTGCTTGAAAGATATTTTTTCCATAGAAGCTAAATTGTTTGACTGGAAAAAAGGGTTTTATCAAGCATTAAGATATAAGCATTATTCGCATAAAAGTTTTTTAGCTATTTCTGAAAAATACAGCCATAGAGTTGATAAAGAATTGTTAAAAGTAAACAACATTGGACTTATTTCAGTTTCACACACTGGTATTGAAATTTTAATTAATCCCAAAAAAAATAATCCCATAAATAAAACAGCTTTTTATTATTTATCAGAAAGTTTTGTTTCTCAATTATAGATAAATTTCTAATTTATCATTCCATTCCCACTCTCTCTTTAATCCGCGGCACAGACTTTCCCCAATTATTATTTTCATATATCCTTTTTTCCTTCTCCCACTGGGAGAAGGGCAGGGTTGAGGGTATTATAAAAAAACCTCCCTTTAACTTCCCCTCCTTAATTAAGGAGGGGACCGAGGGGTGGTGCCTCTACGTCCTTCGCTGCTCCGCGTCTCTGCGTGCACCAAATAAATTAAAAATTAAAACATTAAAAATTCATTAAAAATTCTAAATTAAAAATTAAAAATTCCTCTGCGTCCTTCGTGTCTTTCCTCCGTGTCCTTTGTGTTAAAACTTGCCTTTCTTCATAAAAAAAATCAACGAAATCCGATTAATCAGTTTAATCCAGGTTCAGACAACTTACGTCCTTCGTGTCTTCACTTTGTGCTTCTTTGTGTTAAAATTTGCTTCTCCCCCCTACAGCCTACAGTCTACAGCCTATATTTTAAAAACCATTTTAAAACCATTTTAAAACCGTTTTCTTGACATATCACACCCAGATCCATATCTTTGAATACCGTTTTGGAAAGTCCCTCGCCTTCGGAGAGGGATTTAGGGTGAGGTTATACTTTGTCCCGCTCGTTCTTTGCAAAACAATGTCGGGCTGAATCCAGTCGTTACCGGGTTTCACGGAATTTCTCCCTTTATTAAAAGGAGACCAAGAGGGATTATTAATTAAATATAACCACAATTCAGCATTCAGAATTCATAATTCAGAATTTCTTTTCCGGTGAGGTTGAATTTAAAATTCAAAAAATGAAAATGATGTCAAAACTGCTCCGGATGCACAAATCTGCACCTTTTTGGCTTCATACAACCAAAATTCAAATCTGTGAAATCCGATTAATCAGCTAAATCACAGTTCAGACAATAAAAAAAAACTGCGTCAAGCACTTAAGCCTGACGCAGTATGTGAAAGTATCTATTAATTGATTATTTAATCAATACAATCTCCTTTGTTACTGTATGATTGTTTGCTTTGAGAGTCAGGTAATACACGCCACCCGGCAACTGAGTGCCGTCAACAGTAAATGCCTGCTTACCATAATTCAGATAAGAGTTTGCTAATGTCATGACTTCTTTGCCGAGAGCATTAAACAATTTCAAACTTACAAATCCGGGTTGTGTCAAAAAGAAATCAACCTTTGAAGAGTTTGAAAATGGATTAGGATATGCACCAAGTGAAAATGAATCATATTCATCGTCGTTAACACCCACAGGAGTATTCGTAGTGAACGCCGCATAAGTCCCTAAGGAATTAATTTGAGCTGATACAATCGCTGTTGCCGTATCAACTGTACTTCCGAGCTTATTCCAAATCAAATTATTTTCATCCCATTTGAAAATGCTGAGTGAAAATTCGTCGTCGGTAGTCAGTTCGGTTTTCGAATACCTGATATTCAAAATATTCGTAGTTCCCGGCGATAATTCAGATGGAGCCGATGAGAACGATACAACTTCACCTGCTTGTTTTGCAACCGACGAAACACCGTTTTTCAGCGGGAAGAAATTGCTTGAGAGTACTGAGACTCTTTCTATCTCAGTATTTTTTGTGTCAAGTGTTAATTCGGCAGAACCTCCTGGTGCGAATATATTTTTCCCCATGTCTGAAATCTGGTAATTGAATAAAATTGAAAATGGAGCATTCACAGAATCTGTTGTATTGAAAATTATGGTTCCCTGGTCGGGTATAGCTTCACTAACTTCGAGATTGTAAACCGATTTATTGCCATTGTATGTGAAGTTATATTTTTTTACGGAACTATCGAGTAAAAAGATATCCGCTGTCGGTGTTGAATTAAATATTTTGTTGGTAAAAAAATCGAGACTAATTTTACCCGAAAAATCATACTTCATTGAGTTTACTATTCGGTGCTCTCCCTTGACAGGGAACAGCTTAATAACAAGCTCTTCCTGTGTCTGGTCATCATTGTCCTTTACTCCTGTCACAGCACTTACGTTAACTGCATAGAAATAAAACCATGGGATAGTACCGATGGGCCAGCCTAAGTTTAATTCCCTTCTAGCAGATATCCAAATCATATCATTAACATTTGCTCCTACTACTGTCATTTTCCCGTCATCAGCCGATTGCCCCTGGTTCGTCTTCAATAAAAATGAAGTGAAAAATGGCACGTAATCATAAATATCTGCCTTAGCCATTGGATTACCATGTTCATCTACAACCGTGAACTTGAAATCGCCGGCACTGAAAAACTGGTCATATACATTTGCTTCAGTATTTGGATAAACACTGCATTGAGTTTGGCTAAACAAATAATCTGCGGGACCTCTCAAAAATCCCAAACCTCCGGACAAAGTCCTGTCTTTCGGAAATACGATTGGAACCCAAATGTCATCTCCTCCGTCCAGGTCGGCATAATATCCCTGGTATTTGGTCCTGAATTGAGTCCAGCAATCGCTTCCGTTATAAGCCCATTGTGCAGTGTAACGGTAATTTGGATTGGAATACCTGTCCGGGTCTGACATTTCCGATGACCAGTCAGGAGCATTCTGATACTGGTACTGCATGAATCCGAGATTATAATCTGCAGGCATCAGCTTTTGCTTATTAGTGTCCACCCACACATATTCATCATAGAAGCTGAACATGTAATGCCCAAGCTCGTGAGCCATAGTTGAACTCATAAACAATTGTAAACCCCGGTCATCATAAGTGAACCAGTCGTTTCTGACTGTCCAGTTCCTTGTGGCATCACCATTACCCATCCATCTCCGCGGCATTCTGACCTGGTCACCCCTGCTGTCAACACTGTAAACACCATTGATTGCAGCATTGGGCCAAACCTGGTTGTTAGCATAAAACCTCATATCAGCCTGCATCCATTTCTGGTAATTATCGTAGATGTCAACTCTTTCTACAAATAGCTGTCCGTCTGTCACATCCCATAAAAAGTTTGACATGAGTTTACTCCACGATGCTATGGTATCCATATATGCACGCTTTGCTTCCCATTCGACAGAGAAAATAAGAAAACGGTGTATGCATGTATGGTCCATAAAAATTGTCTGTGAATTGTCATCGGTCAAAGCATAGTAATGAGGATTGCCGACACCGTCATATTTCATATTATTAAGATAAACATCATACATTTTATTTCCCATTGCAGAACGTCCGGTTTTCACTGCATATTCAGTGTAAACTAGCTTCTCGAGCTTGATTTGGTCACCCGTATGTAGACTGTAATAACTGTAACTAAGATAAAATCCACCATTATTATTTGTAGTTATTGTCCCCAATCCGGACTGATTATTATCGCAAGTTGCTTTGTAAAGCACAAAAGTTTTATGTCTCATTGGCGACCCCTGTGCATCTTTGACGATAATGTATTTACTGAAAATGAAACTGATGATTTTATCAACAGGCACATCGCTGTAAATGATTTTTCTTTTGTGAATACGCCAGATTGCATCATTATTATCTATTGATGCATCAATTATCAGGTCATCGAAATTTAACAAAGGATTGTCAGGAAGCCATTCATTGTCCTTTGGATTGAAAATCCTCAGATTCATGTCATCAAATGATAAAAGATTTCCTGTAATCGAAAATTTAATTCTCCTGACATTTTTTTGCGGACTTTCCGTAAATAGATTCCAAACATTTTTTGCATAATCTAATTGATAAATTGATTTCCCAACACCTGTAAACATTACCCCGTTTGCATCCCTATCAAAAAAGCTCGCAAGCGGAGATTCCCTGATGTTATTTATTATTTCAAGGAATGCCATTTGCCCGTTAGGATCAATCCAATAAATTTTAGGAAGCTGATTGTGTATGCAAGATAAAAATACCTGCTCGTTTAAGTTGAATCCTAATGCTCTGATGTCCATGGGTCCGTACTGTATATTCAGTTTACTCCAGAACCATCCATCAACGTTTTCCGAATAGTACCACAATGATAGAGGTGTGCCGATTGCAAGCTTGCCTGTCGGACTGATAGCCGCACACTGTATGGAACCGTCTTCCTTCGGGAATGTTGATAATTCATCCCAGCTTGAGCCTTTGTCATTTGTTAAATAGATAGAATTTTTTCCGATTACATAAGTTGGTTGGTTTAAACCAATCAGAATACCGGTCAATAAATCCGAGTTCATTGATGCAAGTGAATTATTAATCCATGTATTGCCTCCGTCATTGCTAAAAAAAATTCCCTGCCCGTTTGTGCCGAGATAGCAATCGTCACCGGATTTAGAGAAAGATGTGATATCCGAACTTAAATTTGCCGGAAGTTTCATGTCTGCCCAGGCACTATCCTGTGAAAAGACAGAAAATGATGATAAGACAAAAAGGATAAGAATCAGTATTTTTTTATACATAGCACCCTCCATGATAAGTGATGAAATAGTTTATTGTCAATATTTAATAACCACTAAATAATATATTAATTATTATATGATTATTGTTTAACTAACCCTAAAATCGTTTGTCGTTTGAGTGTGGAAAATATTATTATATATTTGTACAATAATGTTATTTATTGATAGGATATAAATTTACAGAGTATTTAAATGTTAAGAAATTTAAATTTGAGTATTGTTTTCGTTAATTTCAGAGACGCATTGCAATGCATCTCAAAATTAGATATAAGTTTATTTTAATTAATTGTCACCTCACTACCATTACCTTCCCAACTTCTTTCCTGCCATTCACATCGAGTTGATAAAATACATTCCGTTAATCAATTCATTTCCCAGTTCATCTTTTCCATCCCATTCAATTGAATGAGTTCCCGGTTCTAATGATTCGTTCATTAATCTTTTAACAATTCTGCCATGTATATCAGAAATTTTCAATTTGATATTCGAATATTCAGGAACAATGAATTTGAATGTTGTTGAATTACTCATCGGATTAGGATAGCAAATTATTTGTCTTGTATCCTTGATTGAGTTCTCATCAACACCGACTATTTTATTTACATATAATGAAAATGAAGCCTGTACCTGAACTCCGTTATTGAAGCTTTTGTTATTACTGAGCCATGCGTAGTATTGCCACCAGCGGCGAAATTTATATTCAGAGTTAAGATTCGAAGCATTATATTTTGCTTCTATAACCGTATGGTCTCTATTATTTTTAAATTCATTGAAATTATTTTCATCTGCAATATAAAAGTTGACATCGGCACCTGGTTTTTCATAACTTGTATAACCATCGCTGAAATCATTGAAGAGAGTCCGCCACTTTATATTTTGTACCGGATTGGAAAAATTTATCCTAAGCAAATACTCATCGTCAGGCACTTCGGGATATTGAATCGAAGAGGGATATTTTACCGGACGGAAACTCGAAGGACGTAATACATAAGAATATTCCTGCCCTGTAACAGGATTTTCGTTCAGGATTATTATTTCATCATCTTTGGAAGGGAAATTACCAAGCGGAGATATTAATTTCCCATAATATTTAAGTCCTCCACCCACGAAAATAGTAGCTTTACCATCCTTGTCAGTAGAAACATACGTATCAAGGAAATATCTTGTTTGGTCTAAATTGCCCTTTTGCCTGACAATTATTATAGCACCGTCAATTGGTCTGTCATGGCTGTCGCGTGCATAAATATTCATTGTGCAGTATTTTTCCGAATAATCTTTTGCCACAGATTCGATGGCACCGTCGCTTCTGTGAGCCAATATCGAGCCGAATTTCTTTCCCCAGCCTTTTTCGTAACAAAAATTGTCCTTGTGAGAATTATTGACAGGTTCCCATTGCCACCATTGTTCGTCCCAGAATTCATTCCATACGTGGTCCGATGATATTGCCTCAATGCCTCTGGTGGGTATTAAACAGGAACGTGCCGCTGCGGCTGTGATGTCCTCATGCTCACCACACCTGCCCAAATGAAGTGCATAAATCCTGACCGGTTGATGCGGACGTTCGGTACCGGAGTTGAATTCCATTACATCATTAATCCATTTGGTTACTATTCGCACAGCAGAGGGTTCGGCATTTTTTTCGTCCCACAATACGTTGCATGCTTTCATCTCATCTTTGAGAATGGGGTATTCACCTTCAGTGTCATTGTACAGGTAATCCCTCCAGAATACACCATTGGGAGGTACATCGAGATTGGAATAATGTGCGCCGTCTTCATAAATTGAGGGATTGACATACCCTTCGAACTCGTCTGTAATTTTCGGATGGACAATATACATATAGTAAATTTCCTTAGGCACTTCCACCTGGACACGGTTCGAATCTTTGTCTATCTTCCAGTATTTGACGGTTGAATAATAATTTTCATCATTAGTTGAATTTCCGTAATCTATAATATCTACATAGGCAAGGTCAGTGTCATGGGAATAGACCAACAGTGCATTTTCTTCATAAAGTTCCGGCGAGCAGAAATCGGATGCAAGAAACTCCGGTGAAGTGTATGCAATTGTGAATGCAATTTCATCAATGTATGGGTCAAATGCAAGATTGATAATTCCTGCAAAAATATTCTGTTTTTCCGGTGCAAGTTTTGAAAAAGTATATTCTAACTGCTGACGCAGCCACTTAGGAGATTTCAGAACGGCATTCTGAGCTTCGGGTGTCAGGATGTGAGGGTATATCAATTCAAGGGTTCTCTTGCCTGTATTGAGAATAACTCCCATGTTTCCTGATGGAGGAATGATGGATTCCACAGAAATGGAATCGAGCAAAATCCATTCGGTTTCGGCAAGTACTCCATTATATTTACCTTTTTCTGAACCAATGCCATGATTCAGAACAGGCGGAAAGTATGGTTCAGCATATCCGACAGGGATTAAATCATGATTTTCAGTTTTTTGAGTGATTCCGGTTTGCGAAAATAAACCGTAGGACAAAAACAACATTGCAAAAACAGCATTAACAAACAAGTTTTTCATAATGACAACCCGGGGAATGAATGATAAACAATTTTAACGAACAACATGCCAAATTTATCAAATTTTTTGTTTCGTTCAAAGAAATATTACAGTTTTTATCTTATTTAATTCAATGTAAAAGAAATTAATGGTACTGAAAAGAATTATTTTGTTAATAATAATAACACTGCAACAGTGCAATTACAAACAAATGATTTCAGTGGTATCAATCTCATCAAAAGCGTAATTTACAATTAGTTATGTAATGAATGGATTGGAGGAACATTTTTCGTTCTTTATTTTTTGTTGGCGATTTATTTAAAAAATTACGAACTTACATAGTTGAATTGAAGTAATTGGCAAAGATTTATGGCAACACAGAAGCAGCAAATAGCGAAGCTTGTGAAAATACTGAAGAACTGGCAGGCAATCGAGGATGAGTCGGTGAGAAACTCTACCGAGATTATCAAGCAGACTAAGAATCCGCTGATTCACCTTGTTATGGAAATAATCCGGCAGGATTCGGCTATGCACAAACGTGTCCAGCAGTTAATCATAGACCATTACGAGAAACAGCCGGTTACAATAGCTCCCGACGAACTTCTTACTATGTGGAATATGCTCGAGCATCACGATGAATTAGAAAAGCAGACAATCGAAAAGGCAAAAGAAGCTATGGATGAGACCACTTCCAATCTTGCCCGTTACCTGCTTGATTACCTGTTGACAGACGAGAAGAAACACGATATGCTTTTGTCGGAAATAGAAAAAATCAAAAAAGGAATGTACCCTTATGGCGGTATATGATTGAATAATATTAATGTGTAATATATAAATCGGAAAAACAAGTGGCTTTATTAGTTAAACAGAAGAAACCATTAGGAGGCAGGAGCCATTCAGGCGGTTCATCGGTAGAGACTTCACCCCTGAGACCGGAATACCTGGAAAAACTTGCTCCCTGCATGCATGGGTGCCCCAATGGAACGAAAATCAGGGAAATACTCACAACAATAGCACAGACTGAAGACGCAGGCAGAACTTACGATGAATCATTCCGAAAGTCATTCAGAATCATAGCAGACAGGAATCCCTTTCCGGCAGTCTGCGGAAGGGTTTGTCCTCATCCATGCGAAGGTGAGTGCAACAGGCAATACAAGGAAGGACCTGCCGGTATAAATAATGTCGAAAGATTCATCGGTGATTATGCGCTGGAGCATGACCTTCCGTTTGAGATGCTGACAGAAGAAAAGTACAATGAGAAGATTGCTATAATCGGTGCGGGACCTGCAGGGCTGTCCTGTGCTTACCAGCTTGCAAGAAGGGGATACAAACCGACAGTGTTCGAAGCATTCAGCAAAGCAGGGGGTATGCTGAGGTATGGTATTCCCGATTACAGATTGCCTGCCGCAGTTCTCGATAAAGAAATAGGAAGAATAGAGAAACTTGGTGTCGAAATAAAAACGAATACAATCATTGGTAAAGACATATCATATGAACAATTGCAAAGTGATTATAATGCAATATTCGTAGGAATAGGCGCCCACAAAGGCAAATTGCTCGGCTTACCTAACGAGGAAGCACCGAATGTTTTCACCGGAACTGAATTTTTGAATAAAATCAATTCAGGACAAAATGTTGATGTCGGCAATAAAGTGCTGGTAGTCGGTGGCGGAGACACAGCAATAGATGCGGCGAGAGTATCGCGCCGCCTGGGAGCGGAAGTATGGATTGTTTACCGCAGAACCAGGGCAGAAATGCCTGCAATCGAAGAAGAAATTGTCGGTGCAGAGGAAGAAGATGTGAAATTTGAATTTCTCGAAGCTCCGCTTGAATTAATAAAAGATGGCGACAAGGTAGTTGCAATGAAGTGCCAAAAGATGGAACTCGGTGAGCCGGATTCATCCGGAAGACGCAGACCTGTTCCAATCCCAGATTCTGAAACAACATTCGAATGCACAACAATTATTTCAGCAATCAGCCAGGAACCCGAGTTCAAAGGTTTGGACAAACTGCATGAAGGCAAGGACTGGATTAAGGTTGATGAGAAATTCAAAACGAAAGAAGAAAATGTTTATGCAGGCGGAGATAATCTCGACCTGGGATTAGTAACAATAGCAATATACCAGGGAAGGAAAGCGGCAGAAACAATACATAGCCAGTTCAGAGGCATTGAAGCACCGGTTGAAGAAGAAATGCAAGTCGTAACTAAAGACAAAATGGTACTGACATATTATGCCGAGAAATTCAGAAATGAAAACCTGAAACTGGGAATTGAAGAAAGACTGAAAGAACTTGAAAAGGAGATAAGCTTAACTTACACGGAGGAGCAGGTAATTGATGAAGCGAAGAGATGCATGAGCTGCGGTCATTGTTTCGATTGCGGTACCTGCTGGAGTTTATGCCAGGACCAGGCAATCCACAAGCCGGTAACTAAGTTTCAGCCATATACTTTTAAATTGGATGTATGTAAAGGATGTAATAAATGTGCTGAATCATGTCCCTGCGGGTATATAGAAATGAGAAATCCGATGAACGGGCAGATTGCACCGAGAGATCCGGAAACAGGAAAAGTGATTTTTTATAATAAATTGTTAATGTTTTAAAAAAAAGCATAATCAAATATTTGTATTAACATAATAAAATAGCTTGGGAGGTTCAGATGCCCATTTTTGAATATGGAACAGTAAAGATTAATGTTGATGAAGACGGATTCATAGAGAATCCCGAGGATTGGAATGAAGAAGTTGCGAAAGCACTTGCCAGCACCGAAGACGTATTGGATATTACAGAAGACCATTGGAAGGTTATCAATTATTTGAGGGATTATTTCAAGCAATACGGTATTGCTCCGATGATTCGCAAGCTTTGCAAGGAAACAGGTTATCCATTGAAAAGGATATACGAGTTGTTCCCTTCAGGTCCTGCAAAAGGTGCCTGTAAAGTAGCCGGATTGGCTAAGCCGACAGGCTGTGTATAATAATTGAATTAAAACTTTTGCATTGATTGTGAATAGCCGCTATCATTAGATAGTGGGAAAGTTATTAATCTGATTATGGCTTTAGTCATTGATTTAAGTGGATAAATCCAATATTGTGTAAATAACATTTCCACACTTAAAAGTGGTGGCTATTCATTGGATTCTTGTTAATTGAAAATATCTGATATAATAATTTTGAACCGGAGATATTAATGTATTTGCTATTCATTTTTACGTATTTATCTGTCCTGATTTTCCTTGCAGTTGTGATATACAAGTTTGTGAAAATTGCTTCTTCCCCCGTTCACCTGAGATGGGAACTATACCCCGTTCCACATGAAAAAGGACGGGCAAGCTATGGCGGCTCCATCCTCGAGGAAGTTGACTGGTGGACTAAAAAAAGAGAAAAAGACCATCTTGGTGAATTAAAAGTAATGGTTCCCGAAATTTTATTGCTTAAAGGAGTCTGGGAGCATAATAAAGAATTGTGGTTAGGTTCATTTCCATTCCATTTTGCTTTGTATTTATTTATTGGGAATATCGCATTGCTTATTGTCGGTACTTTATTTCAAATAACGGGCATATCACCATTTGTTTTCGGTGCAAGCTCCAACTGGGCAACATTCTGGTCAATATTCAGAATTGTAATAGATGCAATAATCTGGATTGCATCTATACTTGGAATATTGGGAGCAATAAGGTTATTATTTACAAGAATAGTGAATAGAAAACTTGTACTTTACAGCACAGCAAGTCATTACTTTAATATTATATTAATCGGCACAATTTATCTCACAGCACTGTTGTGGAGAATTGCTGATTCCGGCATGGTAACAAATCTGATGGGATACTACCTCGGATTGATAACTTTCTCAAAAGAAATTGCAATTAATCTGCCTGTTCAAATTCCAAAAATCGGGTACGCACATGTAATAATTTCGTTAATTTTTATTATTTATCTGCCCTTCACACACATGACACATTTCTTTGCTAAATACTTTACGTACCACAGTGTGAGATGGGAGGACACTCCAAACGCTCCAGGCAGTAAGATAGCAGAAAGAGTTGGTGAACAGTTGAATCAAAAAGTAACCTGGGCTGCGCCTCATATTGGAGCCGACGGCAACAGGAACTGGATTGCTATAGCAAGTGCAGCACCTTCGAAAGAGGTGAAAAAATGAAAAATGTTAAAATCAAAGATATTAGCTCACCTGTAGAGCAGTTGGCGGAAATCAAATTAGAAGAATTATATCCTCTGCCTCCTCCTTATGATAAATTGGAAGAACAGCCGGGATTCAAGACTCTATCTCGTGAAATAAGAGCAAAATTCGAAGCGTCCCTCGATGGTGTGATGGCTGTCGGACTGAAAAAACCTGAATCGGAAGAAGAAGAGAAAAGGCTGATTGAATCTTTTATTTCGGGTTTAAACAAACTATTCAGCAAAGAAAATAACTGGGCATTTCTTCAGCCATTGACTCTTTCGATGGAATACTGCGCCCGCTGCCAGACATGCAGCCAGGATTGTCCGATTTTCATAGGAAGCGGAGAAAATGAAATATACAGACCTACCTACAGGGCTGAGATATTGAGAAAACTATATTTTAAGTATGTAAAAAAAGGTAGCAAATTATATAATACTTTCCAGAATGGCGGAATCGAACTGAACTGGAAATTGATAGCAAGACTATTTGAACTCAGTTACAGATGCACACTGTGCAGACGATGTGCCCAAAGCTGCCCTATCGGAGTTGACAATGGATTAATAACTCATGAACTTAGAAAAATGTTCAGCATGGAAATGGGATTATCGCCAAAGGAACTTCATGAGAAAGGCACTGTTCAGCAGCTCGAAGTCGGTTCCAGTACAGGTATGAATTCACTTGTAGTGAAAGATAATATTGAATTTATTGATGAGGATATGAGTGAAAGAACCGGCATTAAAGTTGAAACTAAATGGGATGTAGAAGGAGCTGATGTATTATTGATACATAATTCGGGTGAAATATTATCCTGGCCCGAAAATCCCGGAGCCTTTGCCTTAATTCTGGATGCAGCCGGGATTAAATGGACGATGTCAAGTGATTTGGTTGGATATGATGGTGTCAACTACGGATTGTTTTATGATGATGTCCAGTTAGCAAGAATTGCAATGAAGCATCTCGATATTGCCAAAAAACTTAAAGTAAAGAAAATCGTAATGGGTGAATGTGGTCATGAAAGCAAGGCAATGGGTGTGATTGCAGACCGTATATTTGCAGGAGCGGTACCAAGGGAAACTGCTATGACAATAATGAACGATATTGTATTCAGCGGAAAATTAAAATTTGAGCCCGAAAGAAACTGGTTCCCAGTTACATTGCATGACCCATGCAACCTCGCAAGGTCTATGGGTGTAATAGAACCACAAAGAAAAGTGTTAAGGTACCTTGCACCGAAATTCCGCGAAATGGAGCCTCATGGCAACAGAAACTACTGCTGTGGCGGAGGAAGCGGATTTGCAGTCATGAGCAGATATAATTTCAGCGACTGGAGAATTCAGGTGGCAAGCCGTATGAAATTTGAGCAGGTATTAAACGCATTTTCAGATGAAAATCCCGGTCCTGAAACACCAAAATATGTGTGTGCTCCATGCTCAAATTGCAAAGGAGCCTTCCGCGATTTATTTGATTTTTATGGAGCTAAAGCCAAATCAGGACTTTATTATTCCGGTTTGGTTGAGTTGATTGTAAATGCGATGGTTGATGTGAAAGAAGGATTTATTGATTTTGAAATGATGTAAATAAAGTATAACTTTGAAGTTATATTTTAATATTTAAATATATTAATTTAATTGTGAATATTATTTAATTGCTTTTTATGGCAGATAAAACTGTCAATATTACTCCTGAAGAATTATCGGGAATTCTTTCTACGGACTTTATAGAGAATGTCCCTTTCAACGTTGCTGTAATTGACAAAAATCATCAGATAGTTTTTGCTAATGAAAGTTTTAAAAACTATTTCGGTAATTGGGAAGGAAAGTACTGCTACCAGGTTTATAAAAAAACTGATGAAAAATGCCGCAATTGCCAATCCGACGAATCCTTTGTTTCAGGGAAAATACTGGTATCTAATGAAACAGGTTACGACAAGCACGGCAGAAGCTGTCAATATGTAAATCATTATTCTCCCATACGCGATAAAAAAGGAAATATTCCATACCAGCTCATGATGTCAACCGACATAATATATTCAGAGCTGATGCAAAAAGAGTACAGCCTGCTTTTCGAGAAGGCTGCCTGCTACATTACGGTGATAGACCGCGATTTTAGAATTGTAAGGGCTAATCAGAAGTTCCGGGATACTTTCGGAAGTATAGAAGGAAAGCATTGCTATGAAGTATATAAGAAAAAGAAAGCACCATGTAATATATGTAATGCATTAGAAACATTTGAAGATGGAATGGAACACTCGTCAGCCGAAGTCGGTTTGTCCCTGGACGGGGAAGAAACACATTATGTCGTAACAACTACGCCTCTGACAAGGTCGAAAGACGGTATTTCACTTGTGTTGCAAATGGCGATTGATATAACTGAGATTTATGAGCTGGAAACTCAATTGGAACGCGACCAGGAATTCTTCCATTCACTTTTGCAGCATACTTCTGATGGAGTTTTAATCCTTGACCAAAAGAATAAAGTTATATTTATGAACAAACCCGCACAATTACTTCTTAATTGGAAAGGAAAGAAAAAACCGAATTATAATACTTTGAAAAATATGTTTCCTGAAGAGTTTTTTATACAGGCAAAAGAAGATGGAATGATTTCCGATTTGCCATCGACAACTATACGGAATCACAGTGGAGAAGAAATCTTAGTCAGGTTTAAAGCTTTTGAAATAAAATATAAGGATAAGAAAACAAATAAAATTGCATTTATTACCGACCTGAGAAACCAGAAGAAAACCGAAGAAATAATGTTTGAATCCAAAAGGGATGATGTGATTTCAGAAACATTAGCAGGAATTTCTCATTCGGTCAAAAATCTACTGATGAGCCTTGAAGGAGGAATGTACCTCCTCGATTCGGGAATAAAAAATAACGATTCAAAAAGGCTTAACCAGGGCTGGGGGGTGTTGAATAAAAATCTGAAAAGGACTACTAACCTTGTTAAAAGTTTTGTTGATTACACAAAAGGAAAAAAAATAGAGTTGAAACCCGTAAATCCCGTGGAATTAACGGAAAAGATTTGCGAATATCAAAAACCGATTGCAGACAAATACGGTATCAGGATTGTTTTTGATACATTGCCTTATATTAATAAAATCATGCTTGACCCTGATGGGATAGAAATTTGTTTAAGTAATCTTATTTCGAATGCTATCGATGCTGTTATGTTAAGCGGCAGAAATGACGGGAAAGTGAATGTAAGGGTTAAGGGAGATGAAAAAGAAATCACTTTCGAAATATCGGATAATGGTATTGGTATGAATAAAGAAGTGAAAGCTAAATTATTCTCAACTTTTTTTACGACAAAGGGAGGACAAGGTCCTGGATTGGGCTTGCTGACAATCAGGAAAATTGTCAGTGAACATAGTGGTAGAATTGAATTTGACAGCAATGAAGGCAAAGGTTCCGTGTTCAGAATAATCATTCCGGCTGTATCTAAAAGTGAATCAAAATAAAAATAATTATCGGAGAACAAACAATGGCAAAAAAAATTTTAGTTGTTGATGATGAACCTGATGTACTGACATATTTAACCACATTATTTTCAGATAACGGATTTGATGTAATGACTGCCAACAATGGCAAAGAATGTTTCGACAAAGCCAGGAATGAAAAACCTGACCTGATTACATTGGACATTACTATGCCCGAAGAATCGGGAGTAAGAGCATTCAAGGAATTGCAGGAAGACTCATTAACTGAAAATATACCTGTAATAATAATAACAGGGATCACATCTGAATTCAAGAAATTCATTTCAACACGCAAACAAGTGAAACCACCACTTGCATATTTCGAAAAACCGATTGACAGGGATTTACTGATAGCTAAAGTGAAGGAACTGGTGGGAGTATAAATATTCACAATACAATTTACTTTTTCATTTGTAATTTTTTATAATGAATAGTGAATAATGAACAATGAATAATTTCGGTTAAAAATTTTTGAAATTATTAATTATGAATTGTGAATTGTTAATTATTTCTGAGGCCTTTTCGATTATGATGTGTCAAAAAATTCTGAACCACAGATTAAACGGATTAATGGATTTCACAGATTACTAAAAAAATTTACAGTCTACAGTCTAATTGTTAATTATTTCTGAGACTTTTTCCTATCTTATGTGTCATTATATTATATAAAGTTGCAAGAAATTAAATAATATAAATTATTACGAAAAATTTATTGTCATTCAAAGGGTGAAGCTATGAAGCATGTGTTGTTGAGTGCATTTCTTGCTTTTTTTGTAATCATATCGAATGTCAAATCGCAAAATCCAGAGTGGGTGAATTATACTGATGGAGATAATATAACAGCCTTAGCTGAAGAAGGTGATTACATCTGGGTTGGAACTACTGTGTTTATTGTAAAACTAGATAAAATATCAGGAACTAAAATTTACTATAATAGTTCAAATTCAGACTTGCCTGATAACAATGTCCATACAATAGCAATAGATGGAAGCGGTAATAAGTGGATTGGGACTTGGGACAGTGGTATTGCAAAATTTGACGGGACTAACTGGACAACTTATAACAAATCAAATTCGGGCTTGCCTGGTAACTATGTACGATCAATAGCAATAGATGGAACTAACAATACATGGATTGGGACTTGGGGAGATGGATTAGCAAAATTTGACGAGACTAACTGGACTACTTACAACAAATCAAATTCGAGCTTGCCTGATAACGATGTCCGCTCAATAGCAATAGGTGGAACAGACAATACGTGGATTGGGACTTATGGAGGTGGATTAGCAAAATTTGATGGGACTAACTGGACTATTTACAATACTACAAATTCAGGCTTGCTTGGTAACTATATTTGGTCAATAACAACAGACCTAAAAGGCAATACATGGATTGGGACTTCTAGCGGCTTAGCAAAATTTGACGGGACTAACTGGACTACTTACAACAAATCAAATTCGGGCTTATCTAATAACATTGTCCAGTCAATAGTAATAGACGAAACTGGTAATATGTGGATTGGGACTTCAGGCGACTTAGCAAAATTTGACGGGACTAACTGGACTACTAACAGCATATCAAATTCCGGTTTGCCTAATAACAATGTCCAGCCAATAGCAATAGACGAATCCGGGAAAAAGTGGATTGGGACTTTTGGCGGTTTGGCAAAATTTGACGGGATTAGCTGGACTACTTACAACAAATCAAACTCCGGTTTACCAAATAACAGTATCCGGTCAATTGTAATTGAAGAAACCGGGTTTATGTGGATTGGGACTGGAGATGGATTAGCAAAATTTGACGAGACAAACTGGACTACTTACAACAAATCAAATTCCGGCTTACCGGATAGCCTTGTTTTGTCAATGGCAATAGACCTTTCCGGCAATAAATGGATTGGGACTAGAGGTGGATTAACAAAATTTAATGGGACTAACTGGACTACTTACAACAGATCAAATTCCGACTTACCCTTTGACGATGTATGGTCAATAACAATAGACAGAGCTGGCAATAAGTGGATTGGAACTGGAGGTGGATTAACAAAATTTGATGGGACTAACTGGACTACTTACAACAAATTAAATTCAGGTTTGCCAGGTAATGATGTCTTGACAATAGCAATAGATGATAGTAGTAATATATGGATAGGGACTTGGGAAAGTGGTATTGCTAAATTCGACGGAACTAACTGGACTACTTACAATAAACTTAATTCAGGATTACCTGTTGGACTTGTTGAGTCAATAACAATAGACAGTAAAGGCAATAAATGGATTGGGACTTCTGGCGGATTGGCTAAATTTGATGATGTTAATTGGACTACTTTCAACACAAAAAATTCCGGCTTGCTTTCTAACTGGATTTGGTCAATAGCTATAGACGAAAGCGATAATAAATGGATAGGGACCTTGGGTGGTGGTCTTGTTGTCTTTCGTGAAGGGGGTGTGATACTTGATGTTGAGGATGAACCACAACAACCTCTAAAAGAAAAAATAATAACTCAGAATTATCCAAATCCGTTTCAGTACACAACAAACATTGAATATACTTTGCCGAAAACAGGGAATATTACAATTAAAATATACGATACACAAGGACAATTGGTGAGGGATTTGTTTTCGGGTGTGATTGAGGCTGGAAAACATACAGCAACCTGGGATGGCAGGACTGATGCGGGAACCGAAGCACCAAGCGGAGTTTACTTAAGTCGCATAACCACTAATGAATCGGTTGAAATTAAGAAAATGATTATTAATAAGTGAGAAATAGTTAATAAACATTTTATCAGGTAATCTGCTAAAGAAACCAGCCATGAATTGTATTGGCAGTCAATACATATAAATACTTTTCTTTAATAAACGTCCAAATCTTTACAAATGACAGAAACAATTCATTTGTAAATTAAGAGTTTTCAAATTTGGGTTTCTATTATTCGTAATTATTTTTTTTACCAACATTGTGAATTATAATGGAAACCTATAAATATAAATTCTCAAATAACAAGGATACCGATTTTATCCGCACACTCAGAAGCAGAGTGAATGAATATTTCAAATCGAATAATAAAGGTATGTATTGCAATGCGAATATGATAATTAAAACAATTTTTATGTTCTCATTATATCTCACTCCTTTTTTGCTTATGTTAACAGGATTCATCACTAATCCATGGTTTATTATTCCTATGTGGATTATTATGGGTTTCGGTAAAAGCGGCATAGGAATGGGAGTCATGCACGATGCCAACCACGGAGCTTATTCAAGAATCGGGAAAATCAATAAGTACCTGAGCTATACTATGAACCTGATTGGTGCTAATTCTTCTGTATGGAAAATCCAGCACAATGTCCTTCATCATATATTTACTAATATTGATGGTTCAGATGAGGATATCCTCCCTCCATTTATCCTGCGTTTTTCGCCTTATCAGAAGAGATACTGGTTCCATCGTTTTCAACACATCTATGTTTGGTTTATATATTGTATAACAACATTAAACTGGGTGACTTCAAGAAATTTTATCCAGGTAATAAAATTCAGGAAAATGGGGCTGATTAATAGTAAAAATCAACTTGTGAAAGACATTTTTCAGATAATTTTATGGAAATTAGTATATTATGGTTATATACTTGTACTGCCGATAGTTTTGATTCCTGTTTCTCCATGGCTGGTTATTGCCGGATTTATTGCAATGCATTTGACCTCAGGATTAACTCTCAGTACGATTTTCCAAACGGCTCATATTATGCCTACTACAGAATTTCCTATGCCCAATACAGAAAAACATATTGATAATAATTGGTTTGTCCATCAAATGGGAACCACTACGAATTATGGTCCTAAAAGCAGGGTATTTTCATGGTTGATAGGTGGTTTGGACCACCAGGTGGAACACCATCTCTTTTCGGGTATCTGTCATGTGCATTACAGGAAATTATCGGAAATATCATCTGAAACTGCAAGAGAATTTAATATCCGTTATAATACTCAAAAGAACTTTTTACATGCGATATGGAATCATGGTAAAATGATGAGGCAATTAGGAAGAATGGAGCAGGTGGTTGTTTGCTGATTGCAATTAGATGGGCAGGCAATAAATGGGAAGATGGTTGTTATTAAATAAAATTTTGAATTTTGAATGGTGGTTATCAAATTTAATAATAGGACACATGATAACACAGATGCAACTGATTTTCAAGGAACTGAGCTAAGCTGTTTTATCAGAACAATCAGTTTTCTATGTAGCACAGAGTTATTCACAGAGCAACACAGGGTTTAAGGGAATGGGGAGAAAAAAATCCTGCAATGTTATTTTTTTAGGTATAGCTAAATCTCTATGTATCAATTTTTTAGCAAAATTCTGCTTTCATAACTCTCAACGAAATAAACCTAATACAAAATAATTTATTTTTCTTGGAACGATTTTTTAATTTAGTAGTTTATTAATGACAATTTATTGCTATTGTCATGTTTTATTTACCGACTTTGATGATTGATAAGAAGGTGTTTATGTTAAGTGAATTTGGAATAATATTACTATTTTTTATACTGGGTGTTGTTTTCGTAGCCGCCGGCTTAATCACAGCGGCAATCATAAGACCCCACCATCCCAATCCCGTTAAACAATCAACTTACGAATGCGGCGAAGAGCCGATTGGCAATCCGTGGATTAAGTTCAATATCAGGTTCTATGTAATTGCTCTTGTGTTTTTGTTGTTTGATGTGGAAGTGGTTTTCCTGTTCCCCTGGGCAGTCGTATTCAGGGATATGAGCAGAATCGGTGATACGGTTTTGTGGTTTGCATTTATTGAGATGGTTGTGTTCGTAGTGATTTTACTTGCGGGACTGGCGTATGTTTGGGCAAAAGGCGATTTGAACTGGGAAAAACCGAGACCATACATACCATCGCTGAAAGACCTTGTGGTTACGAAAAAGAGTTAATAATAATTTTACGGTGAATTAATGGGTTTATTGAATAAATTAGACGATCCATACTACGGCGGCGGAATAATATTAGGAAAAGTTGAAGACATATTAAATTGGGGCAGAAGCAAATCGGACTGGTACCTCCAGTTTGGATTGGCTTGCTGTGCAATCGAATTTATGGCAGTGAATGCATCGCATTTCGATTTTATGCGATTCGGATGCATTCCACGTACCTCGCCACGCCAGGCAGACTTCATTATCATTTCCGGAACTGTTACTTTCAAAATGGCGGAAAGAATCAAGAAGCTATACGAACAGATGGCTGAACCTAAGTATGTTATTTCTATGGGATCATGTGCCAATTCCGGCGGTCCTTACTGGGAGCACGGTTATCATGTGCTGAAGGGTGTTGACCGGATTATTCCTGTGGATGTTTATGTTCCGGGATGTCCTCCAAGACCTGAAGCATTGGAAGAGGGTATGATGAGATTGCAGGAAAAGATAAATAAGCAGGCGATTTTCAATAAAAGGAAAAGGATTGCTGAAGAAGAACAAAAAGAATTACTAATTACTAATTAATAATTACTAATAGCTAAAATGTCATTCTGAACAATGTCATCCTGAGCGTAGTCGAAGGATTTGTTCAGAATCCATTAAAAAGAGAATTGTACTTTGAATAAAAATATTTATAATGTAGTGATTATATGTCTATAGAAGATGTATCTCAACTACAATGATTATCCCCTTGGGATTATATATTGTGTTTGATAAGAATTTTTTAACCACAAAGAGCACAAAGAAATTCACAAAGAACACAGAGAATTGATAATAGAAAATAAAATGTAGGGGTTGAAAATTTTCAACCACTACATAACAATAAAGGTATCAGGAGTAACTCCTGACACAGTTAATTCAAAATTTATAATTTAAAATTTAAAAGAAATATGTTGGCTCAGGAAATATATGAGAAATTGAAAGCGGAATTCGGCGATGCAATAATCGAATTTAAGCAGGAACCTTTTTTTGACCCTTTTGTTCAGGTGAATCCAGAGAAATTGTTCGATATATGCTTATATCTGAGAGATACACCCGACCTCGATTTTGATTACCTTTCACTGTTGGGCGGTATGGATTACAAAGAGAATCTCGGAGTTGTATATCATCTTTATTCAGTAAAATTGAAACATTCATTTGTATTGAAAGTAACTTTGTCTAAGGATAATCCTGTAGTATCTTCTGTTGTCCTTATGACTGGGAAGGTTTTCCATTGAGAAAAGATTATGTTCAGCCGGATGAATATCACGGTATGAAAGTGCCGTATTAAAAAAAATTATATATTTTAAATTTTGAATTTTAAATGAATGTTTATTATCAAATTTTAAATGATTAGAGAAGAAGAAAATAGAAATAAAAAAGTTAAGGTATAATATAGTGAGTGAAACAAAGAAAGTAGAGTTTGAATATAGTCAGATTGATTCCGAGAGGATGCGACTGAATGTTGGTCCACAGCACCCTTCGACACATGGTGTGCTGCGACTCGAAGTCGAGCTTGACGGAGAAATTGTAACAGAGGTTATTCCTCATATCGGGTACCTGCACAGGTGTTTCGAAAAACATTGCGAGAAAATGACATATCCGCAGGTAATTCCTTACATTGACAGGATGGATTACATATCTGCGATGAACAATGAGTGGCCCTACGTAATGGGTATGGAAAAACTGATGGAAATAGAAGTGCCGGAAAAGGTGGAATACATAAGGGTAATCATGGCAGAATTGAACAGGATTGCCAATCACCAGATTGCTGTTGCCACCTTTGGTCTCGATGCAGGTGCATTTACTCCATTTCTATATTTATTCCGCGACAGGGAATTCATTCTTTCGATTTTCGAAAAAGCTTCCGGCGGAAGATTGCTTTACAATTATTTCTGGGTTGGAGGACTTGCGGCAGATGTACATAAGGAATTTAAAGAAGACGTTCTGAAAATAGTTAAACAAGTAAGAGAAACAAATAAGGAAATCGCTGACCTGCTATTATATAATAAAATATTCATCGAAAGAGTTGCAAATGTGGGAATACTTCCTGCCGATGTGGCTGTAAATTTTGGATGCAGTGGTCCGGTAGTGCGTGGTTCAGGTTTAGCTTTTGATTTGAGAAAAGACGCACCTTATTCTATATATGACAGGTTTGATTTTGATGTAGTAACAGGTCGCGGTGAAGTGGGAACTGTCGGCGATTGCTTCGACAGAAACATAGTCCGTTTCCATGAGATGGAGCAAAGCTGCCGAATAATCGAACAGGCAATTGAACAAATGCCGATGGACGGAGACGTTAGGGAGAAACTACCGAAAAAAGTAAGACCTCCGAAAGGTGAAATTTATACGAAAGCAGAGAATCCCAAAGGTGAACTTGGATTTTATATAGTCAGCAACGGAACGGATAAACCGGAAAGAATCAAATCGCGGGGAACAAGTTTTGTAAATCTGAGTGTCCTTCCTGAAATATCTAAGGGATATTTGTTCGCTGATTTAATCATGATACTCGGAAGCGTTGATATTGTTTTAGGAGAAGTTGACAGGTAATATTTAATTTTTATTGAACGGAAAAATGGAACATCAAATACTTACATTTTATGATTGGGTGGCAAAACTCTCGAGCAGTGAACTGATTGCACTGATATTAGTTGTAACATTGCCACTCGTATTTTTGATTGTTTATGCATTGGTTGCAATTCTTGGTGAATTGAAAATATCAGCTTTTATACAAGAGAGACTGGGTCCGATGAGGACAGGTCCATGGGGAATAATACAACCTGTTGCTGAAGTTGTGAAGCTATTGCAGAAGGAAGACATTACTCCTGATGCGGCAAACAAACCTTTGTTTAATATGGCTCCCTTCCTGATGTTCACAGCGGCTTACGCAGGATTTGCAGTTATTCCGTTCAGTTCGAATTTTGTGCCTGCAGGAATTAACTTAGGATTGTTTTATATTTTCGCCATGGGTTCTCTTGCAGTAATAGGACTTGTAATGGGCGGATGGGCATCGAATAACAAATATTCACTTCTTGGTGCATTGCGTTCTGTTGCCCAGATAATTAGTTATGAAATACCAGCAGCAATTGTGATTTTGAGTATAGTTATACTTGCAAGCAGTATGAACTTGCAGGTAATAAATGCTAACCAGGGGGGCTGGTTCTGGAACTGGTATGTATTTGGAGGTCCCGGTTCAATCTGGAAATTATTAGTTATTCCGTTCACACTTGGAATGTTTTTACTTTACCTTGTTGCTTCATTGGCGGAAACTAACAGAACGCCATTCGATATACCAGAAGGAGAATCGGAAATCGTTGCCGGTTATCACACAGAATACAGCGGAATGAAATTCGCTATGTTTTTCTTCGCCGAATATGCTAATATGTTTGTTGTATCGGCACTGCTGTCAATTCTTTTCTTCGGGGGCTGGAACTCTCCCTTCGGTGATTTTATGAATGGTCCGATCTGGGGTGTGTTCTGGTTTATATCCAAATCATTTGTATTCGTATTTGTTCAGATTTGGCTGAGATGGACACTGCCGAGATTGAGGGTTGACCAATTGATGGGAGTAAGCTGGAAAGTAATGACACCAATAGCTTTTATCTGCTTCTTTGCAGTAGGGCTTTGGGTAATGTTGAAATAGATTAGTGAGAAATTGTCAAATTTAGAAATGGCAAATTGAAAATGAAAAAGTACTTTAATAATATATGGTTGGGTGTTTATACCGTACTTGTCGGTATGAAAATCACCTTTATGCATTTATTTGCAAAAAATGTTACAGTGCAATATCCGAACAAGCATCCACTTGAAAAAGCAAGCGGCGATAAGATGCCAATGAATGCCCGCAATAGGATTTTTGTTGACATGGAATTATGCAACGGCTGTAACGGATGTGCCAGGGCTTGTCCTGTGAATTGCATTGCGGTTCAAACTCTGAAGGTTGTACCCGGAGATGCACCTCCATTGAAGAATGGTGAAAAACGCGGCTTATGGGTGCCGAGTTATACACTTGATTTTGCAAAATGCTGTTTCTGTGGACTGTGCATTGAACCATGTCCGACAGAGGCAATAAAGATGACAACGGAATTTGAATATTCTGCTTATGACAGGAATAACCTGTTCTATAAATTCTCGACTATGACTGACGAAGAAATTCAGCAGAAGAAAGAACTTCTGGCTAATTTCCAGGCAGAAAAAGCAAAGAAAGAAGCAGAGGCTAAGAAAGCGGCTGAAGCGGCAAAAGCAGCGGAAGCACCTAAGCAGGAATCGGGCGAATTGAAAATTGATAATGGATAATTAAAATTCTGAATTCTGAATGCTGAATTATTAATAAGAATTGTACTTTGATTTGAATTTAAATTATCCCGTAGGGATTAAATATTGTGTTTGATGAGAATTTTTTACCACAAAGGTCACAAAGAAATTCACAAAGAACACAGAGAATTAATATTAAAAATATATGTAGGGGTTGAAAATTTTCAACCCCTACAAAAAAAACAGGTGTCAGGAGTAACTCCTGACACGGAAAAAAATAGAAAATGAATTGAAATAACATATAAAAATTTGATATGGATTTAATCACAATAATATTTTATTTCTTTGCCGTGCTGATTGTAGCATCGGCAATGGTAGTAGTGTTTTCCAAGAACATAATGTATTCGGCATTTTCTCTGCTGTTCACTTTTTTCGGAGTGGCAGCGATTTATGTTCTTCTGAATGCAGATTTTCTTGCGTTGACACAGATAATGATTTATATAGGCGGAATTCTTGTATTAATCATTTTCGGTGTTATGTTAACTACAAGAATCACCGGAGTTGACATTAAATCAGGATTGATAGGGAAAATGCAGTTAGGTATTACAGGTATAGCTGTAGCAATACTCACTATAACACTTGGTGTGATGTACTCAAATGTAAAATGGTTTATAAGAGATGCAGAACCACTTAAAGACACAATTTCACCAATCGGCAGAATGTTATTGACTGATTACCTTCTCGCATTCGAAGCAGCATCTGTGCTCTTATTGATTGCAATTATCGGTGCAGCAATGATAGCAAGAAGAAAGAAAAATATTAATTAAACATGAAAAATATTTAGGAAATAAAATGGGCATCGGACTTACACATTACTTGATTTTAAGCGTAATCCTTTTCGGACTGGGCATCTTCGGTATCATAACCCGTAAGAATGCGATTATGGTTTTGATGGGGCTTGAGCTTGTATTGAATTCAGCTAATATAAATTTCATTGCATTCGCCAAATATGGCGGAATGAATATAGAAGGACACGTTGCGGCGATTTTTGTGATTATACTTGCCGCTGCTGAAGCTGCCGTTGCCCTGGCAATCGTGCTGAATATATATCAGAATTACAAGCACGTGAATGTTGATGAAATAGACAGAATGAAAGAATAAATAAAAAATTAACAATTCACAATTGAAAATTCTGAATGCTGAATTCTGAATGCTGAATTGAAACAAGAAATGTACTTTGAATTGAATATTAAATTATCACGTAGTGATTATATGTTTATAGATGATGTATAAACTCTACAATAAATATCCCGTAGGGATTAAATATTTGTTGTATCAGTAGTAACTCCTGATACGGTTATTAAAAAGGAAAATATTAAAGAATAAAATATATAGTTAAATATGACACCTGACACATTATTATATCTTGCGGCATTTGTATTAGTGTTCCCGCTGTTCGGATTTGTGATTAACATTTTCTTCGGTAAGCGGCTGGGAAGAATGAGTAGTTGGCTGGCAGTTACTATTATCGGTATTGATGTACTCCTTTCAGTTTTCATATTATATACCAAGTTGACAACTTTTGCCGATATGAATGTTATTCAAACCAAAATAAATTGGCTTAACCTGGGTAATACGAATATTAAAGTCGGTATTTTAATTGATAACCTCGCTGCAATGATGCTGATTGTCGTTACATTAATCAGTTTCCTGGTGCATTTGTTTTCGACAGAATATATGGCTGATGATAAAAGATATTCGCGTTACTTCGCATATCTTGGATTGTTTACTTTCTCTATGCTCGGAATAGTAATTGCAAATAACTTCTTATTTATGTATATATTCTGGGAGCTTGTCGGTGTCAGTTCTTATTTATTAATCGGCTTCTGGTACGAAAAGAAATCCGCATCCGACGCAGGGAAGAAAGCATTTTTAGTCAACAGGATTGGCGACTTCGGATTTTTCGCAGGTATACTGATTTTATTCTTGACATATAACACTGTTTTCTTCGATGAAATTTTTGCAGGAATAGCAGGCGGTCATTTGCCGTTCAATAGTGGATTCTGGCTTACTCTGTAAGGTGTATTTATTTTCTGCGGTGCAATCGGCAAATCGGCTCAATTTCCACTACACGTTTGGCTGCCGGATGCTATGGAAGGTCCAACGCCAGTGAGTGCATTGATTCACGCCGCGACAATGGTCGCTGCAGGTGTTTATCTCGTGGCAAGGGTATTCCCCATGTTTTCTGCTGATGCACTTACTACGATTGCTTATGTAGGAGCATTCACTGCATTCATGTCAGCCACGATTGCTATTACACAAGTTGACTTCAAGAGAGTGCTTGCTTACTCAACTGTCAGCCAGTTGGGATTTATGATTATGTCTTTGGGTGCATGTTCCTATACAACCGGCTTTTTCCATCTTGTAACGCATGCCTGGTTCAAAGCAGCATTATTCCTTGCTTCCGGCTCAGTGATTCATGCGATGCATCATTCGATGCACAAATTCCATGACCATCACACTGACCCGCAGGATATTAATAATATGGGCGGATTGAGAAGGACGATGCCTCTGACATATATGACATTCCTGTTTGCCACGTTTGCATTGTCCGGTGTACCTTTGACATCGGGATTTTTGAGTAAAGACGGTATCCTTGCCGGAACACTCGCATTTGCCCAGTTGAGCGGGCATTGGTTTATCCCGATAGCCGGATTTACAGCGGCGGGTATGACTGCGTTTTATATGTTCCGTCTGACAATAGTTGCTTTCCACGGAGAGCATAAAACCGAAATAGCTAAAAACACACATGAAAATAAATTTGTCATAGTATTTCCTTTGGTATTGCTTGCAGTATTATCTTTCTGGTTCTTCTATTCACCGAATCCGACTGATGCAAATAAGGGCTGGTTTGTTAAGAATTTACCTGTACCGCAAACGGCAGTACCGGCAAAATACCAGTTCAATTTCCTTACTCCTACTGAAAAAGGGGAAAGCCCTTACATAATGGCAATGAAGCATAGTTGCAAAGAGGGTGAATGTAAGGGAGATTGCGGACATCACAAGAATGAAAATGTTATGACCCCCGCCTCAAATGCAGGGGGTACACATACACCGGAAATGACGCAGAATACAAAGCATGGAACAACTCACAGTGGTGGACATCACTATTTGAATAAATTCGAAGAACAGATGCACCATGCGCATAATCCTGCTATGATTCTTTCAATCTTAATTGCTGGATTCGGGATATTGTTCTCATTCATGGTGTACCAGTTTAAAATTTTCAATGCTGACAACATGGCAAAACAATTTCCAAAACTTCACCAATTCTCATTCAGGAAATGGTATTTCGATGAGATTTATCATGCCACTGTTGTAGCAGGAACTGTGGGATTCTCGAAAGTGCTTGCATGGTTTGACCTGTACCTGATTGATGGAATGGTTAACCTGACTGCTTTTGTAACCAGAGGATTTTCATATTTTATAGGACATTTTGATAATATAGTAATAGATGGTTTTGTTAACCTGTCGGCAAATGTAACCGGATTTTTCGGAGCTATGTTCCGTAAAGTCCAGACAGGCAGAGTGCAGACATACCTTGTTTTTGTAGTGATTGGTGTGATGCTGTTGATTTACTTTTTTGTTTGAAATAGAAGTATAGGATTGTTCTTTTAAAGATAAAATGAATAGCCACTATCTTTAGATAGTGGTGTAAGATTTAAGATACAATTTTGACTTTAGTCACTTTTTTAGTTAAAGGGATAAATCCCTGACTGGTAGTGGAACTAATCCACTACTTAAAAGTAGTGGCTATTCAAAAAAAAATTGATAAAATTATTATGAATAAATATATTTTTCCGGAGGATTAATGTTTCAGATTTTCGGCATGGGACCTCTAACATGGATTACCTTCTTGCCGCTGTTGGGAATGGTATTGATATTACTCATCCCTTCAGGAAAGGATGAACGTAGTAAAGAAGTTTCGAAACTGCTTTTCAGATGGGTGACCATAATATTTACATTTTTACAGTTGGTAATAGCCATACTGATTTATATTAATTATAATTATCACAAAGCGGGTATTAATGACCCGTCCGGTTTCCAATTCGTAGATAAATTCAAATGGATTTATCTTTACGGATTGCCTTTGCTTGGCAATGTCAGGATTGATTATTACGTCGGAATTGACGGAATCAGTGCCCCAATGGTATTGCTTACTGCTATCGTTTGCTTTGTGGCATCATTTTCATCGTTCAGCGTTTCAAAAGCATTGAAGGGTTATTTCGCAATGTATCTCCTGTTGGATGCAGGAATGATGGGTGTTTTTGTGGCACTCGATTTCTTCCTCTTCTATGTTTTCTGGGAATTGATGCTACTGCCTATGTACTTCCTGATTGGTATCTGGGGTGGTCCGAGAAAAGAATATGCAGCTATAAAGTTTTTCTTATATACATTGTTCGGAAGCGTATTCATGCTTCTCGTTATGATTGCATTATTCTTTGCAGTCGGTTCATTCAATATGCTCGACATGATGGACCCGTCAAAATACAACCCAAATTCAATCTTGTTCGGAGTTGATACTACCTGGCGGTATATAGCGTTCATGGCTCTATTCGTGGGATTTGCAATCAAAGTGCCCTCTGTACCATTCCATACATGGCTTCCAGACGCACATGTGGAAGCACCGACACCAATCAGCGTGATTCTTGCTGGAGTCCTTCTGAAAATGGGTACTTACGGAATGATGAGAATAAGCTGGCCCATGTTCCCGGATGCTGTCAAATATTTCCAGTGGTTTATTGCATTGGTGGGTGTAGTCAGTATTGTATATGGTGCCTTGTGTGCCCTGGGACAGCACAGGGTAGGTAAGCGTGATTTCAAAAAGCTGATTGCCTATTCATCAGTCAGCCACATGGGATTTGTTGTACTCGGAATGGCGGCATTGAATACATCCGGTATGGAAGGAGCAATTCTCCAGATGTTCAACCATGGTACAATCACTGCTATGCTCTTCATGGTTGTAGGAGTTCTCTACGACAGAAGCCATACAAGAGGATTAGATGACTTCGGCGGAATGGCAAACAAGATGCCGATATACACAGGACTAATGACAATATCATTCATGGCAGCTATCGGATTGCCGGGATTGAGCGGATTTGTCAGTGAAATTCTTGTTTTCCTCGGAGCATTCCAATATAATCCGACTTTAACAATGATTGCTGCAACCGGTATCGTATTGGGAGCCGGATATATGCTGTGGACTTTGCAAAAAGTTTTCTTCGGACAGGTTCCCGAAAAATGGGCAGGACCCTGGGACCCAACGCACAAGAAATACAAAACCGATGATTTGAATGCAGTCGAATTAGTTGCTTTGACACCTCTAGCATTGATTGTTATTTATCTCGGCATTCAGCCGAATGCAATGCTTGAGCCGGAAACGGCTCTGGTTGCAACTTTCCTGGTTGCTCTGATAGTTGACTTAATTTTCAGAAAATCGAAAAACATATCCGGTATTATTTTACTAATTGGATTTATCGTAACCGGAATATTTCTTTGTACTGCAGGAAACCAGAACAGCGTCGTATTTTCGAAGATGCTCGCTGTTGACCCTTTTGCGAAATTCTTCAAATGGGTAATTCTCATATCGAGCTTCATCGTTGTACTGATGTCTTTCTTTTCAAAAGAACTTTATGAAAAAGACAGACGGCTCGGAGAATATTTTTCGCTGATTGCAGGCATGACATTCGGTATGTTTTTACTTTCGGGCGCCTCGAACCTGATTATGATTTACTTATCAATCGAGACAATGTCAATTAGTTCATACATACTCGCCGGATATACAAAAGAAATAAAAAGGTCAAGCGAAGCATCGCTGAAGTATGTGATTTTCGGAGCAGTGTCTTCAGGAATTATGCTGTACGGAATTTCGATTTTATTCGGATTGACAGGCTCTTTAAATTTATATGATATAAACTATGCAATCGCACATGGCAAAGCAGAAATGTTTCCACTACTGATTTCTGGAATAATGATAATTGCAGGAATCGGATATAAAATTTCAGCAGTTCCTTTCCATTTTTGGACACCTGATGTTTACGAAGGTGCACCGGTAACAATCACTGCACTGCTTTCGGTTGCATCCAAAGCGGCGGGTTTCGCAATACTAATAAGATTTCTTAAAGTTGCATTCTTCGACCATACGAGCCCTGTTGCCGCTGATACATGGAAACTGCTCAGCACCATTGACTGGAAATTTATTATTGCAATTCTGTCTGTTCTGACTATGACATTCGGTAATCTTGTTGCAGTTTGGCAGACTAACCTGAAGCGTCTGCTTGCTTATTCAAGCATCGCTCATGCAGGGTATATGCTTATGGGTGTAGTTGTGATGACTGATGCCGGGGTAGCTTCCATACTGATTTACTTCGTGGTTTATATGTTTATGAACCTCGGTGCTTTCTATGTTGTAATGCTCTTCGCGAATAAAATCGGAAGTGAAGAACTCGATGATTACACAGGAATCGGTTACAGGTCGCCTGTTCTTGCAGTGTGCATGGTTATATTCCTGATTTCACTAACGGGATTACCTCCTACAGCGGGATTCATCGGTAAATGGTATCTCTTTATTGCAGTCATCAATGCAAATTATATATGGCTGGCTGTAGTCGGTGTGCTGAACTCTGTTGTGTCATTGTTCTATTATGTCAAAGTCGTGAGAAACATGTTCCTCCGCGGACTCGACAAAGAACATGAACCACTTTCATTTTCACCTATGAGCGTCGTAATGCTTCTGCTTTTGGTAATCCCAACACTTGTACTCGGAATCTGGTACGAACCAATATTATATTGGGCAAACAAATCGGTGGGAATATTTTTAGGAAATTGAGAATTAATAATTGATAATGAGAAGGCTGTCCGGTGGGCAGCTTTTTTTTATGTAATTTGGATTTCTTTTCATGTATTGAGCAAATTGTTCTAATTGGTCTTCGATCATCAAATTATTTTTATAATTTTTATTGTTTTTATTAGTCTAATATATTAAATTTGTAAAAAACAAGTAAATCCTTGCAAGTGGGGCTCCGTAGTGTTCCTCGAAATAGCTTGCAAGGTTTTGTCATTTTATGGAAATAATCCGCTTTCTTCAACAATCTTTGACTTAATAATGTTATAATAAGTATCGTCATTATGTTCTCTTTGCCTGAAAATAGCCCAACAGACGAAATCTACTGTCTGTAAACATTTTTCTTCACTTGGATTTTTAATTTCAATAATCAACTTCACTCTGTGTTTACTATCGAATTTAGATTCAAGATAATTCTTAAAATTCTGATTTAAAAATTTATTTGTTTCTCTCCTGGAAGCAATTAAATGAATCGGTTGATTAATGGGTATTAATTTTTTTGTAAAAACTCTGTCAAGCAGAATATTCGCAAAATAGTTGTAAAGAACATGCTTTTCATCCTTCATTTTCGTATAAACCTTCCTTTTATTCAAATAAATCGAAATAATTGAAACATCTTTTTCACCTAGCATTGATAGAAGTTTCTTCCTTGTTGCAGATGTTTCTTTAAAAGCATGTAAAACTCCGGAATGACGCTTTAATTCTTTTTTGTTGAATGACCTGAATATCTTTTTAACAATACTTTCAACAGAACTTTTCGACTTCAAAAACAAGAAAGTTATAACGAAATTCTTTGAAGTTTTTTTCTTAGAAAAATCAAATCCCAAATCTCCGCTCTCATCTAAAAATATATATGGCATTAATTACCTTTCACACTCACCTTGCCGCTCATCAATTATAATATATTTCCTCTCTATCGAATTTAATATATTTTTCAACAATAATTGGTTTATAAAGGGATGAAGGTAATTTCTTTGAATGCTATTTGGATATGAAATTCTTACTTTTACTTTTTTTTACTATTTTCTTCAGCCCTCATATAATACCTTAGCTCTTTTAATAACATCATCACGGAAGAACCTGCTTAGGTCTCCGGCTGTCCTTAAATCAATTTTATGTCCCAATTTTTCCGATAATTCCAATTCCATTCCGCTGAATGAAAACAAATCGGGAATGTGCTCTTTATCAAATTCAGCAAGCAAATCTATATCACTTTTTGATTCATCATATTTATCAGTTAGATAAGAACCGAATACAGACAACTTCCTGATATGATACTTTTGACAAAATTGTTTTAGTATTTCAATGTCAATATTTGATTTATTTTTCATATTTTCATTTCGTATTTTTTTTTCAAAATTAATCAAATTATGTTTGAATATAATAATTAATCATTTTCTATTTCCAAAATAAAATATCAAGGTACAAAATGAGATTAATATTATTTATTTTTTGCGCTGGGTGTTTTCTTCTCACTTCCTGCTCAAAACAGCAGGACAAGATTGCAACCGAACCTTCATTCAAAATACTTGAATTCAAGAAATCATCATTTCCTTCATCTCTTGTGTATAAAGGCGCTGTGGTTAAGGGTTTGCACTGGTCGGATAAGAACGGAGATAATTATTTCCTGCTCACCGAAGAAAATGCTACTGAAAAATTTGACTCTTTGAATGATATGTACTTCCGTACAAAATACTGGCACGGATACCATTTTGCTAACTATAATAAATCTGAATACAAACTTGTCAGAGAATTTACAGACTTCGTTAAAGATTGTGAGTTTGACCTTGTACATGAATTCCTTGCCGATTACTTTACCGTTACTGATATAGATAAAAACAATCACGGAGAGGTAACTGTTATTTATAAAAAAAATTGTGTAAGCGATGTTTCTCCTGATGATATTATTCTTCTAATGTTTGAAAACGGTTCTAAGTATGCAATCCGGGGCTTAACAAATGTAGATGTGCCGGGATTGAGTATTGCAGGAGAGAGAAAAATTGATGCTTCGTTTGACAAGGCACCTCCACAATTAAGAGAATATGCTATAACACAATTCAACAGGGCAGCGGGAATAAAATAATCAGTCATATTCCAGTATAATATAAGCTATTATATCGCTAAATATATTCATTTCATATAATTATCGCATTCATTAATTACATTCATTGTGTAAAAATAGATAATACAGTACAAGGGTATAAAAAAATTATTCTATCTCAGGAAAAATAATTAATTTTGTAGTTCCCTTAAATTTGAATTAAATAAGAAGATAAAATTTTTAAATAATATAATAATAAATCAGGTTGATTAAAGATGAAAAGGACATTTCAGCCAAGCAGAAGAAAAAGATTGAACGCTCATGGCTTCATGGCAAGGATGGCAACAAAAAACGGACGTAAGGTTCTGGCAAGCCGCAGGGCAAAAGGCAGACATAAACTTACAGTCAGCGATGAAGGCAAGAAGGCATAATTTTGTTTTTTGCCTTGAACAGCCTTATGACTGATTAAACAGAATAGTTCAAAATTCTGCCGGTTATTACTATGATAAATCCGAAGTTACAGCCGGTAAAAGGCAAAAAGACATTTGACCGAATCTTTGCAAATGGTCAAAGATTTTATTATGCGGAAGCTTCAGCAGTTATTTGTTTCAGGCAGAAAGTGAATGATAATCCTGTAATAAATTATGCGGTAATAGCCAGGAAAAAAGTTGCAAAGAAAGCGGTAATTAGAAACAGGATTAAAAGGTTGCTGAGGGAAAGCCTGAGGAAAATTTTCCTCGAAACTGATGATGTGAATTTTAACAACTCTTTTGAGTATATTGTGATTGGCTGGAACACAGCACCTGAACATCCGAAACTTATTCACTTAAAGGACGTTTTACCAAAAGTAAAATCACTTTTGGAGATTGCTTTCAAAGCTTATATAAAAATGGCAGAAGGAAACAGGAATTGAAATATATATTCATATTTATAATTAAAATATACAAGGCGATAATATCCCCTTTCTTTCCTTCATCCTGCAGGTTCTATCCGTCATGTTCCGATTATACTTCCGAAGCTATTCAAAAGCACGGTGCTGTTCGCGGAAGCTGGCTTGGAATTAAAAGAATTTCTAAATGCCAACCATTCCATCCGGGGGGTTATGACCCGGTACCGGAACATATTAACCATAAACATTTTCATTTATTGAAGGATTAATCGGAATAAAAATGGATAAAAGAAGTATTCTCGGTTTTGCTCTAATTATGGTTGTAGTGACCATCTGGCTTATTTTTAGTTCGGTCAATCAGCAGCCTCCTCCTCTGAAAGACTCAGAGAAAAGTAAAGAAAGTACAACATTCACTCAAAAAGAGGCTGAAGAACCTAAATCGGTTGATACTGTTATTCAAGAATCATCATTGGTTTCGGACTCATTAAGAGGAAAAGAACAATTTGGAGTATTTGAACCTTTCAGCAAGGGAAATAATGAACTCATAACTATCGAAAATGACCTTGTGAAAGTCGTGTTCAGCAAAAAGGGCGCTACAATAAAGGGTTTGACACTTAAAAATTACAAGACATGGGATGGTAAACCTTCGCAATTAATATGGAACCGCGGGGGTGAACTTTATATGACATTTCTTTCCAAAGAGAATAAAAAGATAGACACGAGGGATTTGTTTTTTACTTTAAACAATACAAGCGGATATTACAGGTTGCATGGTGAGCAAATACTAACACTCACAGCCCGCATTGATATGGGAAGAGATACATCGATTGTTAAAAAATTCAGGTTCTACGGCAACAAATACCAGTTCGATGTGGATGTTTCTCTTAATAATATGGATTGGATAATACCAAACAGGGGATTTAATTTTGTTTGGTCTGACGGGTTAAGATACCAGGAAAAGAACAGTGTTGACGAATCCGGTGAAGCACTTGCCATGGCTTCTATCAATGACGGTATAGAGGAAATAGATGCCAGCGGTGCCGAACCTGTTATATCGAGTCCGCATGGGAATGTCGATTACGTTGCAGTCAAAACTAAGTACTTTGGCGCAGCTATTATCCCGTACCCTGAATCAACGTTCGAAGGAACTGTCGATATGGTGGGTACTATGTACAATGCAAAAAATTCAGGTACGGTTGAAAAGTATAATGTATCATTAAGAATTCCCTACAAGGAGCCTCAGAAGACACAATCATTCAGGATATACATAGGTCCTCTCGAATATGACAGGCTGAATGAGTACGGATTGCTCGAGATGATGAATTTCGGATGGAGATTTTTAGTGAGACCGATTGGTCAATATTTCATGCTTCCGATTTTCAGGTTTATTTACGGTATTGTGGGAAATTTCGGGATTGCCTTGATTTTATTTTCATTGCTGATGAAGATTTTGCTCCATCCTCTTTCAATCCAGCAATTGCGTTCTGCATCGAAAATGAAATTGCTTCAGCCTGAGATGCAGAAAATAAGGGAAAAATACCCTGACGACAATTCTGCACAGCAAAAAGAAACAATGAAAATGTATTCTGAGTATGGCATCAATCCGATGGGCGGATGCTTGCCATTGCTATTGCAGATGCCTGTGCTTTATGCACTATGGGCAGTTTTGAGGGTTGCCATTGAATTACGACAGGCACCTTTTTTATTTTGGATTAACGATTTATCGCTTCCTGATACGGTATATACATTGCCATTTGTATTTCTCGGAATCAAACATTTGTCGGGGTTGGCTTTGGCAATGGGTGTAACAATGTTTATCCAGCAGAAGATGACAGTTACCGACCCGAAACAAAAAGCACTTGTTTACATGATGCCGATTATGTTTACGTTGATGTTTTCAAATTTCCCGTCGGGATTGAACCTTTATTACTTCATGTTTAATCTTTTCAGTATTGCACAGCAAGTTTATATAAATAAATATTCGAGAAAAAGACTTACACTTGCCGACCTGAGGAAAATGCCCAAGAAAGAAGGCTGGTTGCAGAAGAAGATGAGAGAAGCTCAGGATATAGCCGAATCGAGAGGGAAATCACTACCTAGCAAATATACAGATTCACAACAGAGAAAAGACGGGAAACCGCAGCAGCAGAAACCTCAGAAAAAGAGGAAAAAATAAGTTTAGAATTTGACAATTAATAGGTAAGTATTTGGTTGGTTATTCCTAAACTGATTACTGATTACTTCTATTAAGATATATTTTCAAATTCAAGAATTTCTATCACCTTTTTACATTTGAAATATTTTTAGCATTTAAAATAAGATTTTCGTAATTTTAAAGGCAGCATAAAAATAACTTTCGTGAACTTATTTAATAAAAGTGAACGGATATTTTTACGTATTGATATATTTGTAATAAGAATATGGATGCAATAATTGTGTCTGTTATACTTTTTGCATAATTTGAAAATTAATAAGTAAAAAAAAATATATTGATGACAAAAAAATTGTTCATATTCATTGCCGTGATGCTGGTACAGTTTTACGGACTAATCCCGCAGACGGTGGAACCACTCTATGATTATTCATCATCAATTTATTCCAGAAGCAAAGAATTCAGTGACATCGGTTTAATCAGGAAATCAGAGACTGCCATTATTGAGATTATCAGGCAGGGAAATTCATCTCCCGTTAAAGATAATGCCGAACTGCTTTATGCATATACGGAATATATGACAAATAATACAATACTGGCAGACGCAAGACTCGAAAAATTCATAAACGACCGTTCAAATTCACCTCTCAAAACCCAAGCTGCAATGTTAAGGGCTTACTTTGCATTTGACCATAAAAATTATTATAAAGCCGAGAAACTTTTCGATGAGGCAAAAATAATCTCAGAGAAAGAATATGCTTTGAGGAAAGACAGCGTCTATGTCAGGTATGCACATTCAGCATTGTACTGGCATGCTACAGCTTTATCTCAGCAAGGGAAATACCAGGATGCCGAACCGATTTATTCAGAATGTTTCCAGAAATATCCAAATGAGGATTATGCTGACGATGCACTCTATTCGTTAGGCTTGATTGCAGAAACAAACGGAAGGCATGAGATTGCATCAAATTATTATAATACTATTGCAAAGAAATATCCTTACTCAAATACTTTTGTCGCATCACGTATTCGTGAGGCAAACAACAAATTGATTTTGAGAAATCCGTCTTCTTCAATTGTTATCATTGAAAATGTTGAGAATAAATTATCTCATATCAGGGATAAGGATTCGATAGGTTTACTATATGAAGAACAAAGTTTTTCGGAACTCGCATCGGAAGATATTCAATACCTGAGAGTTGAGGCAGACAACCTGTCGGGTAATTTTGATGATGCTGTCGTAATTGCAAAAAGCTTTCTCGAAACATTCGCACAATCCCGTCTTACAAATTATGTACGGCTCGGAGCCGGCTGGGCTTTGCTGAACCAGGGAAGGAACATCGAAGCAATAAAATATTATGACGATATCCTGAATGACCACGAAGAGACAGATAACAATTTAAAATCAACTGCGATGCTTTACCGGCTTGTAGCACTGAAAAGAAGCGGAGACCCGGTAGGGGCAAAAAAAGGATTGTTAGGACTTTCGGTACTGCCGAATTATCCCTACCTTGCACAGGTGTTATTGGAATTAGGACAGATATATTATGAGGAAGGTGATTATGAATCTGCACAAAAGACATTGGAGCATGCGGAGCGTGAATCGAGGGATGCAGTTGCTTCAGTCAGGATTCATCTGTTGCTCGGAGCAACTTATATCGAGCTTAACATGTGGGACAAGGCGGCATTGGAATACAGGGATGCCAGGCAGATTGCATTAAAAAGTTCTCCTATATTTATGCCGAACCGTGACTGGTACATAGCTGAGTCGAGATTGAAAGAAGGTATAGCTCTTGTCAAGAGTCATAGGAATTCAGCCGCAATACCTGTATTGAATGCATTTATTGCCGAAAATAAAAAAGACAATAGGATAGATGAAGCTACTTTCTGGCTGGCTGAGGCATATTACAGGTCAGATTTACTTAGGAATGCTTCGGATACTTATGACAATTTACTCGAACAATATCCAAACACTGCAAGACGTGAAGAGGCATTATACGGGCAGGGCTGGTCTTATTTCAGGCTGAAACGATTCGATAAATCCTCTTCAATTTTCGATAAACTTATAAGGGAATATCCCGAAACAAAATTCGGATTGGAAGTATTGTCAAGGCAGGGTGACGGATATTATATAACAAAGAATTTTAAACAGGCAGCTGCGACATATCAGAAGGCTGCAAGCCTTTATCCCAATACCGAAGACGGGCAATACTGTGCATACCAGATGTGTCATGCACTATACAGACAGGGGGAAATGGAGGATGCGGTTACAAACCTGATTGGATTTGTAAGAAAATACCCGTCGTCATCTTATGCTCCTTATGCACTTTATCTAAACGGCTGGATCCGTTTTCAACAACAGAAATACGGGGAAGCAATTGATAATTACAAATATCTGCTCCAGGCATACCCGCAGGCGGGGCTTGTTCCCAGGACACATTATGCAATAGGAGATGCATATTATAATATGGGAAATTTCGAATCGGCAATTGCATCATATAAAGTTGTAATCGAATCATACCCAAGCAGTCCACTTGCACCTGAAGCAATGAAAAGCATGCAATATTGCCTAACGGCATTAGGCAGGAATGAAGAAGCCATGAAATTAGCAGATACTTTCATCGAGACTAATCCGACATCTCCATTTGCAGAAGAATTCCGGTTCAAAAAAGCAGAGATGTTTTATACGGGGAAAAATTATGCAGATGCGATAAGCGAGTACCAGAATTTCATTAAGAGTCATCCCGAAAGCGAACGTAATGCAGAGGCAATGTATTGGATGGGTAAAAGTTATGTCAATCAATCAGACAATGAAAAAGCTGAACAGGCATTTGATGAAATACTGACTAAATACCCGAAAAGTGAATTTGCACCTTTAAGCATGCTGGAACATGGTTTATTGAAAAAACAGATGAACCAGGTTGTAGGTGCAGATTCGATATTCAGGAAACTGCAGGAACTATTCCCTGAGCATGATGCAGCCGGACAGGCGGGATTTGAACGTGCAGTGATAAGGCTTGCAATCGGAGATACTGTGAAAGCTATGAAAGTATTCAGGGACATTTCCGAGAAGTTCAGGGGCCAGGAATATGGCGACCAGAGCCGTTACCAGATAGCTATGTATTTACGTCAGCAGAACCAGATGGATTCTGCACTTGCTGAATTTGAGATACTTGCAACAAACATGGATAATCCATTGCTCGCCGCCGAGGCACAATTCAGAATTGGTGAGATTTGGATGCTCAGAAAGAATTATGAGAAGGCATCCGAAGCATTTGCTCTTGTGAGAGACAGGTTTACCGGCCAGGAGGACTGGTTTACCAAATCACTCCTGAATCTTGGTGAATGTTACGAACAACTTGGCAACACAGACAGTGCTGCGGAAGTTTACCAATCAATTATTTCTTTGCGCGGGGACGATGATTTTGGCAAAACAGCGAAAAACAGGTTGAAGAGATTGAGGTAGAATGAATAATATTATGAAGTCAAAAATTATCATAATGATTTTGATATGTGCAGTATCCCAGTATTTTTCACTGTTTGGACAGGAAAGCAATACAAAACCTCTCGAACTTCCGAATTTTATTATTGAAGGTAAAGAACAGCTTAATATTCGTTCAGGAATTAAGCAATTTCCTGATAAACCGGGGCTTCTAACCAAAACAGAATTGGATTCAATAAATTCCCTTGAAAAAAGGCAATCATTGCTTCTGCCTACGGAGCCTCTGCCTGACAAGATTATGCACACAATTTACAGTAAAGGATATTTCACCGGAGATTTCGGAAGATTTACGACAGCAAATGCAGAAGCCGGATATGAAATAAAAGCCGGAGATTATGATATTTTCGGGAATGCGGGATTCAATTACAGTTCAGGTCATATAGAAAAAGCCGGTTATGACAAAGCCTATATAAATCTTAATGCCGATTATATAGCAGATGAAAAATACTGGATTTTCGGCGGGAGTAAAACAAGAACAAACTTGTTTTTCAAAAATATGGATTATTATTTGTATTCGCTTCAAAATCCTCAAAAAAGGAACAGCATTAATTTGAATTTGAAATTAGAAACCGAAGGGAATTATGAGGGATTTGCCTTCAGCACAGGTGCAGGTTTCCGGATGCTGCAGGTTAAACAGGATTCATCGAAAGCATTCGATAATGCCATTAACGGTTTTATCACGGTAAAAAATCTTTCGAGTGATTATGAGATTGGGGGAGATGTGATTATCGACCTTCATTCTGTCAGGGGCAACGGAGTTCATTTCATACAAGCGGATATATTCGGGACCTATATACATGAAAATTTTTCACTTAATGTTAAAGCCGGTTTGCAAAGTGTAAATACATCGGCTGATATTGCAAGATTAGGAATTATCGCATCCGGAGATATGGAATTTCGTATAAATGAATTATTAACTGTCAGAGCCAATGGATTAATCGGAATGGGAAATAATACTTTGCGAGATTTATATAATCAGAATCCTTATACTGATAATTCGACAATTGTGGATTTTCCATATTATCTTCCATCTTTGAGAGGAAGTATGATTATTCATCCCAATGAAGTATTGACAGTTGAGCTTGGGTCTTCGTTTGCATTGATTCAAAGGTTTCCGTTTTTTATCGATACCAGCTCAGGAGCATTTGCAGTTAATTATAAAGATGCCACCATCCTGGAGTTATTTGGAGAATTAAGATATAATTTGAGCATCAGTGATTTGATTTCTTCGAACATAACATTAAGTCAATCGAAATTTGAAAACGGAAAAGTTATTCCATACACTATTCCGATGAAAATTGCATTCGATTACAACCGCAAGTGGTTGAAAAATTTTGGCACACAATTTGGTATTTTCTATATAAGTGAAAGATTTTCTGATTTGGAAAATCAGAATAAGTTAAATTCGTATATTGATTTACGGTTTAAAGCCGATTATTCTTTATCGGATGAAATGAATGTTTTTTTAAAATTAGAAAACCTGTTAAACCAGGGAATAATAATTTGGAATGGATATAAAGAACGCGGGCTATTTATAACAGGTGGAGTATTATTCAAATTTTAAAAGGTGCCTATGCCTGAAATAGACGAAAACAATCTCCGTGAAGAAGAACAGGCGGGATTCCAGCCGGGAACTCCTGATGATGACACATTTCTTCTGGATGATAAAGAAGAATATCCCGGTGAACTTCCGGAAATTCCTACTACAGGAACCGGAGATGCTGAAGAAATTTCATCAATTGGTGATTCTAAAATCGGTGGTATTAAAATTACCGAAGCCGAACAGATAGAAGTTCCCAAAGAAGGCACAATATGGGAACAGTTCGACGGAAAAAAACCGGAAGATGAAGATAATATTCCTGGAGTACCAGCTGTAACCGATGAAAAACCCGATGAATCCTTTGTTGAAAGAGCAGACACTGAAGAATCATTACCGCCTATAGTTGAAACTGAATCAGAAGAAAAGGAAGAGACTGTTTCACTCGATAAACTTTCCATTGAAAAAGAAGAATCAGTTGCATCACCTACTAAAGCAGGTCTTATAGAAGATGAAGAATTGCCGCCAAAAACTGATTCTGAAATTGATGAAACTGAACAAATACCTGAAGAGCCGGTAAAAATCGATGATGATTTAGCAGCATTAATACAGGAAGATTTACAAAAAGCAAAAAAGCGTGCAGAAAAAGTTGAGGAACCAAAGGTGATTGAACAGCCTGCGATTCAACCGGAAGAGGAATTGCAGGAAAAGCTTGACCAATTCAAGCCGGTTGAAGAAAAAGGCGATACAGAAATGATTGACCTTATGCAGGTAGGCGCAGGAGAACCTGCAATTTCGGAAATCGAAGACGCAAAACAAGCCGAAGAAGTGATTGAAGTTGCTCCACAACCTCCTCCTGCAGCCGAGGAAAAGAAAGAAGAAAAAGAGAAAAAGAAGATAATAATTCCATGGAAAAGGGTTGGTATTGCTGCTGCAGCGGTAATTCTGCTTGCTGCTGTTGGCATCGGCGGTTATTCTTTGCTGTGGGATAAGTTGTTTCCACCAAAAGAAAAGAAAACTGCAGTTGCAGTAGTAAAACAAAAAACCAAGGAAATAAAAAAAGCTGCTGAACCGAAAGTAGTCCCTAAAACCGATACTGCCGCCGCTAAACCCGAAATAAAAGAATCAAAGAAGGAACCTGATGTTGCAGTTACAGCGGTTGACATTGCTCCCAAAGAAATGAAAAAAGCCAAGCCGGTTACTGAAAAACCAAAACCGGTGATAGTGGAAAAACCGAAACCTGTAATAATCGAGAAACCGAAACCGGTTATTGCCGAAAAGCCGAAGCCTATTGTTACAGAAAAGCAAAAACCCGTGGTAGTTGAGAAGCCGAAAGAAAAGCCTGTTGTTGCTACCATAGAAAAGAAACCTGAGAAGGAGCCTGTAACAAAACCTCTTGTTTTAACACCTGAGAAAAAGAATGTATTTACTGTACAAGTCTATACCAGTCCATCGAAAGATGATGCGGAGGATTGGATGAAAATATTGAAGAGAAAAAATATAAATGGGTTTATTTCGACTCAAAAGATGAGAGATAAGGTATGGTACAGGGTCAGATTCGGATTCTACGACACAAGGGAAGAAGCGCGTGCAGCAGCGGAAAAACTTGGATTTGACCAGGTATGGATTGACCAGATAAGATAATCAGGAGATAATAAAATGTACGTTCCGTTGAGAGACGATAGCGGACCGATTAATATAAAGTTACCGTGGAATAAATATACAGCAAGGGGATTTCTCATTGCCCTGGTTATAGCCGCATTGATTCTGCTTCTAATTCCTGTTTTCAGAGTTGATACCCTGTATATGACAAGATATGAAATTAATAAAGTCCCTATCGAATTCCTTAACTTCGGCAACGGCGATGGTACCGGTGCTAGTAAGGGCAACCTGACTGAAGAAGGAATGAAACATAAGGGGAAAAATCCACAGACTGATTTGAACGACGCAGAAATAGCCGCTAAAGCAAATACTCCAAAAGTCATACTTCCCAGGGATGCAGAAGATGCATCAAAATTTGTAACCGTAAAAGAACTCGGTTCAAAGGAAAATGGAGCGACGAATAACCGGGCAACCGGTTCGGAAAATATCGGTGCAAAAGACGGCGATGACCTCGCACTCGGGCTTGGAGATAAAGGTATCGGCGCGGGTTCCGGCATGGGGCTTGGTGACATAGAATGGGGCGGCGGAGGCAACAGAATTGTACTCCACAAGAAAATCCCTAAGTATCCGCCCGGGGTTAATACAGGTGCAAAAATTAGGATAATGTTCACTGTAAATCCTGACGGCACGGTAATGAGAATGGTGCCATTGCAAAAAGGAGACCCGATATTGGAAAAATCAGCAATGGACGCACTTCGGCAGTGGCGATTCAATCCTTTGAATTCGAATGTCGAGATGCAGGGAATTATTACATTCACTTTCAAGGTGAGTTAATGATGGCGACTGTATTATCATTTTTTGCGGGCATGCCGACAGCAGTGGCTGTAGGAATATTCATAGTAGTTGTCATAATTATTATTTCGCTGATTAAAAGGTTTATCAAATTTGCAATAATGCTTGCTGTGCTCACAATACTAATACTCATAATATTGAAACTGCTGAATACGATGTAGTCCTGTCCCCACTTTTTACCCCATACTTAAGTATAGATTAATAATCGCGAAGACACAGAGTGTTTGTTTGGGGATTGGTGTAATACACTAACCTCATACTTTAGTATGAGGTAGTTCGAAGGTTGCTCTTGGTCCGGGTTCGGGGTTCTGCCCCCATACTAAAGTATGGGGTTAATGTATTGATTAGATAAAGAATATTCTAATTTAAATTATTTTAGAGACCTTTTCCCCTCTCATGTGTCATTATATTATAAATATTACACAATTAATAAATTGTGGGTAAAAAATGAGAAATATTTTACTGTTTGTTATTCTGATTTCGTGTACTGCTTTATGTTTTGCGAAAAACCTGGAGTTTAAAACTCTGGGATTAGTTGGCGATGAGCCATTACAAAGTATGGTCGAATTGCCCGATGGCTCAATACTTATAGCGGCTGAGCACGGTTTATTCAAATCAACCGACAAAGGACAAACCTGGGATTTGCTTGAATTTGCTCAAAAAGATACTTCAATTTATAAACTGAAACTTCTTAAAAACGGCTCTGTTCTAGCATCAACCGATTCGGGTCTATTCCGCTCTGATGATTTTGGTTTAACCTGGAAAGAAATAGTATTTAATTCAAAAAATATTAATAATTACTTTCACAATTATAAAAAGAATATTCTCTATTCAATATTAGACAGCAGTATTTATTTATCATCTGACAATGGCGATAATTGGAATTTATTTTTAAAGAAAGAATCATTACCGAACAAAACTTGGGATTTTATTGAAACAGATAATGGTGATTTCTTTTGTGTATCGTATGGTTTAGATTACAAATATCATTTAATGGTTTCTAAAGATAAAGGATTGACTTGGAATGAGATCTATTATGAAAAAAATGAATATGATGACGAAATCAGCGGATTTATATACTTAAACGGAGATACAATATTCGGTAAATCTGATCATGGCTATCTTTATAGTTCAATATATTTAATCAACTTAGAAAAAGATTCAGTTAATATTTTTTATAAGGACATCTATTACTTCATTTATGATATTACTAAAGATACAGCTGGCAATTTCTATTATGCTACGAGACTGGGATTATATAAACATGATATAATTAATAATTCTGTTGAATTAATTTTTCAAAAGACATATTTAAATGACTGTTTGGAAAATGTCAGCATTATTAAAGATGTATTGATAATCTAAAAAAATGAAATATATGCAGTTCATGCAATGGGAGCATATATTTCACAAAATGGGAAAGACTTTGAATCAATATTCCCGGCTTCTTTTAATTTCTGGAATAATGTATATATAAGTAAAGAATATAATATTCAGGAATTGAAAAATGGTGAATTTATGCTTATATCTTATGGTAATTTCATCAGTTCCTATTATGGAAGAAAATACTGGAAGATAGTTAATACAGGAATTAGACCAACCAGAGTTTGGAGTGGGACACCGCAACATTTTATTTCTGATAATAATGGAAAAATCTATATCTTCATTGACAGTGTCGGTTTATATACATCAACGGATTTCGGAATTACATGGCAAAGAACCGATAGTTTAACATTTAATGATATTTTGGTTTTCTCATCAGTAGTTGATTCAGCTAATCGCTTATTAGTCGGAACGTCAACCGGTTTATTTATTAGTTCCGATGAAGGTAGGTATTGGTTCAACTTACCATTTTTAACTTCAAAAAGTATCACAAAGATGTTGCAAATTTCAAATGATACAATCATTGCAGTTGTTGGTAAAAATGAACTATATATATCTGAGGATAAAGGTAATTCGTGGGAATTATTTAAAAATAGATTAAATACAATTGACAGTATTACAGGAATTGGAATCAATTCAAAGAAAGAAATATTTGTCAGTACTTATGGAAGTGGAATATATAAATATTCAAACAATAAATGGATACAAAGTAATAGGGGATTAAATTATTTATATGTTGATAGAATGCTTATTACTCAAAAAGATGAGATACTTATAAATATTGAGGAAACATTAAATTATTCAAATAAAGGGGGAGATTATTGGGTTGATATATCAGATGATTTGTATAAAATACTACTTCAAACAAAAGATGGAAAAATTTATTTTAAATATTACTACTTCATTTGTTATGTAGATAGTATCCCAGAAAATACAATGGCAACACCCGGCTGGATTGATAAGGGGGATTATCTTGAACAAAAGGTAAAAATTTATAACACAAAATTTCTAAAATACTCTAAGGATGGTAAAAATGTTTATACTTTCTGTGGATATCCCTATCATATTTATAAATGGGATGTAGAAACAGGAGAAATGATAGAAGATAAGATATTTCTATATTATAACATTATGGACTTATATGATGAAGACAAGTTTAAAGTTTTGATGTCAAATGGAAATTCTAATTATGCAGATACAACATTTTTGATTAATTTTTATGAGAATGACTTAGATTCAATTGTTAATCAAATTAATATTTCATTGGGAAAAATTTATTCAGTTGAAAATGTATATGCATTTCTTTTACCTAATAATAAATTAATTACTTCATTCAATTCTGATTCATTTAATCAAATCAGTTTATGGGATTTGAATTCAGGTGAAAATATAAAGTATATTGACTTACCATATAAATTTATAATTAAAAAAATTGAGACTGATTTGTTGGTTATTAAGTCAGTAACTAGAGGTTATAATAATCAGAATATTGATACATTTCATATTTTGATAACTGATTTTAATTTATCTGAAATTAAAGAAATATATTCTGAACCATTTAAAAGAGGAAGCTACGAACCTGATGTTACTGATTTTGATGCAGTGAAAAATACAAATAAAAATTCTCTGTTATTATCAGTTAACAATAATGAATTAATTGAAATTGATTTGAATTCTTATGAACAAATCGGAACCATAAAGACTAAAGAAATTTGTTCAAAATCACAACCAATTTCGATAATATTAAGTGATGATAGCAAATATCTTATATCCAATGTTAAAGATTTAAATGAAGATTATTATATTAAATTCTTTAATCTTGGGACGAGGAAAGTTGATTACTCTTATCATTTTTCGGAATCCACAGTTAATATGGCACTTTCACCTAATTCAAATGATATTGCAGAGGGAGGTAGCAATGGATTGTTGAGAATATTGAAACCGAGAGTATTTAATTCTGAATTTAATGCAAACTTTACTTCGGATTCTACTTTTGTAATAGAAAACGAGCCACTGCAATTTTATGACATTTCAAATGGCAATCCGATATGGTGGGTTTGGGATTTCGGAGATGGAACAGGAAGCGATGAAAAGAATCCAATACATACTTATAGGAAAAGCGGTGAATTTAATGTAAAATTAATTGCATACGATGGTAATAAGATTGATTCCGTTATCAAAGAAAATTATGTTACTGTGAAAAGTCAATTAATTGCTAATTATATTGCGAGTCCACGCATAGGATATATTCCTCTGTATGTTCAATTTATTGATAAGTCAGTAGGGGAGGACTATAAAAAGCGTTGGTTATTGTTTGATGGAGGTATATATGAAACTTATGATCCGAAAATTCTTTTCGATGAACCGGGTGTTTTTGAAGTATCACTGACAGTATATAACAACTATTTTTCAGATACACATATTGATTCTGTTATTGTTCTTGATACCGTTTCATCAATTATTGATTTAAATAATGAATTTTCCGCTTCAACCCTTCCCAATCCTGCTACCGATTTTGTAATTGTTAGTTTCTCAGTTAAACAGTTATCATTTGTTAGTGTTTCATTAACAGATATAATTGGAAATACAGTTAATTATTTAGAAAATGAATTTATCGAAAGTAGCTGTCATATTAAAAAACTGGATGTTAGTAATTTAGAAAACGGAATTTATTTTCTGAGAATATCCGGAAATGGAATTAATAAAGTAAGTAAAATTATTGTGTGCAGATGACGCTTTAAAAAAGCCCCGCACTAAAAGTACGGGGCATATAAATAATTCACTTCTTACTTATGTTCATGGTCGCATTTGTTGGTTTTACAGCAATTCGGAAGTTTTTCGAATGCTTCTTTGTCAGCTGCCATGTCATCGGCATTGTAACCGGATTTGTTAATTGCGGTTTTGATGCTTGCAAGCGTTAATATATCAGAATGATACTTCACGGACAGAACTTTGGTCTCTGTGTCTAAGTTAGCAGATTCAATTCCGTCGAGCTTGTTGACAGCTTTTTCTATTCTTGCTTTGCAATGCTCACAGACAGCTGAAGTCTTAATCTTTGCTTCCTTGATTGTAGTGTCCTGCTCCTGTGCCGAAGCGACAGTTGTGAATAAGAATGCTGTTAATAAAAATAATACTGCATTTAATAATAATTGCTTTTTCATAATAAAACTCCTTAAATAATTTTTTAAAAACATTTTTTTAATATTTATCCAAAAATAACAAAAATTTTCTTCAATTAATTTCCACCTTTCAGTGGGTGGAATAACCATTGAGGTCATCTGATTTCATACCTCACACCAATATAAATAACTCTTCCGATGATAGGAGCCCATATTATTGAACTGTCGAAATACGAAGTTCCTGTCAATCTTCCGAATGGGTCATTTGCCGCAATTATAGGATTAGTCTGCTTGTAATCAGTCAGGTTTTCAGCTCCTAAGAAAATACTCAGATTGTCAATCTTCTTTGTTATCTGTGCATTGAGCATCAGGAACGGTGACGATTCATGAGCAATCCTGTATTCAACCGGATTCATTTTCGTATGAGGCAGTCTCATCTTACCGTTATATACTGCAGTTGCATCGATAAGCCAGCTTCCTTCACCTATTGTATACGCAGTGTTGATGAAATATTTGTGCTTGCTCACCATAGGTTTATCATCCAGCTTGTCATTGATTGTCATTTGCACATCGTTATACCTGTAAGCAGTAACAATGTCCAATTTGTCAAACGGTTTGAAAGTCAAATCTACCTGGAATGAATTGGAAAAAGATTTTCCTTTCAGATTGTAAAAATGAATAGAACGTACATCCTGATCCATATCGGCTATCAATTGGTTTTCAAAATCGGTTCGGTACAACTCCATATTAAATGTGAAATATGTTCCTCCGGCTGTGAAATCGAATGATGTGTTCAATCCATAATTCCATGCAATTTCAGGTTTGATGGATTCTTCGAGAATAAACTGTCTCGAGGAAGCCATAGCACCTACATTTTCTGCATAGATGTTCGGAATCCTGTATCCTTTTCCTGCTGAAGCACGAATGACAGCAGTCGGGGAAATTTCATATTTCAGATGAACTCGCGGTGTGAAAAAATTTCCAAATAAATTATGGAAATCCTGCCTGACTCCACCTGATAGAGTAAATCCCCACAGATTCTGCAACGTGTATTCGGCAAACATCCCCGGAACCGATTCAATCCTGTTAAGAGGAATTGCTGCAAAAGTTTCGTTTATATCATCATACTGGTAGCTGAAGCCGAGTGAAAGTTTATGTTCAATTGGTTTTGTATCAGGCAAATCTTCGTTGCCGCTGAATCCAAACATATCGCTTAAGGCTACATCGTACATCAGATTGATATAAGCGGAATTCTGCTTTCCGTCATAATTTCTCCTGCCAAAGTATGAATTTACCGAATGACTGTTTAATGAATATATGACAGCAAGACTGTTATATGAAACAGTAGGGAATATATAACCTATTTTTCCCCAGATTTCATAACGCCTGTTTGTCATATCCATTCCGTAGAGTGACGAATCCTGCAATGGAAAAAATCCCTTCTGACCACCCTTTCGGTCTTCGTAAATCACTTTGCCAACCAATTGCATTTCCAAATCACCATCATGGTACCACCACCTGTTCATTAAATTCACCTGGCTAAGCAAGGGTTGGTCAAGAAACGAATCTTTATTGCCGTCGATTTCCATTTTCTGCAAATTCCCATGGAAGAACAATGCAGTTGATGTTTTATCGCTGAATTTATACCTGGTATTCATATCGGCTTCAAATCTGCCGAAGTAATCTCCGAAAAGACTTGCAAAAAACGGTTCGCTTTCTTGTGCTTTTTTGTATTCAACATTAATTTGCCCGGTGATAGATTCATATCCGGTAATTACGGATGCGGCTCCTTTTGAAATCTGAATTGACTGCATCCAAGGACCGGGTATATAAACCATTCCGAATGGCTGTGCAATTCCTCTCATCGAAGGAACCTTTTCGGTCAACAATTGACTGTATATGCCAGCTAATCCGAGCATCTGGATTTGTTTTGCCCCCGAAACAGCATCGGAGTACTCCACATCGACAGATGCATTTGTCGAAAAACTTTCAGACAGGTTGCAACATGCGGCTTTTCTCAATCCGCTCAACGTAATTTGCTGAGTATTCACTATGTCCGATTTTGAAATAAGTGTACCGGGATTTTCACCGTACACTTTGACCTCTTCGGTAGTCAGATTCGATTTCAGCTCTATTTCGACATGCTTTTGGTCTTTTGCTATATTAATTGTATCCTTATTATAACCGGTATAGCTTATCACGAGCTTGGAGGATTCATCAGTTTTTTTGATTTTAAACTCACCTTCCTTATTGGAAAGTACACCAGTGGAGGTTCCTAACCATTGCACTGTAGCACTCACTAACGGAGCTTTTTTCCCCTCTGCGTCGATACCAAAAACATAGCCGTGCAATTGCTGGGCAAATCCAATAATTGATGTCGTCATAATCAATAAAATGATTAACAATATAAATCTATTTTTCATTAATGTAAATTTCCTTTCGTTTAATAAAACCGAATTCTAAAAAAATTGATAATGAGTTTCGCTAAATAAATAGCAAAACCGAACGAAAGGTTAAGCAGGCAGTTCTGAACTTATGTCTGTCGAATGTAGAATGTAAGATATAATATTTTTGACCGGTAATTTCAGGAATCCCGGCGGTTTGACTAATATATTATTTTCTGAATTTTCAATCAATTTCTGTACGTTGTTACCGATAAATTCTTCGGTTGAATAGATATTGGATGAAAAATTTTCAATATGCTGTGAAATATAAGCAATTGAAATAACTGCATAATCCGTGTAATCTTTGCAGCAATCAATTAAGGTAAAAGCCGGTTTAGATAAATCCCTTGCATCATCCATAGCACAGCATGAACTTCCGTCGGCACATTCATCTTCATTTGGACTTTCATAATTAAGTGTAACTTCGTGGTTGCCTGAGTGCATGCATAGGTGATGCAGCAAACTCACACCCGTTGTCGAGAACAACATTGAGAATGAGCTTAAAATAGCTGCAATATATTTTACAAATAATGTCATAATTCAATATACAATTTAACTATATAACGATTAATAAGTCGGAATATTATGAAAAATCATAAAGTTTAGATTGAGCTAAATCAATACAATCATTTATTTATAGTAGCGTTATATTGATAAATCAATTTATTTCAGTGAGGTTTTATGGAAACAGTTATTCAAAATGACATGTATATAATGATTAAACGAGCTGTCAGCGAAGCCATCAAAGAGGAAAGAATGAACCTTTATTCATCATTATTACCCGAAGTGGATGACGAAGAAATGAAAGATATTATATCAAAACATGGGACACCGAGTAAGAATAATGAATATGACGATATAACAAATCTGATTATTAACTAGTAAATATTTTTGGAAAATTCCTCGAATTGTAATTCTATTTTAACATTCTACTTTTTAAACATTGTTAAAACATCTATTGATGTTATATTTCTTATTGACCCACTCCACATACCAAAGTGGCCTTTCATATTCATATCAAATTTCCCTTGAATGAAAACATATTTGTGATTAATTTTTTTAAAATTCTTTTTCTTAAATAAACTGGAATTGCTTTGTATATCAACCCAAAGCCCATTTCTTAAGTTAAAGTATTTATAATCTTCTAAATGCAGATAAATTGCATCGCCTTCAAATTCAAGATTTAAATACCCCAAAACACGTAATATTTTTCCATGATATTTTTCAGGATTAGCAATTATTGAAATCATTGATATTATTTCAGCAGGTTCTTCGGAATTTTCATTTAAAATTGAATCCTTATCAAAAGAATTATCCTTAATTTTGGTTGAGTCTGTTTTTGAAGAATGAGCTGATGCTGTATAACTATTACCACAGGAAAGAATTCCATAAGTTAAAACAATAATAATAATAGAAGCAATTTGAAGTTTGAATTCATTAGGTATTTTCATACTCATTTTCCTTAATATTTAAGATATACAAATTTACATTTATTTGTTAATCGAAAAAACAATTCCTTTGCCTAACATACTATTTTTCGATAATTTTCATTAATGAATATTACAGAAGATATAAAAAGACAAATACTGAGCCGAACGGACATTGTGGAAATCATCGGCGAGGCGATTGACCTTCGTAGAAAAGGCAGGAGCTTCGTCGGGCTATGCCCTTTCCACAATGACACCCATCCCTCGATGAATGTGAATCCGGACCTGGGGATATACAAATGCTTTTCATGCGGTGCCGGGGGAGATGTCATCTCTTTCCTGATTAACTATCACCGGCTTAGCTATTTGGAATCAATGCAGCTCCTTGCCAAAAGAGGAGGTATTGTCATTCCCGATGATTATTACGAAAAAAAGGATAAGGGACAGGTTTCGAAAATTGAATTGGCATTGAATGTACTTTCTGCTGCGGCAGTTTTCTTCCAGCGGATTCTTGAGACTCCGCTTGGTTCGACAGCACGTTCATTCTATACAAAACGCGGATTCAACGATTCTCTTATTAAAGAATTTATGCTCGGTTACTCACCTGATTCATGGGATTCTACAATAAATGAGCTGAAAAAGCAGGGTTTTACAGAATCGGCTCTGGATGATGCCGGACTGATAGTCCGCAATGAATCTAATTCATCTTATTATGACCGGTTCCGTAACCGTGCAATGTTCCCCATACAGGATTATCTCGGGAAAGTAATTGCTTTTGGTGCACGTCAGCTCAATCCGGAAGACAAGATGGGGAAGTACATAAATTCACCTCAAACGATTGTTTATGATAAAAGCCAGACACTTTATGGATTGTTCCAGGCAAAAAATGAAATCCGTTCCCGTAAATTTGCGATTCTTGTAGAAGGGTACGCCGATGTGATTTCAATGCACTCTGCGGGATTTAAAAATACAGTTGCTTCAAGCGGAACTGCATTGACGAAGGAACAACTCGATTTGCTTTACCGTTACTGTAAGAAAATTTACATTGCTTACGACAGTGATTCAGCAGGAATTACAGCCGCTGAGAGAGCTTTGGAACTTGCAAAAGAAAAGGGATTTGAGATAATGATTGTATGTCTCCCGGATGGAGAAGACCCTGACAGCATAATTCAGAAACATGGCAATAAGCTGATGAATACATACCTTGACCATGCCATGCCTTTCCTTCAATTCAAAATTGATTTGCTCGAAAAATCGGGAACAATGGCAACACCATCGGGGAAATCGGATGCAGTAAGGCAAATTATCAGGATAATATCTTCTATTCCGGACAAACTTCAGCATGATGAGTACATAAGGCAGCTTTCATCACTAATGCAAATCAGCGAATCCCAATTAAAGGAAATTTATAAGGAAAAACTTATACGGGAAAAGAAAAGTCAACAAAAGTCAACCCAAAAAATTGTTAATGATAATAATGAGAGTAAATCAGAAAACTCATCATCAATTAAGCAGAATTCGAAATCAATTAATACAAAAGACAAATCAATTGATTTATTAAATGAAGAAATGGTTTTGTTGAGAATAGCACTCACTGACAGCAGTGCACATAATTTACTCAAAGACAGGTTTGAATTTGTCAAAGATAAATTCATCAGCGATGAAGGGAAAAGATTAATGGCTCTTGTTCTTTCCCAAGAGTCAGAAATGCTGCTGAACACTCTTTTGCACAATGATAAAATTACAGAATCAGATAAAAATTATCTGACTTTTCTTTCGATGAGTGAAGAGCATCCGAGTGTTCAGTGGGAAAGATTCCGTAATAATATGCCTGTAAATGACCTGATACGGCTTATTCAGGACCTTCTCTACAGGCTCGAGCAGATAAATATCGATACAATAAAAGATAAAATAAGGATTCAACAATTAAATGCTCCTGTCGAAACACAGTTGGAACTTGTGAAAAAAATCAAGGAACTTGATGAAAATTTAATTAAATTAAAAAAGTTTTATGAAATACAGTAGCTGTCAATGAAAAAGCACAGGCATGAATCAATATTCGAAAGGATTTTTAATCTGAAAAAAATCAGGAAAGTTTTATTATCGAAAGCTTTTCTCGGTTCTTTTTTCTTTGCATTTGCTTTATGGGTTTACACAGCATTGAACAACGAATATAAAACTTTCGTAGATGTACCCTTCAAAATATTATTACCAAAAAACATAGCAATTGAAACAGCATTACCTGAAAAAATATCCGTAAAAGTCAAAGGAAAAGGATGGGATATATTCTATCTGAATTTTTTCAGCACATCGGCAAACTGCACAGTAAACCTTATTGAAAAGGATATAGGAGAGGGCAATTTTCAAATAACAAGGAATGATATAATCAAGGGAGTAGAATCCTTTTCCAATGTCGAGCCTATTGATGTTCTTCCTGAAATTCTTGAAATTACAACAGGAACAATAGAAAGAAAAAAAATTCCGGTAAGAGTTAATATAATAGTGCATCCGCGTGACGGATTTGTCCAGGTTTCCGGTTTCAGTTCTTATCCCGACAGCATTATTATAACAGGCAACAGCAGGGTATTAAGGAATTTGGATTATTGGGAAACCAATCAAACGGTTTTTTCCGATGTCTATAAGATGCAGACCGTTCCTGTAACATTAAAAGACACATTAAAAAATATATTAACACTATCACAAAACAGTGTGAATGTGAAATTCAATATAGAACAAATGGCAGAGTTAGTAGTTAATGATATAAATATAAGAATTCACGGAATAGAAAATCTTCCGAAAAGCCAATTAATTACACCGGAGAGAATTAATGTTACTGTCAGGGGTGGAGTTGAACAGCTTGCAGAATTCAATCCGAGTCAGATTTCTTCGTACATTGAATACCGTGATATACTTAACGATTCTATTGGAATAATCATCCCCAAAGTTGGCATTTCGAATAACAAATTCCGTATAGTGAGCATCAATCCGCTGTATATTTACCATAAGAAAATCATCAACTGAAAGCATTACAAAGACAAAATATTCTTGGCTGTTTAAGGAGAAGTTAGTAATTTTGCGACGCTCCCTTAGCTCAGCTGGCCAGAGCAATTGACTCTTAATCAATGGGCCGTGGGTTCGAGTCCCACAGGGAGCACAATTTCTTATTTTTATTTAATCTTCAATCAATTATTATAATATTGCCTGCAGTATTTCTCTAATTAACCTGAACTGGTCGTATTTCACAACTGAAATTAATAAGGCTATGAATTTATTACACTTAGTAAGAATTGGTTTATAGTTTACAAGCTTATAAATATTATTTTTTTGAAATATTAATCTCTAAATTGAATATTTATAATTTTTTTTATTATATTATTTTTAGAATAACAGACTGATTTTTTTATATTCAATTTCCTGATATAATTATAAAGTGAATATTTTATAATATAAAAATAAATTATTTATTTTCTTTATTAAAATGGAAAAAGTATTAGAAGTTATTGTATTCCACATCGACAACCTGCGATTCGCAATTTCTCTTGATAGTATCATAAAGGTAATAGCTGTTGTTGAAATAACACCATTACCTGAGGCACCATCTTTTATTTCAGGAATTATTAATCTTGAGGGAAGAATAATTCCAGTAGCAGAACTTAGGCTAAGAATGGGGATGCCGAAAAAAAATATTCAATTAAGCGACCAGATTATTGTTGCTGCTACTCCCAACAGGTTAATCGGAATACTAATAGACACCATTGACGGTATTAATAATTTTTCAGAGTCGGATATTACTCCTAATGATGAAATAATGCCGGCAATCAAACATATTAACAGTATTGCAAAAATTAACAATGATATAATTTTTATAACAAATCTTGAAAGTTTTTTTTCACTTGAGGAAGAAATCATATTAGATAAAGCTATTAAAAATTTGAAATAGAATAAATCAAGAGAATAGTATAGTAAAAGAATTCCCTGATATTTTAAAGAATTGATGGAATTATATTTGAAACATATTCAGGAAAATATTGCGGTTCAACTTAGCGGATTAATTTCTTCCAAACTTGGTTTAAATTTCCCGAAAGACAGGTTTAGGGATCTTGAGACCGGTCTTAATAAAGCAAAGAAGGATTTTGATTTTGATGACGTTAATAATTTCGCCGAATGGCTGATTGAAACAGAACTGAATTCCACGCAAATAGAACAACTGGCTTCTCACTTCACCATAGGTGAAACATATTTTTTCCGTGATATAAAATATTTCAAAGCTATTGAAAAAATATTAGTAGAAGAAATAATACCAAAACACGTCGAAAAGGACAAAAGAATCAGAATATGGTCTGCAGGCTGTTCGACAGGCGAGGAACCTTATTCAATATCGATTATGTTGAGTCAAATAATTCCGGATATTAAAAACTGGAGTACAACTGTAATCGGGACCGATTTGAATTCTAAATCCTTAAAGAAAGCCAAGATTGGATTATACAAGGAATGGTCGTTCCGTAATTCTCCGGATTGGCTAAAACCGGAATATTTTACTGAAGTCAGCAAAGGAAGTTATCAAATCAATCAAAAAATCAAAGATATGATAAATTTTCAATATCATAATCTTGCACTCGACCCATACCCATCTTTAATAAATAATCTTTTTGGATTTGATATTATTTTCTGCAGAAATGTACTTATGTATTTCACTCAGGATTTAATTGCACAGGTAATAGAGAAATTTTTCCATGCACTTAATATCGGCGGTTTGCTAATTGTCAGTCCGAGCGAAGCCTCCCATGTCTTGTTCGGAGCTTATGAATCGCTATATGAACCCGATGTTATTTTATATAAAAAAACAAATTCCGATTATATCCCGGAAAAGTTTTCATTCAAACAAAAAGAGAGTGATTTCAATATTGAAAAAGAATTCCTTAATTATGATTTATTACCATACCAAAAAAAGCGGAAGAAAATAATTGATAGAATAAGTACCCTAAGAAAAGAACCGGAAAAGAAATCAGTAATTAGTATTGAAATTAAAAATAAACCGGAATCAGAAATAATTCATGATGCTGTGAACTTGTATAATAAAGGTTTATTTGATGAATCAGAAAAATTATTAAAATCAGTTCTTTCATCCAAAAATCAAAATTCGGTTGCAATGACTTTATTATCAAAAATATATGCCAACAGGGGAAATACAGAAGATGCAAAAAACTGGTCGCAGAAAGCGATTGACATCGATAAGCTGAATCCGGAACCTTATTATATTCAGGCTATGCTCCTCCAGGAAAACGGTGACCCGGGAAAAGCAATTGATTTATTCAAAAAAATACTTTACATCGATTCGAAATTTGTTCTTGCACATTTTGGGCTTGGGAATTTACTGCTTAAGCAAGGAAAGTTATCAGAATCATCTAAATATTTCAGAAACGCAAGCAGGTTATTAAAAGATTATAATGATTATGATATAGTCGAAGATTATGGAGGTATAACTGCAGGCAGATTTAAAGAGATAATAAATATATTAATAGAAAACAATGACAAGCAGGTGTTTTAATGATAAAAACTTCTTCAAAAAAGTTTGACTGGGAAAAAGTAAAAGAGGTTGTATTGAATGCCGAAAATCTCAATATGGGATTTATAAACAGCGAGACAACTAAAAGGGTTCTGAAGCAAAGGGCTGAAATACTGGCAAGAGAACCGAAGATTGTAATGGATGTAGAGTTAATTGATATTATAGAATTTCAATTATCTGGCGAGACTTATGCATTTGAACTCGATTTTGTGAAGGAGGTATGCCCGCTGAAGGAATATACACAAGTGCCATGCACACCATCATTAATAGTCGGAGTTGTAAATGTTAGGGGAAAAGTTGTTTCAGTGGTCGATATCAGAAAATTTTTCTCATTGCCTGATAAGGGCATCAGTGATTTTAATAAAATTATTTTGATAGAAAATACTGAAATGCAGTTTGGGGTGCTTGCTGATTCAATTACCGATGTATGTTCGGTGAGAGTTGATGAACTTCAAACAGAATTGCCCCAGGTCAAAGGAATTAACAGTGAATATCTTAAAGGAGTGACTATGGGTGGAGTTATTATTTTAAATACCGAGAAAATTTTAACGGATAAAAATTTTGTAATAAAAGATGAAGTCGTGTGATTTATTCTGATTAATAATTAACACATAATTATAGATAACTGATGCTTTATAATGTCAAAGAAAATAAGATTATTAAAGTGAAATAAAAAATTAAAATTGTATAATATTTATGGAGTTGTTATGAAATGGCTGTTGAATATGGGAATCCGGAATAAACTTCTTCTCGGTTTTGGTACGATGATTCTATTATTATTAATAATAGTAATTATTGCTAATTCTGTACTGAATGAGATGAAGGCATCACAAGATAAAATTCTGGGTGAAGATTTAAAGTCTGCTGTTGCTATTAAGGATATAAGAGCAAATCAAAATGGAACGAGGACTGATGTTTTATATATAATATTGGTCAATTAAAAAGAAAAACAGGATCTATTTTATAGTGACCTAAAAAAACGTTCTCGTGACAATGATAATAATATAAACATATTAAAGAAATTTTCTGAAATACATATCGACTTAAAACCACTTATAGTTGAATTTATAAGAATCCGCAATTCATATAATGAATCCAGAGAAAATGAAATTATTCCTTTAATTCATTCAGGTAATTATGATGAAGCATTAAAAATAGCATTGACAACTCAATTAGAACGTGATAACAAACTAAGGGATATCTCTGAAGAAGCAATCGCTAAAATCGAATATATAGCAAAGCATGATGTCGAGACATCTAATCATAATGCAGCAAATGCAACTACATTATTTATTATACTTGCAGTCATTGCCATTGTTTTCGGATTTGGAATAGCATTAATATATAATGGAATCATCGCTAAACCTTTGAGTAATATTTCTATTGTATCCGAATCCGTCGCTGGTGGAGATTTGACAGTTAATATACAAACAACCGAGAGGAAGGACGAAGTCGGGTTATTGAATAAATCATTCAGGAAGATGGTGGAATCCTTCAAAAATATTACCAAAGAAACAAACGAAGGTATTAATGTTTTATCGACTTCAGCAAGTGAAATAGCTGCAGCATCCGCACAGGTAGCACGGGGAGCTTCAGAAACAGCAACGGCAATCAGTGAGACAAGCACAACCGTTGAAGAAGTAAAACAGACTTCCGATTTAGTAAGCCAAAAAGCCAAATACGTATATGACCTCGCTGTCAAAACAGTTCAAATTTCTGAAGGCGGAGCCAGGTCTGTCGAAGAAAATATAGAGGCAATGAACCTTATTCGAGAACAAATGGAAAGCGTTGCAGAAAAAATTATTCTGCTCAGCGAAAAGGGACAGGCAATCGGTGAAATTGCCGCAACAGTAAATGATATAGCAGAACAGGTAAATCTTTTAGCGGTTAATGCGGCTATCGAAGCGGCAAGAGCAGGGGAACAGGGTAAAGGTTTCAGCGTGGTTGCACAGGAAGTAAAAGAACTGGCAGACCAGGCTAAAAAAGCAACTGCCCAGGTCAGGTTGATTCTCGGGGAAGTGCAAAAAGCAACAAGCTCGGCGGTTATGGCTACCGAGCAAGGAAACAGAGCTGTTGAAAACGGAGTCAAGCAGGCTGTGGAAGCCGGGGAATCAATTAAAATGCTTGCTGACCACATTTCAGAAGCGCGTCAGGCTGCTACACAGGTATCGGCTTCTACTCAACAGCAATTGGTCGGTATGGAGCAGATTGTCGTAGCAATCGAAAGTATTAAGCAGGCAAGCTCTGAGAATGTTGCAAGTACCAGGCAGGTTGAAGTATCTGCTGAAAATTTGAAATCACTTGGCAGTAAATTGAAGGAAATTTCTGAAAAGTTTAAAATATAATAATTATTCGAAAAGAATATAAAATATTCAGAAATGACTTACATATAATGAAAAATGAAAGGAAACGATTTGTGTCAGTCAATTATAAATCAGGTGAAATAATTAAGTTATTATGATAGTAAAATGAATACTAAGGAAAAAGAATTTCAGAAAAAGCTTTTGATGACTTTTCGGGTTGAAGCAGAAGAACACCTGAAGACTTTATCTAATGGGTTACTTAGTCTCGAAAAAACTGATAAGGAAAAGATGAGTGGAATAATCGAAACCATTTTTCGTGAAGCTCATAGTCTTAAAGGTGCGGCAAGAGCAGTAAACTTGAGGATCATCGAAAAAGTATGCCAGTCACTTGAAAGTGTTTTTTCCGCTATGAAGAAGGGTTTAATTCAACCTCATCCTGATATGTTTAATATTTTTCATAAATCTGTCAATCAACTAAGTGAAATTATTTCGCTTGAGGACAACGAAATAAATATTAACATGATGAAAAATATTGATATGATTATCACCCGGATAGATGGAATTCTGAAAAATAATACTGAAATTGTCAATACTGAGAAGAGTATAGATTCTATCGGTAATCAAATTGGAAAAGAAAAGAAGCAGGTGGAAATTTCCTCGAGCAACTTTCAATTAGAGACCGGGTATCTGAAAATTTCTTCTGAAAAGTTGAATTCACTGATGCTTCAGGCTCAGGAATTGCAATCGGTGAAATTGCAGAATAAAAGAAATATTAATGAACTAAAAGATGTAAATAAACTGATTGAACAATGGGCTAAACAATCACAAAATATAAAATCATCAGTAAAAACACTCCAATTCAGCCTGATGAATAAGGAAAAATATTTAGATGAAAGGAACAGGAAAGATTATAATGATTCTTTAACCAAAATTTCTTCCTTTTTCGAATGGGGTACGGATTTTATTAAAAACATGGACAGGAAAATCCGAACTATTCAGAGTGAACAGACACAGGATGATTTCATGTTTGGGTTAATGGCTGACAATCTGCTCGAAGACATGAAAAACATACAACTTCTTAAATTTTCTTCATTATTGGAAATATTTCCGAAGATGCTAAGAGATTTATCTTATAGCAGGGGAAAAGAAGTTGATTTTGAAGTGATTGGCTCCGAAATTGAAATAGACAGAAGAATTCTGGAAGAAATCAAAGACCCATTAATTCACATAATCCGAAATTGTGTGGACCACGGCATTGAAAAACCTTCTGAAAGAATTAATAAGGGGAAATCGCACAAAGGATTAATCAGGATAAACATTTCACAATCTGATGCAGATAAAATTAAGATTATCATAAGCGATGACGGTGCAGGGATTGACTTATTAAAAGTGAAAGCATCAGCTTTGAAATTAGGTATTTGCAACCTGGAAGAATTAGAAAAATTGAGCAGTAATGAAATATTAAATTTAGTTTTTTATTCAGGTGTTTCGACAAGTCCATTTATTACAGATTTGTCAGGCAGAGGATTAGGACTTCCAATCGTCAAAGAAAAAATAGAAAAGTTAAACGGTGAGGTAAGTATCGAAACTGCTGAGAACATAGGAACGAGTTTCAATTTGATACTTCCAGTCACTACAGCTACAATTGGCGGATTAATAGTAAATGAAAGCGGTCAGTTATTTGTGATTCCTTCGATTTATATTGATAATGTTTTAAGATTAAAGAAATCTGAAATTAAATCAATTGAAAATAAAAATGTTTTCAAATATTATGAGCAATTCATTCCAATTGTCCGATTGAGAGATGTGTTGAATTTAACTAAGAAACCTAAGTTAAACGAAGATGAAGATTCAATAAAGCTCGTTGTTTTGAATTCACAGCAGAAAAAAGTCGGATTCCAGGTGGATGAAATAGTCAATGAGCAGGAAGTGATTGTGAAGGAATTAGGGAAACAATTAGCCAGGGTTAGGAATGTATATGGTGCAACCACAATCGGCGGCAGGGAATTGATAATAATTTTGAATGTACCGGATTTGGTAAAATCCACAATCACTGCCCCTGATTTATACAAAGCTGCTATTTCACCTGAAAATGAGGAGAGAAAACACAAAAGAATACTGGTTGTCGAAGATTCAATAACTGCAAGAACACTGCTGAGAGGTATACTTGAATCCTCTGGATTTGATGTCAGAACAGCAGTGGACGGTTTAGATGCAATTACGATATTGAAAGGTGAGAATTTTGATATGGTAATTTCCGATGTTGATATGCCGAACATGAATGGATTTTTATTAACAGAAAAAATCAGGGCAGATAATAAATTATCAGACCTACCGGTTATACTCGTTACATCACTTGATTCACGAACTGACAGGGAAAGAGGAATTGATGTCGGTGCTAATGCGTATATAGTAAAAAGCAGTTTCGATGAAAGTAATTTGATAGAGGTAATTAAAAGACTGGTATAAATTGAATGTCTATTGAATGACTATTGAATGTCCAAATGGACGATTGTTCGAATGTAATTTTTATTTAATAAAAAGATAAAATTAATGGTAAAAGTTTTAATTGTTGATGATTCCTCAGTGGAGTTGGAGTTCCTGGATTATTTGTTGAGTTCAGACCCGGTAATAAAAGTAATAGGGAAAGCAAAAGATGGAGAAGAAGCGATAAAATTTCTTAATAATACAAAACCTGATGTCATTACAATGGACATACACATGCCAAACCTGGATGGCTATGAGACAACCAAATATATTATGGGAACTAATCCAGTTCCGATTGTAATTGTAAGTGCCAGTTCCGGGACTGATGTTGACAAGACTTATAAGGCAATTCAAGCAGGAGCACTGGCATTCGTTGAAAAACCGGTCGGCTTTGACAATAAGGATTTTGAAAAATTAAAAAATAATTTTGTACAAACTGTAAAACTTATGTCTGAAGTAAAATTAGTAAAACGAAGATATAAGAGAGGTGAAGATTTAATTACAGGTACCTCATATAATGATAATATTAATGGATTAATTAAAAAATATTATACTTTAATCGTTATCGGTGTGTCAACAGGAGGACCGGCTACATTGCAAACAATGTTATCAAAACTTCCGAAGGACTTCTCTATTCCGATAATAATAGTTCAGCATATAGCTTCAGGTTTTTTGACTGGTTTAATTGATTGGTTATCAAATTGTACAATGTTAAATTATAGAATACCGACACATAACGAAATTATTCAAAATGGATATGTATATTTTGCTCCGGATGATTTCAATATAGGAATAACAAATAAAAACAGGATAGTATTATCAAAAGACGAAATAGAAAGTGGATTAAGACCATCAGTATCATATTTATTCCGCTCAGCAGCACAAAATATAGGAGAACATGCTATAGGTATAATTATGACGGGCATGGGGAAGGATGGAGCTGCAGAACTTAAATTAATTCGTGATAAAGGAGGATTGACAATTGCTCAGGACAAAGAATCATCGATAGTATTCGGAATGCCAAATGAGGCAATAAGTTTAAACGCCGCACAATATATTTTACCACCTGAGAGGATTGCATCTTTACTTATTCAAATTGATAATAATAATAAAGAGGTGAATATATGAAAACTATGAAAAATGAAAAGAAAAAGAAATATGAAATTCTAATTGTTGAAGACAGTCCGACACAATCTCTAAAACTGAAACAGCTTCTTGAAGATACCAAATATAAAGTAAGACTTGCAACTAACGGAAGCGATGCTCTTGTTCAGGTTAAAGAAAAAATACCTGATTTAATAATTAGCGATATTATGATGCCGATAATGGATGGATATGAAATGTCGAAGGCATTAAAATCAGAAATCAGGTATCAAGGTTTACCAGTTATCCTAATAACTTCACTTTCAGAATCAGAAGATATTTTGGTTAGCCTTGAATGTGGAGCCGATATGTTTATTTCAAAACCTTATGATGATAATTACCTGCTTCATCAAGTGCAATTAATTTTATCAAATCAAACAGAAATTCATGGAATAGAAAACGGTGAGGGATTTGAATTAACATATTATAATAAAAAATATAAAATAAAAAAAGATTTTTACCGGATTGTCAATTTATTATTAAATACCTATGAAACTGCTGTAGGAAAAAACAGGGAATTAATTGATGCACAAAACGAATTAATCAGGCTCAATAACAACTTAGAAGAACTTGTCAGCCAGAGGACTTCAGCACTTTTGGATGAGATTGCAGAACGCAAAATTATTGAAAAGGAATTAAGGAAAAGCGAAGAGAAATACAGGATGCTTCTCAATACATTGCAGGAAGGTATTTGGGTTGTTGACAACGAAGAAAACACAACATTCGTAAATGAAATTCTGCCTTCCATGCTGGGTTATACGACAAGAGAGATGATGGGAAAAAGCCTTTATTATTTTATGGATGATGGCTGGAAGGAAATTGCAAAAAAACAAATGTTTAACCGAAAGCAGGGGGTTTTCGAACAAATCGAATTTGAATTCCTTAAAAAAGATGGAACAAAAATTCAGGCATTATTGGAAGCAGGACCTATGTATGATGACAAGGGAAATTATATTGGTGCAATTGCAGGGGTAATAGATATTTCAGATAGAATGAGACATGAAGAGCAATTGAAAAATCTTAATACAGTGCTGAAAGCAATCAGAAATATTAATCAATTAATTGTCAGGGAGAAGGATAAAGGGGAACTAATAAGGAAAGCCTGCGAACTTTTGATAGAAACAGGGAGTTTCAGTAATTCTATAATTTCATTAATTGATGAGTCTATGAATTTAGTTGATTTTACTTGTTCCGGCGATGTTCCCAATCCTGGATTAATTGTAGAAAGTTTAAAATCAGGAAATCTCCCATTATGTTACCAGGATGCTATTAAAAATCCGAATAAGATAACAGCAAAACATCCATTTACCGATTGCAGGGATTGTGACTTATTTAATTGTAATAAGATTAACGGGATAAAATCGTTGACTTCGACACTGTCTTTCGAAGGCAAGATTTATGGTTTTATAACCATATCAGTTTTTGAATTTTTCATCGATATAGAGGAAGGATTCAGAGTAATTGAAGAAGTAGTCGGCGATATCTCATATTCATTGTATACATTCGATATAAACGAAAAGAGAAAGAAAGCTGAAGAATTTATAACATGGCAGGAAAAGTATTTTGAGAATCTTCTTGAATATGCAAACGTATGGCTCGATGCAATTGATAATGAAGGAAAATTAATTTTCTGGAATAAAAAAGCAGAAGAAATTTCCGGTTACAACAGAGATACGCTTCTTGGCAACCTGAAGAAATGGAATCTTATGTACCCGGATAAAAACAAGGGAGCTGAATTGCTAGAATTCTGCAAAGATTTAATCAAAGAAAGAAAGACCATTAAGTATGTTGAAACTGAAATAACAACCGCAACCGGAGAAAAACGAATCATCTCCTGGTCATCCAATTTAATTTACGATGAAAATGAAAACATAAGCGGCAATATGTTTGTTGGTGATGATATTACCGAACGGAAGAAAGCTGAATTGGAACTTATTGATGCAAAGGAAAGAGCAGAAGAGATGAATAAGCTCAAATCTAGCTTCCTTGCTAATATGAGTCATGAGCTTAGAACTCCTATGAACGGAATATTAGGCTTCTCTGAAATTTTACAGCTTGAGGACAAGGTCGATGTAATAAAAGACATTGCTACGGTCATCAATAAGAGCGGTAAAAGACTGATGAACACACTCAATTCAATTTTAAACCTTTCAAGGGTTGAAGCAGGAGAGTTGAAACCGGAAAAGAATTTTGTAAACATAATAGATGTGGTTTTCAGTACTGTTGAATTGTTTAAAATAGAGGCAATGAAAAAGGATATAGAGTTGACAATGGAATCTGAATTTGATACTCTATTGTTAAGAACCGATGAAAGAATGCTTGCAGATGTAGTTAATAATCTAGTAAACAATGCAGTGAAATTCACTCCTGAAGGCAGAGTGTCCATTAAAGTATTAAAGGAAAAAAGTGATAGAAACGAATATGTAATCATTAATGTAACCGATACGGGCATTGGTATTAATGAAAACGATTATAATACAATTTTTGATGAATTCAGGCAGGTAAGTGAAGGTCTTAGCCGCAGCTTTGAGGGCACCGGATTGGGTTTAACGATTTGCAGGAAGTATATACAATTGCTTGGCGGAACAATTAGCGTAAAAAGTAAACCTAATGAAGGTTCTACTTTTACAGTAAGATTACCGCATGAGTTCGAAAAACCTTCGGAAATAAATCCTGCAGTACATATAGAAGAAAAAAGCCTTTTAAAAATTCAGAAAGAAATAATACATACGAGTAAGCCGAGAATATTATATGTTGAAGATGATGATATATCGGTAATCCTGCTGGTGAAGCTATTAAAAGGAAAATATGAAATTGATATTGCAACAAAAGCAAATGAAGCAATAGAAAAAACCAGGATTGTTCAATATAATTTAATTCTGATGGATATTAATCTTGGAAAAGGAGAAAGCGGGATTGATGTTACAAGGGAAATAAGAAAACTTGAGAATTATAAGAATATTCCGATTATTGCAATAACTGCTTTTGCTATGCATGGGGATAAAGAAGAGTTTATCAGTGGCGGATGCGATGATTATTTATCGAAACCATATAATCCGAATGATTTAATTAATATGATTGAGAAATATATAAATATAAAATAAAATAATTTCATTGTTCCTGTGTACATTGAATTATAAGTTAATTTATTATTAACAAAAAGCAGGATATTTATTGGTGAATTTATGAACATTAAACATTTTAAAGCTGGGAAATATGTTCAGAGATATGAATATAAGAGTTTTGAACCGGAGCTGATAAATCAACCATGGATTTGGGATGATCCCGAAATAAATATTCTGTTGGAAAATGCAAATAAATTTTTAGGAGAACTTAATGCATTCACATATATTGTCCCTGATACAGATCTGTTTATTGCTATGCACATACTCAAAGAAGCTACACAATCCAGTAAAATTGAGGGAACTAAAACAAATATTGATGAAGCAATTCTACCTATAAATGAAATATTACCAGAGAAAAGAGATGATTGGCAGGAAGTACAGAATTATATTCATGCTATTAATTTTGCGATCGATGAATTGAATACGATTCCTATTTCAAATAGACTTATTAAAGATACTCATAAAATTTTACTTTCTGGTATACGTGGTGAACATAAAACTCCCGGAGAATTTAGAATAAGTCAAAATTGGATTGGAGGAAATAATCCAAGTAATGCAATTTTTGTACCTCCACATTCGGAAAATTTAAATACACTTTTGTCCGATTTGGAAAAATTATTAATAATGAAGATTTAAAAGTACCTCATTTAATAAAAATTGCTATAACACATTATCAATTTGAAACAATTCATCCATTTCAGGATGGAAATGGAAGAATTGGAAGACTTCTAATTACACTCTATTTAGTTTGTAATAAGATTCTTACAAAACCATCTTTATATTTATCAGATTATTTCGAAAAAAACCGAACATTATATTATGATTCATTAACATTAGTTAGGGAAAAAGATGATTTACTTCAATGGATTAAATTTTTTCTAAAATCAATAGTTATTACTGCTCAAAAAAGTATTAAAACATTTCAAGAAATATTAGAATTAAAAAATAAAATAGATAAAAAGATTACAACTTTTAAGATAAGAGCAGATAATTGCAGAAAACTATTAAATTATTTATATAAATCACCTGTAACTGATAGTAAATTAACCGCAACTATTTTAAAAATAAGTGAAAGATCTGCAAGAGATTTATTAAAAGAATTAGAAAGACAACAAATACTTACTGAAATAACGGGATTTAAAAGAAATAGGAACTATTTTTTCAGTGAATATGTTTCACTATTTTATGATTAGAAATCCTTTTTACGGTAATAAAACTTAGAATATTGTACTTATTTTAATTTATACGGAAAGAAAATAGCATTTATCTTCCGTATAAAATTATATACGGAAGAAATCAGGATAATTTCGGTTGTTATTTCGTAATTCAAATTATTTTATTATCACCATTGTCCTGCAATTATAATCCGTTTTTGTTCGGAGTGAGTAGAAATATATTCCTGAGCTTAAACCTTCGGTAGAAAGTTTGATTTGATAGTAGCCCGGTTTCATTTCTGTTCCGTCTATTAATGTTTTAACAAGTATACCTTCTGAATTATAAATACTAAAAACGACATTGGATTCTTCTCCTAAATCAAATCCGATTTCAGTTGTATTGTCGAATGGATTTGGTACATTTTGCATTAATCCGGATGTCTTTCCCGTATAATGCAAATAGGTTAGGTTGCAATCACCGAGAGATATCAAGATACTGTTTGTCGGGATTGGAATAACGTCGAGAAACATTAATGAGTCTGTCGTGAAGTTGCCTGCACTTACTATGATGTCTGTTACAATTGTGTCTGGCACAACTGAAAGGAAAGTCAGTTCAGCAATTCTTCCTGCTTTCAATGTATCCGTATTTTTAAAATCAAGTACAACTCTACCGGGAGTGGAATTGTAATTAAATGTTGATGCAATAAGGTTTCGTGCATTTAAGAATTTCAGTGAAAATGGATTGTAAACTATTTCAGTCTTGAAATTCAGTTTCTCAAGCCAATAGGTGGTTCCCCTGATTGTAGTATTAAAATCTTTTTCATTGTAAATAGGTAAAGTCAGTGTATCCCCAAGCTGAATGAATAAAGTATCAATTTCATAAAATCTGTCAGACACATCAAATAGAACGGGGAAAGGCGGTGCATATCCTATTCCTGTTATATGATTCGAATCCAGCACAGGACAGGGATTATTGCTCATCGTATTTATCCATTGGTTGAGTGTCTGTTTCAGCCTCGGGCAGTATTCAAGAGTAATGCTTAAAGTATCACCCACGAATAATGTATCTGTCATAGGTGGTGTTGATAAAACAATTTTTACTTCGTTCGGAAGATTTAGTACAGAGAAAATATCCAAAGGTACATCACCTGTGTTTTGGAGTAGTATAGTTCTCTGAACACAGTCCAACACTCTTACGCTGTCGAAATCAACGGCATTGAGTGCAGTTATTTCAGGCAATTGAATTATAACTTTTGCATTGTCACTTTCGGCAATGAGATGGAAAAGTATAACTTCTTCCGTATCGAAATGAATGCTGTCAACTGTAATATCAAACGTGTCCCTGCCGGGAGTTTTGATTAAGAAATATGCAGTGAACAAAGGCATTACAGAATCCGGTTTGCAGAAGTTTTTCAAAAGAAATTCACTACCGCCAAATACCGAATATGTGTGAATAATGTTCGGAACATAGTTAGGACATGGATTATTCAGATAATAAGAATCTGCTCCTATGTATTCAAGCTTTGTTGTGTCATATCCCAAACGGCAGTTTATATCTATCAGGTTTGCAGGCAAATCACGAGATGTATATACAGGCACTTTTAATGTATCGCAATAGACAACTTTGAATGTGTCTAAAGTCCTTGTATTCGGGCTGAAATTAAAGTTCATTCCGAAAGCAGGAGCAAATCCGCTTCCGCTAACAGTAACTGCAGTGTCAATGTGAACACAGGGAGCATCAATTTCAAACTGAATTTTCGCTTCGTAATAGCGAACCGCCCTTGGCTTGAAGTCAATCCTGATTGTCAGCACCCCGCTTGTGTCGAGATTAAGAGGCAAAGGCATTCCGAGAGAATCGCCGGCTGTGAAAACTCTTTCATCGGGAAAGAATGTAATGTTCTTAATTCTGACAGGGTCTCTTTGAGGATTATACCTCAAATCGGGAATGTACAAGTGAATGTACTGAGGCCTTGCATTTGTATCAACTCGCGTTGGGGGGAATAATACTCTGCCTGAGTCAGCAACAAAAAGTAATGTCTGTTTACCTGCAAGATATGTTGTGTATTCGTCTGCCCAGCCGCTGCCGCTTGCCTTTATATGAAGTCTTGCATCGTTGTCAACGAGATTATAATCGAATGGCCTTCTCGGACAAAATCTTATTGAAAGTGTATCTGTTGACCGTGGAGGAATTGAATATGGTATCTGCGAATTTGGTGAATAATATGAGTACCATGTATAAAACTCAGGAGCCGGATTAGTTACATTAACCGAATCAATCCACACACTGTCAATTGACATATCGAAAGTGAATGAGTTATTAATCAGAGGTATTTTTCTTACTTCGCAATCACATGGTTTGATGAATCCATAGCTTATAACTTTCAATGGTGCATCCAAAGGTATTATTATTCCTCTTCCCGTAAGTATTGTCTTCTTCAGCGATGGACATGGCTGTGATGAAAAGACTGTAAGTTCACTCTGATAGAGTAGAGGCTGAGTGGGAACAAAATCAACGATTACCATAATAGAATCCCTCGGCTTAAGCAGTCTACCTGTGAAAATGGCAGGATTGATTATTACAAAACCGGGTGATATTGACAAGCTGTCAACATAAATATCAAAACTTGATATGTTTTCTAATGTGATGGTATCTCTTCTTGTGGCTCCTACTTCTATTGTTTCATATAAAATTTCTTCAGTTAAAAACAATTTTGGAATGACGGATGTACCATAAAGTTTAGCAGACCATTGTTCATTATCGCTTGTTGTGTAATTCAGAAAGGCTCTGTCTGCTCTGTCATTTACAACATCATTCGGATTATATCTGAATTTGAATGTAATTGATTCACCGTTATTCAAAGTAACTGATAAAGGTAATGTTGCCGGCTCAAGCAGTATAAATGGCGTACCCGCAGGTGTCAGTGAGAAGTTTGATAGTGTCTGAGTTTGTCCTGATATATTTTTTATTTCGAGAATGCTGTCCTTTGATTCACAGCCGAGTACATTAAAAACTTCCATAACATCGGGTATGAATGCGAATCTCTGGACGATTGTACTTCCAGTAACAGGAATGCAGAATGACTGGAAACAGGAGTTTTCATAAATACAAACTTCATCACTGTATGTCCCCTGGTAAGAGGGCCTGAATGTCAGAGGAAATGTTCTCGCCGAGTTTGCAGGAACAGTAAGTGACCTTGCTCCTGTCAGGAAGAAGGGGTCACCACGCTTCAGATATATTGAAGTTGTCAATGGGTCTTCGCTGTCGTTCCTTATTGTAACATTTATCGTGGACTGCTGACCTACTATTATAGTTCCAAAATCAACAGATGCTGTTGCAAAACTTATTGCGGCATCATAGCCGATTCCTTTAATATATACTTTTCTCTGAATTGTACATCCGCCTGCTTTGATTTCAAAAATAATCGAATCATTAAAATTTCCTTTTACGAGTGGGAGGAATCTGAAATAGTTCGGATTATACCCTGTATTTGGTCTTAAGATAACTGGAAATCTGAATGGCTTACCAATGAAATTAGGTGGTATTATAATATTTGTTATGGTTATGTCCTGCTCAACGAGATTTCGCCAGCTATACTCAACGGCATCAGAGGGAAAATTGATGCAGGTTTTTCCGAAATCAATAGAATCAAGACGGTTTCCTCCATTTCTATATAATCCAATAACCTCTTTCACTCTCCCCATGAGTGGTATTGCAGCAACCGAGGCACATTTATCATCTGAGAGAATTTTCAGTGTATCGTAATAATAAGCATCAACATCCCGTGAATTGAATCTAATTGTAACATCAATACATTCTCCCGGTCTCAGAACTCTTGGTAATGCAGGATAAGTTAAAGAAAATATATTGGGGAGTCTGTTATTAATTCCATTTATAGTAACATTTCTTGCAGTAGTTCCTGAAGTATTGTTACAAATCCTGATTGTCGAATCAATATATAATTTTTCTATACATCCCGCTTTCAGAGAGTCGAAATCAAGCCTGAGTTTCGACAGGCTAAGTTCAGTTAGCCTAGTAATAGTAACCGGAATATTTGCAATACCGAATCCACATGCGTTTGCATTTCGAATTAATAATGTTGTTGAAATTGTGCCGATAAAATCAAGCGTTGCTTTAATCTGAAATGAAAAAGGTGTCTTGGGTGTTAGCGGAAAATATCTCCAGTTGTTCAATGTATATTCACGGTTGTTATATACCATGACAGTCTTATCAATAGTTCCCTGATAATTCCTTATATAAAATCCTGTTGAACAGACTGATGTGTCTGTAATTACGAAATTATAAATTCTGACACTGTCGCAAAACACAGTATCTGAGATTGCCATCGGTGAAATAATTACCTTGATTATATCATTTCTATCTGACCATTCGGTTGATAATCCGCTTCTTGCAAATCCTATGTTATTATGTCCTGAAGCATCGCACATTGTAAAAATATTTCCCGGGTCGTTGCATCTGTAATACAAAAGAAGGCTGTCTTCAGTGCCAACCAGAGCCTTATCCTTCAGGCAGTAAACTTCATCCGGGCTTAAAGCTCTTCCCCAAATCCTGATTTCATCCATTGCACCTTTGAATGTCCTGTAAAGATTAGGGTTATTCGACAAAGCATTTGTACTTCCGAACTGAACAGAAAGTTCATCATTCGAAATCCTGCTCAACCTGTTCAGAGGATAACTGATATTTCTTGATGAGTCAACAGGAGTGCCATTTATATAAATATATGCATAGCCTGAAGCACCGTTGAATACAAATGAAAAGTGGTTCCATGTATCGTATAATGCAGAAGCAGGAAATTTGACTAAAGTATTATCTTCAGGTCCTAAGTTGTTTAATCCGTTTAATTCAAAAATAAGAGAATCGTTGGATGAAATGTAAACAGCCCATGAATCGTTTTTGCCTACACTTGGTCCCCACAGACCGCATATATACTGAAGATTGCCGCTCTGCCTTTCGGGTTTGAGCCACATTTCAACAGTCATTGTCTGTGATATTTTATTCAGCAAGTTATTATTTATCACATCAAGGTAGTGCGCACCTTTTCCTGAAGTAACTTTGTATCTCAGGTGCCTGCCTATACAAACACGAATTGAATCGCAGGGTTCATACGAATATGATTCGCTAAATGATAATAAGACAAATAGCGAAATAAATAATATGAGAATATTTAATTTTTTCATTATTGCACACTCAAATATCAAATCAATTAATCATACCCTTTGATAATTCTCAACATAAATCCTATTTAATAACCACAAATTTTGTATTATATCTTTTTTTACCAACTGAAACACAACAGATGTATGTTCCTAACTTATTCAATCTGTAAGGCATTTCATAATACCCGGGTTGAAGGTATCCGCTATGTAAAGTAAGTTCTTCTTTGCCGTTGATATTATAAACATTGACAATCGCTTTACCCGGATTATACATATCGAATGAAATCACACCGCTTCCCTGGCTTGGGTTGGGAAATGACCTGACTAGTTCGCCGTATCTCGGTTTCAGATATTCCTCAACACCCGAAGTTCTTTTTTCTAATATGTTAAGTGGCAGAAATGATTCCCCGAATACTTGTGTGATTTCATCTGTCGTTGCATCAAATCTTTTTTCTAGAATTTCCGTATAGATCACCCTATAATCTGTTTGATATTTCACATTACCGTTAATATCCAAATCACTCAGGTTCGGTCTGTTATTCCAGTAACCGCCATTTACGAAGCTGTCATTACCCCAGATGAATTGCATTGATGCCGCACCGTGGTCAGTGCCTCGGCTTCCGTTTTCATAGGTTCTTCTTCCGAATTCCGAGATTGTCATTCCGGTTACTCTTTCCGAAAAACCTGTTATAGCTGCATCTTCCATAAATTCTGTGATAGCACGTGCAACATCATTTAATAAAGTAAAATGTTGTCCTGAAAAGTCTGCATTTGCCTGCTGTGCGTGAGAATCGAAATTGCTGATTTTCATATAATACACTTTCGTTTTCAATCCTCCGGCAATTAAAGTTGATACCAGCTTAAGCTTTTGGGATAATGTATTAGGGCTGTACACATTACCAGCAATAATATTTTTTCCTGTATCATAAGCATTCTTCACGGCGGTAGAATAAATTTCCGATTGTCTCGCAATAGCATGAACAAAGTTATATTCTTCAGTATAATAATTAGAACCTGTGAGCATAGAATCAATCGGAGTTAATCCCTTGCCGAGTTCATAAAATTCATCCGGGTCAGTTAGTGCTATACCCATGTGCCCTTTGTCGCTCTTGAACAGAAGCGGAACTGTCCCGTCAATTGCAATTGATAAAGGATGCTCCGGTATTTCCAATGGGAAGTTTGGCAGTTTTAGTGCGAAGTATCTTCCTAACCATCCTTCAAGCAGTCTCACATTATTATTTGATTTAGGATTAATGCCGCTGAGCCAAATGTCTTCGGAACGAAAGTGCGACATATTCGGTGAGTCATAACCTATGCCTTCGACTATAGCAAGCCTGCCATCTTCGAACATTCTTTTCAAGCCTTCATTGTTAATTCCCTCAACTAAAGCAGGATTCATGTAAATATCATTAACTTTCACTGCTATATTTTCAGGTATGCCGATGCCTTTTCTGAGATTATAATACTCACTGTCTCCTGCTGGAATAATGGTATTTAATCCATCATTTCCACCGAACAGTTCTATAATAATTAATACATTATCACCTTCGAGTGACTGGATTCTGTCGTTTGGGACCAATTTTAAATCTTTCTTAGCATTCAATAATTTCGGAGCTAATAAAATTCCTGCAGTTGTAGTAGCAGATATGCCGATAAATTTTCTTCTTTTCATTTTTCGCTCCTTAACATAGTTGAAAATCCGGTGATACAATTACCCTTTCCAGGAATAATCTGATTCCCTGGGCTACATTTGAATTATTTGAAGATACTCCCGAAATCCATTCCGATTCCTGCATTCCGTTCAGTAATTTCTGCCTGAATGTGTCAAGCCTTGCCTGGCTTAGACTGACCGGAAGGAAATAATTTGTCATATTTGAAAGCAAATTTGTAAAGTTGGAATTATAATCGGGAAACTTTTTCACAAGGTCGAACAATTGAGTGTTCGTAAGACTTGTTACTAATTCTTTTGCATATTTTATACGTAAGGGATAAGTTGTTGTACTCACCCATGTTCTGTATGCTTTCCAGCTTCCTACATTCGGTGGGTCATAAAGCAACTGTTCAAGTGACGAAACGGAAGCTCTTGATTTACCCGGCTGGAGTGTGTCAAAATCAACACCCAGCATTCTTTCGAGACCAATAATAAATTCAGGTGGAGTTTTAATCTGACAACCCCTGACTTCATCAGAAAAAAAGTATTGGCTTGTGAAAAGTTTTTTGTAAACTTTTCTCAGGTTATAATTGTTTGATGACATATATTGAGCCAACTCGTTTATGATTGTCATGTTGTCTGCACCCGGGTCGCTATAGACAAAGAATCTCAGTATTTTTGCACAAATAAATCTTGCGATTGTTATTCCCCTTTCATTAAAGAGAATATCAATTAAACCTGATACTTCCTTTGACCTGACTAGGTCTTCTGTATTCTCATCGTCAGTTATGGGAGCAATCTGACCGAACTGCATAAGCTTTTTGCCGCCTGTGTCGTGCTGAGACTTAACAAAAAATGTTTCAAATGGGCGGTTTGCCGGTGCTCCGTTCTGACCGAGGTAAGCAACTGTTCTCCAGCCTGTAAGTGCTCTTGCACCTTCCCTGATGTCACCTTCTGTATAGTTTGCGGCACCTGTTTCGAGGTCGCCTATACCCAGTGTAAACAATTCCATCAATTCACGCATATAATTTTCATTAGGTGCATCCTTGCCGCTGTAGAAAAGGCTCTGGTACATAATCATGGCTCCGTCCTGGGAAACAGCTTCAGCGATTTTGTTATAATCAGACAGTCTGTTTTTTCTCAATGTATCATTGTTCCTGTAAAGCAGGGGAGGCGGAATCAAAGCCAGTGTATCATAAGTAAATTCAGTACACCATGTGGAATGAAGAAATAAAGTGAATTTTTCCATAGTCGGGAACCCTTCGCTTCTCATATTATCAAGCCACCAGTTAATCAATTCGAAGTAATGCAGTCTGTGTCTTCCTTCGATTTCAGCACGGATATCCTGGGGAAGATTTTCCAAAGGATTTTCTTCGAGAACATTCAGCCAACTGTTCATTGACTGAGTAGGCGCTTGTAAAGATTCGGTGCCAACTCCGACAATGGTGTCGAATGCCTCAGCCGGGGTTTTCCCGGCTATCTGGTTCACCTGCTCCGGAGTAGGATGGAATGATAATCTTCGCAAAAGATGTAACGCTTCCTGGTATGTAAGCGGCTCTGATTTCTCATTTAATGATTCAGAAAGTGTCTCATCTTTTCCTTTGAATTTAATCAGTAAATCTCTTCTTTTCATAAATAGCACCTTTAAATTTATTTAACAGGAGTTGTAACTTCGATTAATACGGTTCTGCAATAAAATCTTCCTTCAGGAAGAAGGTTGTCATATAATAAATTCGAATCACCGATTCCCTTGATTTTGTCAAAACCGGCTTTCGGCTTTATTTCTTTTATAAAATTAAATGTATTTTCAGCCCTTGACTTTGATAATTGCAAATTATAATCCTTTTCTCCAAGTTTATCGGTAGAGCCTATTATATCAACTTTTGAATTATCTTCAATTGAATTGGCAACAAAGTTTTTAATCATTTCACTATTTAATTGATTTACTTCAGATTTGTCAAAATCGAAAACAATAAGGTTCAATCTGCCAATCTCGAATTTATTTTCGTTCTTTTTTATATAAGGATTTTTTACTGCTTCGTATTTCTTTCCTTCGAAATCATATTCATATTTAACAGAAAATTCTTTTTTATTATTAAGCGCACGAACAATATTCTTCTTTTGTACATCATCGAAATTAATTGTAGCAGATGTATCTTTGATGCCGACAACAGCCGAGGCGATTTCATCATTTCCGGCAAAAAACATAATTTTCGGGTCAGCATTGCTATCTGCATTTACTATATTTACACTTGTATTTAAATTTTGAGAAATCAACTCATATTCACTAAACCTCGAATAAATAACAGGTTTTAAAATTTCAAATTCCTGGGAATTGATTTCAACTCTCCTGTTTTCCTCGTAGCCTTCTTCATAAAGTGTACTTGTAGCGAGTTCCGGAATTTCACGTGTTTTGAGTTTTAACCTCTTTGGTTCAATCTGCCAGTTGTTTATGAAATAATTTGCAACTGAATGAGCTCTCTTGTTTGCTATATCGATACGTTTTTCAGACGTTTCTAACTCCCTGCCGTCGCTCATACCTGTTATGGTAATTTCTGATTGTGGATTTTGCTTCATCCTTGAGCCGATAATATCGAGAAGTGAATAATATATTTTCAGAGTTTCATTTGGTAATTTCTTTTCGTCGAATGTGCCGCTTCTCGATGGAATATATCTTGACTTCAATTCCGAAGAGCTGCTATCGAAGAAAATGTAGGGTAGAACAGGGTAAGTTTGTGTAACAATTGTTTCCATCACTTCGAGCTGAGAGGGCTGTATTTCAATATGAGGTTCTTTTTTTACTACTACCGGTTTAATTGGCTCAACTACTTTAGGAGAATCAATTTTTGGTGGTTTAATCTCCTTTTCTGTTCCGAAGGCATATTGAATACTTAATGAAAATCCAATTGATGATGTCTCAAGATTAGCATCGTAAATAGATGAGCCGCCCGGATATTCAAAATTCATGCCTGCCTGGAAATATAAATTATCTGTAAATTCAAAATCATATAAAAGTCCGACAATTCCTCCGTAATTCAGTCCCATCATACTTAATTTGCCTTTTTGCGTAGTATGTTTTTTTGTATTATCGGGATATTTAAAAAATTTTGGCGAATTAATTTCTTCAGTTGTTTCGTAATCTGCATCGGAAAGTGGATAACCTGCGTCGAAAGAGAGTCTCAATTTCAATGGCACTGAAGAAAACGGATGAATTAATATTCCTGGTTCAAAATTCAGAAAATGCATTGTTGAACTGAATGCACTGTTCAGGTACAGTTTCTCATAACCTGATGTTTGTGGATTATATACTTCGTATTTCGATGTTGTGGTTGACAAATACACAGGAACGTAATTATAATTCAATCTTAAATCGAGCCAAATTATATCCTCCCATAAAGAATAAGAATACTGGAATCCAGCACCGTAACCGAAAGAATAACCATTGCCGAAACCGCCGCAATCAACTGTATTCCATTTGCAGGGGATGTTAGATTTATGGAAAAGATATTTCACAGATAAACCTGCACCAATCCTATTTTCCAAATGATTGGAAGGGAAAAGCGGATTATTGTTTAAAATTAACAAAAGTATATAAAAAAACAATATTATCCGTTTTGCATAAATTTTATTATAGGTAACTAAGATTTTCAATTATAGAATAAGTATAAATTAAACATAAGTTCCTTAGTGAAATTGATTTAATAATAAAATACAACTATACTTTCTAAGAGGGATATAGATTTGCAAAGCGAATAATTACTTTTAACAGAGCATTGGAATTTCATTACACCCCCCCTTTTTCTGAATGAAATCAGTCCCGAAAGAATTAATTTTAACTAATAAATTAGTAAGTCGAATATAAACTTGAAAAATTGTTTTATTTTAGAAAAATAAATAAATCCGGCAAGTAACTTAAAACATAAGGGCAATGACTATTATTAATCCAATAATAATTTACAACATTCTCATTACAGTATAAAATTTACATTTCTATTTATATGAAAAAATAGGGAATTTTATAATTGCACTCATCCTTGATAATATAATTGAGTGAATCATTATATATGTAAATTTGAACTGAACTGATTTTTCTTGTACAATTATGAAATTTTGTGAACAACTTGAACAACGCAAAAGCCAAATCACCGAGAAATGGCTCAAAGCGGTAATAGAGACCTATCCCGATGAAGCAGGAAAATTTCTTTTTGAAAATAAAAATCAGTTTGGAAATCCTATTGGTTTTACTTTTTCAAAAAGGCTTCCTGATATATTAGATGAGTTAATTAATCCCACAGAACCTCTAAAACTAAATGTTGCAATCGAAGATATAATAAAAATAAGGACTGTGCAGGATTTCACGCCTTCAGAAGCAGTGGGTTTCCTTTATCTGCTGAAGAAAGTCATAAGGAAAGAATATCACCAGGATGAGAAAGAGCCGCTCCTGTTTAGGGAAATGCTTGAGTTTGAATCGAGAATTGACCAGGCAGTATCACTTGCTTTTGATATATATGTCGAACTGAAAGAGAAAATTTACGAAATCAAAGCTGGTGAAGTCAAAGCTCGATACGGCAAAATGGTTGACAGATTTAATGAGAAGTATGGGGATTGAAGAAAGTAATTACGAATTATGAATTACGATTGAAAGTGAAATAAATAAAATAAATTGAGAATAAAATTAGGATAGTTATTTATGGGAATCTGGTTTTCGTTAGTTGCATTAGCCGCACTCACACTGCTCGGCTTTATTGGAGCGAACATACCCGGATTGAATTACATTTTCGCAGTGGTGATACCCTACATCGCTATATTGATGTTCATTGTTGGTATTATTGTGCGAATCGTAAAGTGGGCTCGCTCGCCGGTTCCCTTTCGCATTCCTACAACAGGAGGACAGCAAAAATCATTATCATTCATCAAACAGAA
>JACRLY010000062.1:38860-50582 GCA_016219595.1 Ignavibacteriota bacterium | reverse complement strand
GTCTCGACAATCCGAGTTCATACCTCGGTCTGCTTGGCAGGATGGCTCTGGAAGTGCTGTTTTTCCGTTCCCTGTTCAGGAATACGAAAGCGGAACTCAAAGATGGACCAATGCTGACCTACGGAGCAAACAAATGGCTCTGGCTGTTCAGTCTGGCTTTTCACTGGTCGTTTTTAGTAATATTTTTAAGACATTTCAGATTTTTCACAAACCCGATTCCGTTCTTTGTGCCTTACTTGCAGGACATTGATGGCTTTTTCCAAATCTGGGTACCACTGGTTTATATTACAAATGCTGTAATAGTAATTGCTCTCGCCTACCTGTTTTTCAGACGTGTGTTAGATTTAAGGGTAAGATATATCTCTTTGCCTTCAGATTATTTTCCTTTACTGCTTATCAGTAGTATTGCAATCACAGGAATTTTGATGAGGTACTTTTTCAAGACAGACCTTGTCGCAGTGAAGGAACTAATGCTTGGTATATTAAGTTTTTCGCCATCGTCACCTGAAGTTGGATTAAGTTTATGGTTCTATCTTCACCTGTTTTTTGTCTGCTCTCTGCTGATTTATTTCCCGATGAGCAAACTTGTTCACATGAGCGGAATATTCATGAGCCCGACAAGAAACCTTGCAAATACAAACAGGATGGTAAGACATGTAAATCCATGGCTCGATGAATTGAAGTTGAAGACGCATACTTATGCAGAATACGAGGATGAATTCAGAACAGTTATGAAGGGAGCAGGTATGCCCTTAGAAAAGGAGGAAAGCCATGTCTCTTAAAATGAAACCGGAAGAATTAGCTCAAACAATAGATTACAAGCCACCTAAAAAGCACTGGATGGATAATCCGGTTGAATATAAAAAAGGAACATATAATTATGCAGGAAATCCCGATAGTATAAAATATGTTCATCAGCCGAATCCGAGAAAGTGGCAGCCTTACGAAGAAGATTGGAAACTGCCGGAAAACTGGAAAGAAATCATACTCGAAGGTTTTCGCGAACGGCTCGATAAATTCCGTTCTTTGAAACTGTTCATGGATATTTGCGTTCGCTGTGGTGCTTGTGCGGATAAATGCCATTTCTTCATTGGCTCCGGAGACCCGAAGAACATGCCTGTGCTGAGAGCTGAACTGCTGAGGGCTGTATATAGAAAAGAATTCACACTTGCCGGAAAGCTGATGGCTAAGATGGCAGGTACTACTGAACTTACATTTGATGTCCTTAAAGAATGGTTCTATTATTTCTATCAATGCACTCAATGCCGCAGATGTTCGGTGTTTTGTCCTTACGGAATTGACACAGCAGAAATCACTTTTCTTGCTCGTGAATTGATGAACCTGATAGGAGTCAATATTGACTGGGTGATGACGCCTGTTGCAAATTGTCACAGGACGGGTAATCACCTCGGCATTCAGCCGCACGGATTCAAGGATTCTATAGAATTTGCAGCAGACGACCTGGAAGATTTGACAGGCATCAGGGTTGAGACTCCAATTAATAAGAAGGGTGCTGAAATTTTATTTGTCATACCATCTGCAGATTACTTCGGAGAGCCGCATTACTTTACGCTTCTCGGTTATATGGCTCTGTTCCACGAAATAGGACTTGATTTTACATTTTCATCTTATGCATCGGAAGGAGGAAATTTCGGTTCCTTCGTATCGCATGAATTAATGAAAGCATTGAATGGAAAAATTTATGCAGAAGCAAGGCGATTAGGTGTTAAGTGGATTATCGGAGGTGAATGCGGGCACATGTGGCGAGTACTTCATCAGTATATGGACACACTCAATGGTCCGGCAGATTTCCTGGAAGTGCCTAAATCACCAATCACAGGAACCGTGTTTGAGAATGCCCGTTCTACAAAGATGGTGCATATCACAGAGTTTACATCGGACCTTATAAAGAATAATAAAATAAAATTGGATAAAAGCAGGAATGACCACTGGCACGCAACATTCCACGATTCATGCAACCCGGCAAGAGCAATGGGACTGTTAGAAGAACCAAGATATATACTAAGAAATGTAATGAATAAATTCACAGACATGCCTGAAAATACAATCCGTGAACAGACATTCTGCTGTGGAAGCGGAGCTGGACTCGGTACCGAAGAAAACTTCGAAATGAGAATGAGAGGTGGATTCCCGAGGGCAAATGCAGTGAAATATGTTGCTGAAAATAACGGGGTGAATCTCCTCACCTGCATTTGTGCAATTGACAAAGCGACACTTCCTCCACTCCTTCAATACTGGGTGCCTGGAGTCGAGGTTGCAGGAATCCACGAGCTTGTCGGAAATGCACTCGTGATAAAAGGAGAGAAAGAGAGAACAACAGATTTGAGAAATAATCCTTTACCCGGAAAGGAGGATATTTAATATGTACGACACGGGAAAAGTTTTAATTGGAATATTAATATTCATTCTTGTTTTTACATCTCCGATTTTGATTAATATAGCAGGGGGCAAATCATCTGTGAAAGCAAATCCTCAACTCCCGAAAAGCGGAAATTGCATCGAGAGCAAGGAATACATGAAGGGTTACCACATGGAGATGCTGGACAAATGGAGAAATATGGTTGTCAGACAGGATGTCAGATTTTTGAAAAAAGCAGACGGTACATATTTTATGCTGAATGGTATGAAAGCTGAAATGAGCTTGACTAAAACATGCATGAGCTGTCATGATAATAAAGCAAAGTTTTGTGATGAGTGTCATAATTATCTCGACGTGAAGCCATACTGCTGGGATTGTCACATTGACCCTGCAATTACCAGGAAGGAGCAAATGCCATGAGTATTGACAGAAGACAATTTTTATTAATTGTTGGTGGGGTAGCCGCTGCGGGTATAGCAGGAAAACAAACCCTTGAAGTCTTTGCCGAAAATCAGTCAAGAAATTCAAAAGGTTTTGCTGGCAAGCGATGGGCTATGCTGATTGACCTTAAGAAGTGCAACGAGAATGAGGGATGTACAAAGTGCATTGATGCCTGTCATCTGACTCACAACGTCCCTCACTTCGATAATAAAAAAGATGAAATAAAATGGATTTGGAAGGAAAAATTCGAGCATGCTTTTGTGGAGCAAGAAAATTATTTCGTTCCTGAACAAATAAAGCAGAAGCCGGTTCTTCTTTTTTGCAATCATTGCAGTAATCCACCCTGTGTGATTGTATGCCCGACACAGGCAACCTGGAAACGCAAGGATGGAATAGTGATGATGGACTGGCATCGCTGTGTCGGGTGCAGGTATTGCATGGCTGCTTGTCCCTATGGTTCGCGAAGTTTCAACTGGAGAGAACCCAGACCGCATATCAAAAAACTGAATCCTGATTTTCCGACACGAACAAAAGGTGTAGTCGAGAAATGCACATTCTGTGATGAGCGGCTTGCAAGGGGCTTGAAACCCTCTTGTGTCGAGGCATGTCCCGGCAAAGCAATGATATTCGGCGACCTCGAAAATCCAAATTCTGAAATCAGGAAAATGCTCGGTGAAAACTTTACAATGAGAAGAAAACCCGAATTGGGAACGCAACCTGAAATTTATTATATAATATGATGAGGAGAAAAATATGTTAGAACAAGCATTTTCAGGTAGTAAAAAATATTGGATATGGATTATTATCCTCCTCGTAATAATCGGTTGTGGTGTCCTTGCATTTCTTTATCAATTTTATCAAGGTTTGGGTGTAACGGGAATGAGCCGCGACGTTACTTGGGGATTTTACATTGCACAGTTCACGTTTCTCGTAGGTGTTGCAGCATCAGCGGTAATGGTGGTACTGCCCTATTATGTTCATCATTACAAGGATTTCGGGAAAATCACGATACTCGGAGAGTTTCTTGCAATCGGTGCTGTAATAATGTGCATGCTTTTCATTTTCGTTGACATGGGACAGCCACTGAGAGTTGTGAATATATTTTTATATCCTTCTCCTAATTCATTGATGTTCTGGGATTCCATGTCACTCGGCGGCTATCTTGTATTGAATGTTATTATCAGCAGATACACTCTCGATTGCGAGAAGAAAGGAATTGCTCCACCGAAGTGGCTTAAACCGGTTGTGATACTTTCAATCCCATGGGCAGTCAGCATTCACACTGTTACTGCATTTTTGTACCAGGGCTTGGCGGCACGTCCATTCTGGCTTTCGGCAGTGATGGCACCGCGATTTCTTGCAACTGCGTTTTCTGCTGGTCCTGCATTGTTAATTTTACTTTGTCTCTTACTAAGAAAAATTACAAAGTTTGATGTTGGAAGTGAACCAATTCAGAAACTAGCAATCATCACAACCTATTCAATGCTGTTGAATATTTTCTTTCTGTTGATGGAAATATTTACAGGATTATACAGTGGTTTGCCTGACCACGCAAGGCATTTTCAATATCTGTATTTCGGTCTTGACGGAAATTACAGATTGGTGCCATGGATGTGGATTTCAACAATACTTGCAATAGTTTCATTGATACTGTTGCTTGTTCCGAAATACAGGAAGAACGAAAAGCTGTTGATTGTAGCGGCATTCACTGTGTTTCTGTCTATCTGGATTGACAAGGGATTGGGAATGGTTGTAACAGGATTCATCCCTTCACCATTGGGGTATGTTCCCGATTATTGGCCCACATGGGTGGAAGCAACTATTTCATTAGCAATCTATGCAATAGGTTTACTGATTGTAACTGTTCTATACAAAGTTGCATTATCAATGAGAAGAATGTTAAAGACAACGTAAAACTCGAATAAACTCTGTGTGACTCTGTGCATAACTTCGTGTGACTCTGTGGTATTATTTGAATATAAAAAAATTAGTATCACAGAGTTTCTCAGAGTTTTTCCCGGAGTTTCGCAGAGTAATTTATGATAATATTAAAATTTCGCGTAAAGTCGCAATGAACAGCAAAGTTCACAAAGAAATTCATAATTCATCTCACTACCACCATTTTCCCGGAAATCGTCTCTCCTTCAAATTGTATTCTATACATATATACTCCGCTTGGTACTTCGCCTCCCGCATCTGTCCTACCGTCCCATGTAGCAAAGTGATTGCCTGCATCAATTACACCTGAAAACAAATCCCTTACCAACTGCCCCTTTGTATCGAATATTTTGATTGTGATATTCCCTGTTTTCGGCAAAGTATATTCAATATTTGTTGTGAATTGGAAAGGATTTGGAAAATTTTGTGTAGTTATTCTTTCTTTCAGTGGTTGCTGTGGTTCATCTTCTGCATTGAGAATTACGCCACCTTCACGGAAGACAGTGAGACCACCATTATCAGTTCCAATCCACAAGTTATCATACTCATCAAATTCAAGTGATGTTATACTATTTGTTTCCAAACCGGAATTATCATAGTTATAAATTTTCCAAGTATTGTTATCGAATTTTCCAACCCCACCTCTGTCAGTACCTATCCATTTATTGCTATTTTCATCAATGACAACAACCCAGATATTATCATCAGGGATTTCAGAATTACTCCAATCATAAGATGACCATTTATTATTATCAAATTTAATTAATCCTTTATCATAAGTGCCTAACCAAATAGTACCATTTTGTTCAATAGCAATAGAATTAATATCATTGCTCATAATACCAGAATTTTCAGTATTAAATATTGAGAAATTATTACCATCATATTTTGCTAATCCTCCACCCCAAGTACCTATCCAAAGATTATTATTACTGTCTAATGCTAATGAAAAAATATAATTATCAGGTAAATCCGAATTATTAGTATCGAATTTTGTAAAACTATATCCATAAAATTTTATTAAACCGCATGACCTTGTACCAATCCAAATAATATTAGATTTATCAATAAGTAATGATGATATATCATCACAACTCAAACCTAGAGTATCCATATTAAACGAAAAAAAATTTGAACCATCAAATTTAACAATTCCTCTATCATCAGTACCAAACCAGATATTTCCATCTTTATCTTTAGAAATCGAATTAAATAAATAACCAGATATATCTGATGTATACTTTCCATTTTTATAATGATTTAATCCATGGAAAGTTCCAATCCATAAATTATCTTTTCCATCCACTAAAATTGAGGTAACCCAATTGTCATCAAGAGTTGAATCACAGAGGTTATAATGATTCCATTTATTATTTTCAAATTGGTGTATTCCACTAACATTACCTATCCATAAGTTTTTCATTTTATCTAAACATGTTGTATAAACACTTGCATATTTATTTAGAGTTTCCCATTTATTTCCATCAAACTTTGCTACACCATCAAATGTCCCAACAAATATTTCACCATTTGGAGCTGCAGTAATAGATAATATATAATCTTCTGATAAAGTTGTTTTATACAATGACCAATTATTTCCGTCATATTTTAGAACTCCATAGCCATTAGTACCTACCCATATATTTCCCAAACTATCTAAAGCTAATGAACGTATACAATTAGTTGGTAAAATAGTATTACTTTCATTATATCTTTCAAAATTTTGCCCATTATATTTGAAAAGACCTTGATTCCTGGTCCCTATCCAGATATTTCCTTTATTATCAGCTAATAATGAAATAATATCATAAATGTAATAATCATTATCAGTTTTCGTATGTATAGTCCAGTCAGTACCATTATAAATTGCTAATCCTTTATCATATGTTCCGATTAAAATATTATTTTTATTGTCAATTGCAAGAGCAGAAATATAATTACTTGGTATATCTGAATTATGGATATTATATAATGCCCAATTTGTTCCATCAAATTTAACTAAACCCAAGCCAGCATCCAACCAAAGAATTCCATTCTTGTCTTTTACAATTTGACCAATTGAATTTTTTGGAATAATTGTATTTAATCTATTATAAGTTATTTTTTCATTAGTTAATTTGTTCAACTTAACTAAACCACCAGATGTTCCAGCCCAAATAAAATCATAATCATCGATAATTGAATAAATCTCATTAGAATATTGGAAATTCACCCACTCGGGATTTTGCGATTTGACATTCGATATGAATATAATCAGCACAAGAAATGCAGTCAGCAAAACAGGTTTCATCGCTACACCTTAGTATTAATATTTAAATATTTATTTATATATTATTATTTCTTGCAATTTTATATTATATAACGGTACATGGAAAGGGAAATTGTCTTTAAATAATTCACAATGAGACTGTAGACTGTAGATTTTTTATATAATATGTGAAATTCATTAATCCGTTTAATCCATTGTCCAGACATTTTACCAATTCAAATTTTTTAATTACCTAATTTTCTTTTATATTGTATAAATAATATTATTTGAATGTTTGTTTTTACAAATCTTATATATTATATTGAAATACTCGAAATAGATAGATTCATTAAATATATAGTGTAAAAGGAAAAAATATGAAAAAACCTTTTATTCTTGTTGTTGACGATAACAGAATTACAACCAAGCTTCTTCGCAGATATCTTGAAGCTAGCGGCTATGAAGCTGTCGAAGCTTATGATGGAATAGACTGCCTTGAAAAAGTTGAACAAAAATTGCCCGATGCAATTGTACTCGATGTGATGATGCCAAGGCTCGACGGATATGAGACTGTCAAGAAGCTTAAAGAGAAAGAAGAAACAAGACATATTCCTGTTGTGATTGTAACAGCATTGAATGACGTTGCTAATCAGATTAAATCGATTGAAGCTGGTGCTGATGATTTTCTTAGCAAACCGATTGAAGAGAAATTGTTGATTGCTAAAGTAAAATTGCTTTCTACTCTTAACATTGAACAGCAAAAATCTTCGGCTTTAATCAAAACACTTGAAAAAATCATCGACGGCTCTTTGAATGCTTCAGGTTCATCGGTTGATGATTTATTGAAAAAGGAAGGCTTGGCTTAATCTTATTTAATGTCATTGTGAGAATTTTTAAGAGACCCGGGAATTTTTTCACGGGTTTTTTTATACTATAATCAGTATTTATCCGACAATTAGAAAAACAATTATTTAGAAAGAGGTATAAAATGAAAAAATTCTATTTTTTTATGGCTTCGGCATTAGCATTAATTGCCATTATTATTATACAAAGTTGTGGTACAATCAGGCAAATATCACAAACCTTAGCCGATTTGCAGCGATTGAAATTTAAACTTGAAAATGTAAACGGATTTAAAGTTGCAGGCATCGATGTAAATAATAAAAAGTCGGTCAATGATTTTTCTATGATGGATGGATTGAAACTTACACAAGCTTTTGCTACAAAAAAATTTCCGGCTGAGTTTGTATTAAATGTTGCTGCACAAAATCCGAATGACGGGAAAGCAGCCGGTTCGAAACAGGCAAATGCCACCATTACCGATTTCGACTGGAATTTGTATATTGACGATGTGAAAACTATTCATGGTAATATTGCAAATGATGTTTCTGTTCCGGGTTCCGGACAATCCACAATTATCCCTTTAGCAATGGGTTTGGACCTTTACGAATTTTTCGGCAGGCAGGGATATGATAAAGTAATCAACCTCGCATTGAATGTAGGCGGTGTAGGTGGAAGTCCAACAAGATTAAAACTCGATGCCAAACCTACTGTTTCAACACCATTAGGACCAATAAGCTATCCGGGAAGACTGACAATTGTTGATAAGGAATTCAGACAATAGCTATTAGTAATTACTTTTTAAAATTAAAACATCCTCAGATTATCCTGAGGATGTTTTTTTTTATGAAAAATCAGGAAAAAATATACATTTTATAACCACTTTGTTCCTAAGTTATTACGTTTAATAATATACTGCAACAGTCGAATTACAAACAAATAATTTGAGTTTCAATCGAACAAGTAATAAAGTAATTTACAATTAGTTAAGTGATGATAACTAATGAAATGGGAAATATATATTTGTTACTCACATCACAAAATCTGAGATGGAAGATTTGATTAAATAAAATAGATTTAACCAAAATAATCAACAATGATATTAAAATTTGAAGGAGTTAAAATGGCAGTTGACAAAAAGTATGCAACCCCATTGCTTGATGAACTTGAGAAAGGCGAATGGCCTAGTTTCGTCAAGGAGATTAAATCGTCAGCCGAAACAAATCCAATGGCAAATGACCTTTTGGGACTACTCGAACAGTCCTACGATGAAAAGAAGGGCCACTGGAAACATGGCGGCATCGTTGGGGTAATGGGTTATGGAGGCGGTGTTATCGGAAGATATACCGACTTATCGGAAAAATTTCCGAATATTTCTCATTTTCACACAATGCGTGTTAATCAGCCTTCGGGTTGGTTTTACACTTCGGAAGCACTCAGAACATTGTGCGACATTTGGGATGCACACGGTTCGGGATTGACCAATATGCACGGTTCCACCGGAGACATTGTTTTTCTGGGTACGAGAACCGAAGAACTTGAACCGATTTTCAAAAAACTTACTGATGCAGGATTCGACCTTGGCGGTTCAGGTTCCGACGTAAGGACACCAAGCTGCTGCTGCGGAAAAGCAAGATGCGAATGGGCTTGTTACGACACAATGGCTTTGACTCATTATATAACAAACAAGTTCCAGGATGAATTGCACAGACCTGCATTTCCATATAAAATGAAATTAAAAATGTCCGGATGCCCGAATGACTGTGTTGCATCTGTGGCGCGTGCGGATATATCAATTATAGGTACATGGAGAGATGAAATTCAGGTTGATATGCCCAAAGTAAGGGAATATGCAAAGAATGGGACAGATATAGTAAAAGAAATAGTTATGATGTGCCCGGGTAAATGCTTGGATTGGGATGGCACAGATTTGAAAATCGACAACAGTAGCTGCCGCCATTGCATGCACTGCATAAATACTATGCCGAAAGCATTGGCACCCGGAAAAGATAAAGGGGCTGTCATTCTTGTCGGCTCTAAAGCGCCAATTGTCGAAGGAGCATTGTTGTCTTCGGTATTAGTACCATTCATTAAGATTGAAGAACCATTCGAGGAATCGGAGCTTTGGGAGCTAATCGAAAATATGTGGGACCTCTGGTGCGAAGAAGGAAAGAACAGGGAAAGAATCGGAGAATTTATTCAGAGAGTAGGTATGGGTAATTTTCTCGAAGCAGTGGGACTTGAGCCGCAGCCGGATATGGTGGCTCACCCGAGAGAGAATCCATACATATTTTACGAAGAATACTTCGAAGAAGGCGAATAGATAAAATAATATTTAACAAAGAAATTAATTATAAATAAATAAAAGGAAAATAAAAATGGCAGAAGAAGTTGTTCAAAGAAAAACGGACATAGGACCGCCGCATTATTCCAAATTTCTGCCCCCGATTATCAAGGAAAATTACGGTAAATGGAAATACCATGAAATTCCCCGACCGGGGGTGCTGGTGCATGTTGCGGACAATGGTGCAAAGCTGTACTCAGTTAGGGCAGGTTCACCAAGATTACTCAGCACAAACAAGATTCGCAAATTTGCTGATTTGGCGGAAAAATACAGCGAAGGTTATCTGAGATTTACGTCACGTCATAATGTAGAATTTTTAGTTACGAAAGAACAGAACATTGAACCGTTGATTGCAGAACTTAATTCGTTAGGTCATCCCGTCGGGGGAACAGGCAATTCAATTTCGAGTATTGTGCATACACAGGGCTGGATTCACTGCCACTCAGCGGCTACAGATGCTTCCGGTATCGTCAAATCAGTGATGGATGAGTGTATCGGACATTTCAAGACAATGGAATTACCGGGTAAACTGAGGATAGCTCTCGCTTGTTGTTTGAATATGTGCGGTGCGGTTCATTGCTCAGACATAGCCATACTTGGCATTCACAGGCGTCCGCCTAAAATTGACAAAGAGAATTTGCCGAAAATGTGCGAAGTTCCGAATGTCGTTGCATCATGTCCTACTGCGGCAATCAGGCCTGTGGTATATGACGGCAAGCAGGGTGTGGAAATCCTGGAAGATAAATGTATGTTTTGTGCGAACTGCTTTACAGTATGCCCTGCATTACCGATTGCAAATCCTGTCAACGATGGTATCTCGATTTGGATAGGAGGCAAGGTGTCAAACGCAAGGCATGAGCCGATGTTCTCGAAGCTTGCAATTCCGTTTATTCCAAATAATCCGCCGCGCTGGCCCGAAGTAACAGAAGCTATTACTAACCTTGTCGAATTGTGGGCAAAGAATGCACATAAGCACGAGAGAATGGGTGAATGGATTGAAAGAATAGGGTGGCCCAAGTTCTTCAGGATGTCAGGAATCGAATTCAAGAAAGAACATATAGATGACTTTAAGCATGCAGGACTCACTTTCAAGCGTTCTGCTCATTTAACATATTAATCCGTAGGAGGCTGAAATGGCTCAAGTACCGGTGATGGAACTCGCTGAAGCTATGTATAAAATGGTGAAGGATACCATGGGGATGAAGAAATGGAAGGCAACTGATTTACAAAAAGCAAGCATAGAAATGTTCGGCGAGGGTAACGTAGATAAACAGCTCTGCAAAGATGCCATCAAGGAATTGGTGAACAACGGGCGGCTGGTTTATACATATTTCGGCGGCAGTTTCCTGGAAGTTCCTCATAAGGAGGGAGCAGCGAACTGACCTTATATTAGTGAAGGAGAAGCGGGTGAGCAGTTTTTGTCCATCCGCTTTTTTTATTTTACCTCCACTTTTCTTCCCCTCCTTAATTAAGGAGGGGATTTGAGGGGTGGGTGGATATATTCCCTCACCCTAAATCCCTCTCCCGGTGG
>JACRLY010000062.1:26098-38794 GCA_016219595.1 Ignavibacteriota bacterium | reverse complement strand
AAAATCGCAATTAGCATAATGAATTGAATTAAATTTATTTTCTAATTCGACTCCGTTTACATAATTTTCAAATGAAACAATAAAGCTTTGCCCTTCACCTGGTTGAATAAGTTCAGGATGCATTTTTATCATTTTATTATAGCCGTATTCATTTTCAATCATTTTAAGACTGTCTCTAATTTCAGGATAATTAATGCTGTCAACATCTCTCCAGGTTGCTTCGATTATAGTATCTGGAGGATAATATGGAAATGTAAAAGCTTTGACATCAAACCATAATACCCATTCACGTTTTGCATAAATTCGATTTCTGCCATAATAAGTCTTGTTCATATTCAGCCAGTATATAGAATCACAAGTACTCGAAGAGAGTTCGACACCACAAGTATCATATCTAAAATGCTCATTAAAGAATTCACCATTTGGCGGATAATATTTCGGCATGCACCAGCAGTCCGGAATTTGTGCTGTCAATTTTTGTGGTAGGCAATATAGAGCAAGAAACAGCACCGCAAATATGATTAATTCGAGCTTTGTTTTCATTTCTTTTCTCCTGAATTTATATCTTAATTGTCAATTTTCAATTATCAATTGTCAATTATTTTTTCAATTCAATTCCCGATTTGCAATACACTAACAGCTTTGTAGATTTTCTTCCAAAATTAATAAAAGGCATACAGCCTAATTGCTATATTCTTATTTCACAATCAAACTTAAACAGGAATAATGAGAAATGCAATAGGAAAATTAATTACTAATTACCAATTACTAATTACTAATGAAAAAATAACACACTCTTCTCTATGGATAGGAATTTCGTTTCAATCAATATGTACTTCTTCAAGGAAGGAAAATCCTTCGACTTCGCTCAGGGTGACAATGCATTGGATGCTAAACCAAATAGAGCATGACAAAATATTATAAAAATAATTATTCAATACCACTTGGGTCCCAGGCAATTCGGAAATTCTCATCAAATGATTTCATGTATTCCATATCTTCGGCTGATATTTCAAAATCGAAAACATCAGCGTTTTCCTTTAATCGTTCAGGGTTTGCAGACTTAGGTAATACAACTGTATCATATTGCAAAGCCCATTTAATCATTAATTGAGCAGGGGATTTGGAATATTTATTTGCAAGTGTTAGAAGCCTTTTATCATTGAATTTTTTCCCTCTTGTCAAAGGGCTGTATGCCTCAATAACAATACCTTTTTGTTTGCAATAATCCATCAGCTTTGGCTGCTGCAAAATAGGGCTTAATTCGACCTGGTTAACCGAAGGAACAATATCACAACTATTCAATAGCTCATCAATATGCCTGATGGTATAGTTGCTAATTCCGATTGATTTGACTTTTCCGTTTGAATACAATTTTTCAAGAGCTTTCCATGTATCTTTTCTCGATTCGGGAAGGGGCCAGTGAACAAGATACAAATCAATGTAATCGGTATCCAGCTTTTTCAAACTGACATCGAATGCTTTCAATGTATTGTTATAACCCTGGTCGCTGTTCCAGACTTTCGTAGTTATGAAAATTTCTTCTCTCGATATTCTACTCTGTTTGACAGCTAGCCCCACATCTTTTTCGTTAGCATATAAAGCTGCAGTGTCAATATGGCGGTAACCGATTTCGAGAGCTAATCTTACTGCATTTTGTGTTTCAGTCCCTGGATTAGTCTTGTAAGTCCCTAAGCCGAGAACAGGAATTTCAATACCATTATTTAATTTTATTGTTGTATTTAAATTCATTTCATTTATTCAATTATTAGAACATGGTTTCGTTTATTACTAAAATAGCACATAATATGAAAAAAAATGCTAATTTGAATTTTTTTATTAATGATGATGACGTATTGAATATGATTAGAGCTATTAATACTTTATTGATGATTTTAACTTTTGTAAGTGTTTATTCACAGGAAATTAAAATTCCGGAAATCTTGTTGAACAATGATTTGCAAAACCCTGAAAACAAAGCAATGAATTTACCCGCTGATGTGGATTGCAGCAGGAGATACAGGCAGTTCAAATATGATGAAACCCAGGCTACGGCAATAGTAAGACGGAATTATGATGTCCTGACTTACGATTTGTATATGGATTGGTATAACGTATTGAATTCGACAGATACTATGCCTAAAGACAGAATATACACAGGTATTAATAAAATAAAAATATTGATAGATTCATCCAATACTACTGCGATAGATTTTGATGCCGCAAAACTTCAGATTGACTCGGTTTTTGTTGATAATGAAAAAACAATAATGTCTATTTCCAAGGATAGTATGAATCTCAATATTATTTTGCCACAAGAATATAATTTGGGTGATACATTAAATGTAATAATATATTATAAATATATAGGTGAAAAAAACAATGGCTTTAATTTGTATCCAAAGGGTCAGTTTATAGAATTAGGACCTCCTCCATATCTTGACTCAATATTCATCGAAGAAAGAAGTGCCTACACGTTTAGTGAACCGGAAAATGCAAGATACTGGATGCCTTGCAACGATGCCCCTTATGATAAGGCATTATCAAAAATCAGTGTTCGAGTACCTAAAGGATATCAGGTAGCTTCAAACGGGAAATTATTAAGCGTCTATAATGACAACAGTTCGAGTACATTCAGTTGGAGAGAGCCGGCACAAATTACAACTTATCTTATGGTGGCTACGGCTTCTAAATATAAAATATTTTCTGACTGGTATCACAAGCGTAATAATCCAAATGACAGTATTGAAATAGTGTATTATGTTTGGGAGAAAGATTATAAAAATACTGTGGATTCGGCTTATAATCCCGATACTACCGATGCATATAAATACAATGCCAGGCATGCTTTTAATAATGTTGTCGGAATGATGGAAGCATTTACTGAAAAATGGATTGAATATCCTTTTGTTAAATATGGGATGGCTACAGTTCCTGATTTCGGGGGGGGAATGGAGCACCAAACAATGACAACAATAGATCGGAACTGGATTAGAGACAAGAGTTCAGGCGGAGGTAATGCTTACGGGACATGGCAGAGGGTCATTGCTCATGAACTTGCACACATGTGGCTTGGTGATTTAATTACATGTGCTACATGGAAAGACATTTGGATTAATGAAGGTGGTGCAACTTGGGGTGAAGCCATCTACCGTGAAAAGCAATGGGGAAGTATTGAAGGTTATTACAGCAGAATGAGAGAAGCCAGGAGAGATTATTTAAGAAATGGATTTTATAATCAAAGTATATATGATACTCCAAAAGAATTTATCTTTTGGATAATGACTTCACTTACTTATGCGAAAGCATCATGGGTTTACCATATGCTTCGCACTATGCTTGGTGATGATGTGTTTTTCCCTGCTTTCAGAAATCTACTGACAAAACATGCTAATACATCGATTGAAACAGAAGATTTTAAAAATTCATTCAAAGAATCTGTTCCAAATCCACCAGTTCCCTTCGATACATATTTTGACCAGTGGGTCTATCACGCAGGACATCCAATATATGAGCTGTCTACTGTATCTAATAATTGGGGTGCCAGCGGATATGATGTTACCGTTAATATAAATCAGGTTCAGCCTGAATCAGAGACAATTCCCGGAGTATTTGTTGCACCATTGGTTCTTAAATTTTTCGGTGCCGACACTGTTGCTTATGACACAGTAATTAATGACACAAGGAACCAGTCATTCAGTTTCCGTCTTGGATTCCAAATTGATTCGGTAATCATTGATACAAATCTTGTTTTGTGTGAGCTATCTTCTTCAATTGTATCTGTAAGAGAAAACAAAGAAACTGAATCCATTGCACAGGTGTTTCCGAATCCTGTTACAAGGGGACAAAGTGCAAGATTCAATGCGGGATTCACGGGTATGAATAATGTTTCTGTAGATATCTATGATAATCTTGGGAATAAACTGCAAACAGTATACGAGGGCTATCTCGACGAAGGAAAGTATACATTTGAATTTAATACTAGAGAATTTGTTCCTGGGGCATATATGATCCTATGCAGAACAGGGGACAAGTGCAGAACATTCAGGTTTACAGTGTTGTAAATTACTTTACCTCAAACCCTAACACCTTATCCGAAGGAGAAGGGTGTAAAGCAAGAATAGCACTCAATTCCCAAAATCCATCTCCTTCGTAAAAGGGATTTATTGGAGTAAAACGGAAATCCCGATTCACTGGGAGGGTGAGGTATTACCTCGAAGAGATTTTATACAAGCTCAAATCCTCAATATATTTGAAATCCTTTACATTCAGAGTAAAAAGAGGTATATTTTTAGAAATTGATGTAGCCGCAATAAATGCATCAGGAATTGTGATTTTATGACTTAGTGAATATTTGAACATTAATTTTAAAAAAGTATCACAAATCTGATTATCCAGATTAATCTGATTTATACTTTCAATGTCCTTTTTAATTTGATTCAATTCCTTTTTATTCAAAGCACCGAATATTAATTATGCAGAAGTAATAATACTAATAGATATGTTATCAGAACCAATCCTTTTTAATTCTGGAATAATATTTTTATTTCCTTTGTAAAGTTCTATAAGGATATTAGTATCGCAAAGAACCATTATATTAGCTTCCATGCTTGTTTTCTGAGTTCTTCAGCATCAATATTTCTACCCTTCCATATTCCAGCAGACTTGAATATATCATGCTTGCCGTTCTTCCTTTTCTTTACTCTTCTATCTATCTCAACAAACTCAAGCTTATTAAGTAAATCAATAAGAAAACCGGTTTTCGAGGAATCCTTAACTGTTATGTATAAATTGTCCATTTTCACTTTACAAATAATTTTACTTTTATTGAAACGAAAATAACTAAAAATTGTTTAAAAATAAATAAATATCATTCTTTCCCTACCTCACCCCAATCCTCTCCAAAGGAGAGGGAGCTTTTTGTTATTTACAAAATCATTATCTATATTTCTAGTGAATTATCTTTCTTTATGTTCTGATTTCCCTTCAATTCAGATAAGAATTTACCTCCTTTAAAATACACTAACAAACAAGTATAAGTCCATAAAATAATATTAAAAATAACTGCTATATATCCAGTTGCATTAGAGTGTCCTGACGGCCAAATAATGAGTGAAAATAAAGTATCAATAATTGCACCAGGTATAATAGGAGGAATAAAAATATAGTTAAAGATATCTAAATTCGGAATTAATTCATAATATCCAAGCATATTAAACAATAAAATTATTGAAGGGTAAATCAAATACAAATAGATAATAATATAAATGGAAATTCTTATATATTTTTTCATTCTATTATTCATCTTTCTCACCTGTACACAACAAACTTTTCATAATAAATCTGACTGTCCATTGTTACTACCTCAATCACATATATTCCATTGCTCAAGCCGGATACATCCAGCATTGCTTCGCTGTCTTTTAAAGTATATTGAATGTCAAGATTTTTACCTATTGCAGATATAACTTTTACTTCAGATATATTAATATTTTCAATTCCTCTTACAACTAGGAATCTGTCGGATGGATTGGGATATAAAATTAAATTTTGTTTTGCGTATTCGTCATTCACAGATGAAGGTGAACCATTGATTTTTATATCATCAATATACCAGCCGTCCTCCTGGCTCAGAACATTTGTTTTCAACCCGAATCTGAAAATTGCAGTGTCAGCATGGTCTTTTGATAAATCGAATTTTTCATATTTCCAGTCCTGGTTATTAAGAACTTTATCGTTCCATGATGGATAATCTGTTTGATTGAATTTAGCAATTGATGACCAATTTGTGCCATCATCAAATGAAACCTCGATGAAAGCAGTGTCGCTTCTGTGAACAATAGCGGCATGCCAGAACTCGATTACGAGATTGTTATTACTGTCGGATGATACAGGATATAAATCGAGTGTATAATTTTGCCTTGATTTGTAATCTCCTAAAGGTGATTCTGTAAATGAATTTGGTGAGCTATGATAGAATGAAGAATTAACTCCCCAGCCACCGATGTTTATGTATCTGCCGATAATTTCATCAAAGGATTCGGTTAATTTATTATCTATTGTACCTGTAAATACATTCATCTCATTGCTTTGCTGACTCTCGTTCGGTGGTGCGCTTGAATCGAGTGCCTTCACAAAATAATTATAATAACCTTTTTCATTAGGCGTATCGTTAATTTGAACTGTCTTGCCAGTATCGGTAGTATTAAATGTGAAATCATTAACGAAAATGCTATCCCTATAAAGTGCAACTTTCGATAAATTCACAAGCGGAACAACATTATCTTCCCTGAATGAGGGAAGCTTTACATCGAGAGTAACTTCTCTTGAATCACTTCCTTTAAGTGAAATTATTCCCGGTGCTGATGGAAGTCTCGAGCCTCCTGCGAAAGCTCCATCATTTCTGTTTAAGCTTGAATCCTTTTCGGAAACAACAACAATTGAATAATCATATTTTTGGTATGGAGTAAGGTTATTATCCTGGTAAACCAAATTCTGAGATTGAACATCAGTCAGAAATTGTCCGTCCCTGAATAAAGCAAAATGATATTCTTCATTTGCCATAGGTTGCCCGAATGCACGTTTAGCCGAATACACCCATGCAAGAGTTAATTCTTGCGGATTTTCAGGAATGATTGTAACCTTGAAACTGTCAACAGGAGCTGGCATCTGTGTATTGATTAATGCTGTGTAAACATCGCTGTCGAAAATGTTTGTTTCCGAAGCTCTCATATCTATCCACGAGGGATAAATCATTCCATGATAAAAAGCAATGCCACTGTAATCACCTGCAAATGAATTCCCACCAAAGGGATTGTTACGCAAATCACCTGCAAAATCCGATGCACGGCGGTCAATCCATGTATCACCTCCATCGCTTGAATAGCTGACATAACATTCGACATTGATATTTGCAGAATCGTTTCTGCTGTCAAGATACATTACAGCGAGGTCGCCGTTCTTAGGGTCAAGTGCAAGCCAGTGCCAGAACTGGTCGTTTGTTGTGTCGGTATGAACAATCTTTGAATTAGACCATGAGTCGCCACCGTCAGTAGATTCCGAGAAATATACATTTGGAGGATTGTCAGCAGACCAGCTTAGATAAATCGTTCCTCTTTTGGGTCCATTAGTAGTGTCGCATGTAATTGAAGGATATGCTTCAGCCCTGACTTTACCTTTAACAGTGTGCCTGTATTCATGTATTGTATCAACAGATGATATGTTTTTTGTCTGACCGAATATGTTATAATTTTTAATAATTCGAGGTTCTGAAAAAGTAACACATCCATCCATTGATTTTGCAAATCCGACACCATGTGCAATGCCGTGATTCCATACAACATAAACTTCTCCGTTCGGTCCTGTAACACAAATAGGAAAACTTTGTCCGAATGTTGTATCTTCGGAACTACCGTTTACCTTATCGCTGACATTTACTGGAATCGACCATGTACTTCCCTTATCAGTCGATTTTGATATTACAATCTGAGTTGAGGAATCTGCAAGAACAACTCTTTTCCACGGAATATACAGATGTTTGTAATATGGCGATGATGGAGAATTATCAATTGAAATATAATATTTATCTTCAAAGTTAGAATCAAGAGTTTGTGGACCTCTATGAATAATAACGGGAATATGAGGTGTCCATGTATATCCCTCATCGGTTGTTCTTGCTATGAAAACTCCGTTTTCACCAACCAATAAACCTGTACTATCCATTGTTCCGAAACCGCCATAAACGAGATAGCCAGTGCCGTCAGGGTCGAAAGCCACAGACGGGTCATTAGTAGAACGCCATCCGGGGAAAGGCTTTCCGAGGTTTTTATCAACCCAGCTTTGTCCTCCATTGGTTGACACATAAACCCAGGTTGAAGATTCAGCACGATAATCAACGGCGGATGAAATCAGGTTCAATGGATTTTTCGGATTTACGGCAATGGAAGATTCATTTTGCATTTTGTATTGGTCAGATTCAGGCTCTGTCATATTGACATTTAAAAAAATTGGCAGCAATGACTTTCCGGCTAACGGAATGGCTGCATCCTGTTTGAAATATCTTAACGGTGTCGGATGTGCCTGCTCCATCAACCTGCTGTATGTGTTTGCGGCTTTTAACCTGTTAGAATTATTTTGCGCTGTTAATGTAATTATTTGAGTAAATGACAAAATTGAAATAACGAGATATGTTAATGTAATTTTCACTATTGTACCTTGCAGTATTATAATAAAATAATTAAATGTTTAAACAGTTAAAATATAAATTTTTTTTTATATTTACACGTATAATTTTACACGGGTTTAATTTTATTATACAGAAAAATTCTTTTATTTTATTTAGAGGATTAATTGATTAAATTAGTATACTGAATTTTAATTTCAATTTAAATAGATGATTTTAATAGATAACATATTACTCGAAGAAGAAATCACCGAAACTTCATTCTCCTGCGACCTGCAAAAATGCAAGGGAGCATGCTGTACATTTCCGGGGAAATTCGGCGCCCCGCTGAAGGATGAGGAAATTGAGATGATTTATAATAATCTCGATAATGCAAAAAAATACTTGTCAGAAAAATCCATTGAATATATAGATAAGCACGGCTTTTACGAAGGCAGCAGGGATAATTATTCAACAGTCTGCATTGATAAGAAAGATTGTGTTTTTGTTTATTATGAAAATTCAGTTGCTAAATATACAAAAGAAAAAGCATATTTTAATTGTGAAAGTAATTTCAGGAAACCAATTTCCTGTCATTTATTTCCAATAAGAGTCAATAACACAGGAAGAAAATATCTCTATTTCCAGAATATAGCCGAATGTAAGCCGGCTCTGAAAAAAGGAAAAAGCGATAAAGTTAATCTTGTCAATTTTAGCAAGGATGCTCTTATCAGGGCTTATGGAGAAGAAAGTTATAATGAAATTTCAGAGTATGTCAAAAATAATGGTATACCGAAAGCAGTTTCATCGATATTCGGAGGTGTAAATGAAACTGTCTCTTGATTTACGGACTTCATTAACTCAAACACTAACACCACAGCAAATACAATATTTAAAGCTTTTGCAACTACCGGTGATTCAACTTGAACAGGCGGTAAGGCAGGAAATTGAACAAAATCCCATGCTCGATGAATTAGCACCCGAAGAGGGAGCAGTTGCTTCTGCTCCTGACGAATATGAACCGGGGGAATATGCCGATTTTACACCAAAGGAAATTCCTAAAGCTGAAACCGATACATTCGAAGAAAGTTATTCTGAGGCTCCGGCACCGAAAGTTGACGACCAGGGTGACCCGTTTGAATTTTACAGGCTTCTTTGGCAGGATGATTCGCTTTATTTGAAGAGAAGAACTGCATACCAGGAATCCGATGATGACGAACCGGAATATTTTCAGTTAAAAGACACGATATCCCTTGCTGATGAATTGATACAACAGTTGAGATTACTCCCTTTGAAGGAAGAAGAATACATATTGGGTGAGCAAATCATTGGTAATGTAGACAACGACGGCTATCTTAGGCGTGACCTTTTAGAAATTGTTATTGATACCAATGATATAATCGACAATATCAATTTGCAGGAACAGATAAAGCTCATCGAAGAAAAACGCAAAACACAATCATCTGCAAAAGAAAACCCGTCACGTGCTTATGCAGTTTCTTCAGAGGCATTCGTTCTGGCAAAGAATATTAATATTTCTGAAATAGATGAAAACGGTGAACTTGTTGACTATTCCGAAGAGGAGCTAGACACTGAAGCACCTGAACTGATAAAAAATGTAACTCTCGAGCAGGCGGAAAAAATTCTTCTCCAGGTTCAAAAACTTGAACCGCCGGGCTTCGGCTCACGTTCAGTACAGGAATGCCTGATAGCACAGGCTAATGCAATTCCGAAACCGAATGCTGCTCAAAAACTTGCTCTCGAAATACTTGTAAATGCTTATGAGGCATTTACTATGAAACATTACCAGGTGATGCTAAAGCAATTTGGTGTTACTGAGGATTATCTACGCGAAGCAATTGAATTCATACGAAAATTAAATCCAAAACCGGGTGGGTTGGACACACAGAGCTCGATGAACTCGATCATTCCCGATTTTACGATTGAAAAGGATGAAGAAACTGCTGAACTTCTCATAAATGTCAACGACAGCAGGATACCGATTCTGAAACTGAATAAGGCTTATGAACTTTTGAAAAAAGATGCTCATTATAAAGCATTCAACAAAGAAACTAAAGAATGGATTCGTAATAAATATGAAGATGCAAAGTTTTTAATACAGGCAATTCGTCAGCGTAAAAGCACTATGGTAAAAGTTATGACGGCTATTGCCGGATTGCAGAGAGAATTTTTCGAACAGGGTCCTTCAAGTCTGAAACCTCTTATCTACAAAAATGTGGCTGACGATACAGGACTTGATATATCTACAGTATGCAGGATTGTTAACGGGAAATATGTTCAAACCGAATATGGAATTTATGAGCTGAAATTTTTCTTCAGCGAATCCCTACCTTCAGAGGACGGCGAAGATGTCTCAACCCGTGTTATCAAGCAGGTGCTGAAAGACATAATAGATGCAGAACCAAAAGACAAACCCTACAGCGACGATAAAATTGGAAAAGAACTAAAGAAAAAAGGTTATAATGTTGCCCGTCGCACTGTGGCAAAATACCGTGAACAATTGAAAATACCAGTTGCCCGCCTAAGGAAAGAACTTTAATATAAAATTGATTTTATTTATACTTAGAATGTTGATTTAAATTTAATATTACATTTTTCATATTTGAAATTTTCTTTTTAATTTGTCTCCTCGAATAATTATAGGAGACAATATGAAAATTCTTTATATTATTTTATTCTTAGCTCTGCCATATATAACTTTAGCGCAGCATACTTTTTCAATTGTTGCTATTGATACTATTACAAAAGAAATCGGAAGCGCCGGTGCAACTTGCCTTAGTGGAATACAATATCCTCCAGGAGCTAAAATAATCAGCGATATTATTCCAGGACATGGTGCAATTCATACACAGGCTGCATATAATTTTCAAAACCAGCTTCAAGCAAGAAATAGAATGTATGAAAGTTATTCACCTGTACAAATAATAAACTGGTTGATTGATAATGATGTCGAATCGAATCCTGGAATAAGGCAATACGGCATTGTTGACCTTGACAGCAATGGTGAACCAAGAAGTGCCGGATATACCGGTAATAATTGTCTTAATTATAAAAATCATATTTTAGGAAGAAACTACTCGATCCAGGGAAATATTCTGCTCGGTCAGCAAATACTCGATTCGATTAAATCAGGATTTCTTTCGACTGAAGGAACACTTGCGGATAAACTTATGACAGCCTTGCAGGGAGCAAAGGTAATCGGTGCCGATACACGGTGTTTCCAATATGGCACAAGCACTCTTTCTGCATTCGTCCGCGTTGCTAAATGGAATAACAAGGAAGATTCATTATACCTCGACCTGAATGTTCCTTCTTTACCTTATGGATATGACCCGATTGATTCATTGCAGAAATTATACGATGAATTTAAAGCCACTGATGTAAATGAAAACTATTTAATAAGAAAAACTGATGGAGTCGAAATATATTCAACTATGAATAATGTGATTATCATTAAAACAATTCTGCCTCCAACTATAAATGAAGTTAAAATTTATGATATACTTGGTAATATTGTCTGGCTAAGAGAATTAAAAACAGAAAAAATGGATAAAATGGATATTGATATATCTGAACTAAGATATGGAATTTATTTCTTAAAAATAGGAGAATCAATATCTAGGTTTATCATCTTCTGATAGCATATTTTTAAACAATTGTTATTTTTATTATTTTTAGAAATGAAATTAACAGAAAAAATTAAATATTGGATAGATTCTGCGGATGATGATATTGATGTTGCAGTATCCCTTTTTCATTTGAAATAAAATCTATATGTAGGTTTTTTCTGTCATTTAATTATCGAGAAAACTTTAAAAGCTTATTTTTGGTTTAAAAAAGAGGATGACCCTCCTTATACTCATAATCTAATTCTTCTTTCCAATAAATCTGAACTTACCCGTTTAATGTCAAAAGAACAAATAGAATTCCTAAATGTTCTTATGCCTCTTAATATTGAAGGGAGATATCCTTCTGATAAGGAATTAATTAGAAAACAGTTAAATGAAATAAGAATGAAAGAAATATTAGATAAAACTATTGAGCTTAATAAGTGGATAAAAGTATTGATAAAATATTAGAAGAATCTGTAAAGAAAATAATCGAATTTATTTCTCCTGAGGAAATAATTCTTTATGGTTCCTATGCTAAGGGAACTGCAAACGAAAACTCCGATATTGATATTGCTGTTATTCTTAATGACTTTAGCGGCGATTTCCTGAACGAATCTGCAAATCTTTTTGGAATCGTTACAAAAATAGATTATAGAATTGAACCTGTTTTGTTAATTAAAAAACATGACAAACCTGGATTTATAGAACATATAAAAAGTTACGGAAGAAATTTATATACAAGAAACTAATATCACTTCTGCCTGCTCTTAATCAACAATCCATACAGTGTCCACACTACTATTCCAACAACTCCAGTAATTCCACCCATCAAATAATTTGTTTGCGGCATAATCAATTTCCAAACACCATAACCCTGGCTGTTTATTAAACCATGCGCCCAAC
>JACRLY010000062.1:0-26010 GCA_016219595.1 Ignavibacteriota bacterium | reverse complement strand
GCCGATTTCCTCGCCAACTCCGAAAAATGAATTCATCCAGGGGGAAATAAAAAGTGAGACAAAAAAGAGAATCAATGACATATATATTGGCGGAAACGGTAATTTGGTATTCATTCCGTAGGAACTCAATAGCTTCATGAAATCTTTCATCTCAAGGTCGAGCTTGACAAAACCTAATTGCCAGCTAACAAAATATATTAATGCTGTAAGAAGTGGAATTTCCAGCCATAAAATCAGGTATGGCTTAATTTTTCCAAGTCTTAATTTAAGCACTGTCACAGGTTCTTTGCTTATAAATTTAATTGTAAGAAAAGCACCAAGTGCAGGTACCCACATAACAGCAGCAACTATATATTGACCGAATATCTGGGGAATGCCTTTAATCCTGAATCCGGCTAAAATCAATCCGAATTCGATAGCATAAGTTACCACAAATGTAAAACCGAGAAAAAATATAACAGGCTTAGATTTCAATTGATTCATTATTTTTTAATGTATAATTCAAAATACAAAATGTAAAATTAAGGATTATTCAATAATTTACTATTTGAATCGTTAAAAGCAATTGTAAATTCTCTTAACAAATAAGGTATATTAATCAGTAAAAACACTCTACAAATTTGACATTATTTTTCCGATATTTGTCTCTAAAGAAATTATTTCACAATAATTAATGGGGTGTAATATGAAACAGCAATCAAAAATCATCGCTGCTCTTTTAGTCTTATTTTTAGTAATTACAAATCTGCAAATCAATGCGCAGCTCAGGAGTTCCAACAACCAGGCAGACTATATTATTATCTATCATCCTGATTTTCAGAATGAGCTTTCCGATTTTATCCAGTGGAGACAAAGTAAAGGATTAACTATTCTTCCAGTGAATGTTAATGATGTTTACAGGGAATTCAACGATACTGCTTCACAACAAGAATCAATCAGGGAATTTATCAGTTATGCTTTGAACAACTGGCATGACCCGAAACCACAATATCTGCTGTTGGTTGGTAACACTATGTATATACCGACATATAAGATTGAATCAGAACTTAACCAACCGCCATTAAATGAGGATTCAGTTTCAGTTGATGAATATTATGTTACAAACAAAATTGATGCTGATGAGTATATTGATATGTGCATTGGCAGATACCCTGCACGAAATATTGATGAACTGAGAAATATGTTCAATAAAACAATTCAATATGAAGACCACTTCAATGAAATTGAATATAAATATGATTTCCTTGCACTGGCAGACAGTTCCGACCAAGGATATTTCACTACTTCAATAGAATATCTGATGAATAAAAAATTACCTAAGAATTATATTAAAAAAAGAATATATTTCCAGGATACTTCCGAATATAAGAGTACAAAAGCTGATTTATTTTCTGCGATAAACGATGGCACATCAATAATGTGTTTTTATGGTCATGCTAATCCATATATCTGGATAAGAAATGGAATTTATTATTCAGAAGATTTCGATACAACAATTACTTCTGATAAGCCATTTTTCTTTACTGCGGGAACGAGTACACAATCCTTTGGTAATCCCGAAAGGAAAAGCATAATTGAAAAATTAATAACTAATGAAAATGGTGGTGCTGTTGCTTCATATGCACCAACCGGGTTGACTTTAGCAGGATTGACAAACCGATACATTGAGGATTTTTATTCCACCCTGGTAAATAATAAAAATCTGACAATCGGCAAAGCTATTTTGGAAACGAAAAGGAACTCATCATCAGATGCTTATTATATCAAACAATTTACATTACTCGGTGACCCTGCTTTGAAATTCCCTGAAAAACTTATTGCGGAATTGCATGATGTATACAAACACGGAATGCAAAATGAAATCTTAACTTATCCTAATCCTTTCAGAAACAATATAAATGTCAGTTTAACCGGGAAGGGCAGACCTGAAATTATAAACATCTGCGATTTATCCGGGAATATCATTCTGAATAAAAAAACCGAATATATCGAAAATGGAAGAACATATCAATTTAAAATTGATTCTGAAAATCTGCCCCAGGGTGTTTACTATGTAAGAATTCAAGGTTCCCCGGGTGTGAATTCAATCATTAAAGTTGATTAGAAATTTTCTCAAAATCATCCCTCTTTTCCTCTCTTTAAGTATGGAGGGGAAAAGAGGGATGGTTATTATTTATCTAATCACAAAAAATTTTTTTGTACCAAATTTATTACCTGATTTAAACGAACAAAAAAATATTCCCTGTGAAAGTTCACTTACTTCAATCCATTATTAATATTCGGTTTCCATTACTTTTTCTCTTATTGCAGAATTTATTAAAATCGATATAAAACTCAGAAAGACCAGCCCAGATTAAAATTGAGAAATGGAGCAGTTGCATTTGCCGATGCGGTAGAACCTCCTGCTTCTGCTCTGGCTGTCATTATTCCTATTCCAAGTTGTAAATCAATGCTGAGTCCGAAATCGTAAGCTCCTTTGTATCCGATGAAAGGTCCAATGGATAAACCCTGCCCAACACCGGAAATATTTTGTACTTCTCCCGAGACAGATGCATGCAGAATCTCTATTCCAGCCTGCATCCCCTGGTCAAAATTTCCTGTCAGATAAAAATTTAATTGACCTCCGATTTCATATACCGAAAAACCCTCGTAAGTACCTAATCCGCCTATTAATGCTATGCTGACTGTCGGTTTTAATGCAAATTCACCCATTAACTCTACAACAGGCATGATTAAATGTATAGGTGAGATTGTTATGGTAGTATTGAAATGATTAATATTTGTTTTTCCTGTTTTTTTAAATTTGTTTTCTGTCGTTTCCTGCGAAATCAATACTAAACAATTCATAAACAAAAATGCAATTACTACAACTCTTAACTTTTTCATAAATATTCCCTGGTTTATTATTGAATGGTAATTTTGATGCCATATTTATCTTATCGGTTTCCATTTCTCTTATAAAATATATTTTAAAAAGTAATTTATATTGCAGTAATATTGAAAATTAATCTAATTAATAATCAGTTGTTTTCCAAATATGAATGCTTAGAATGCAATGAAAAGGATTTATTAATAAAGCAATTTCAATTTATTTTTTAAATTATACTCTTGCCGGATTCAATGTCATTATGAATTTCATAATCTCATTTTCAAAACCCTGAAGTGAATATTTAGCAACCATTACGATTAGTGCAGATGAAGCAAAAAGGACGAGCAATCCGACTGCGATTTTAAGCTGGAAACTGAGAATAAATATATTTGTTTGAGGTGCTACTCTTGCAAGTAATGCAAGTGCGAGATTTGTGAGGAATATTGCAGCAATTACCGGAGCAGCCATTTTCAATCCGACGAGGAATACAGTCGTTGCCATTTTAATCAGCATAGTAATCGTAGATTCGGTAACAGCAAATGTTGTTATTGGCACAGCCCTGACACTCGCATAAATGCCTTCAATCAGGAAATGGTGACCATTCAGAAACAGAAATAACATAATAACTATCATTTCTTTAAGTTCACCGACTATTGTAGGTGTGTCTTCATCCATATTGAAAAGCATGGCAGTGAAAAATCCGAGGTCATAGTCAATCAAACCGCCTGCAGTTCTGGCACCCCAAAATACTGCATTTGCTACAAATCCTATTGCTACCCCAAGGAAAAATTCTTTCATCACCAGTAATACCATATACCAAAGATGAAATTCAATAACCGGCTGTTCTGTCCAGAAAGCACTTGTTACCGAAAATGCAAGAATTACACCGAGAAATATTTTCACAGGACCGGGAATAGACATACTTCTGAAAAAAGGGCTTGCCGAAACGAATCCCATTATCCTGATGAATAAGAGTAAACCAATAATTAGTTTTCCGGTAAGGATATTCAATGATGAGGAATCGGGCATAAGTCAATTCCTCACTTAATATTAGGTATCATATTAATCAGTTCTATTGTGAATGTCTTAAGACTGCTAATCATGAACGGTAGAATCAAAACAGTAACAATAAATACTGTTAACAACTTTGGAACAAACTATAAGCACATAGTAAAATGCTTCACGTACAATCTGCAATATTAGTTGGTCAGTCATAATTTAATTCACAATTAATAATTAACAATTAAAAAAAAAGTCTTTAATCTCATAGTCAATTGATAATATATTTTAAGCTTTATCATTTATTTTTTATTCTATTTCTATCATCTATTTACTATTTATAATCTTCAATCTTCAATCTTCTGTCTTCAATCTTCAATCTTCAATCTTCTGTCTTCAATCTTCAATCTTCAATCTTCCACCATTCCAATTGTTAATTGTTAATTAATTACGGTGTAATTATGCTCCTCATCAACGAATCTATAATTAAATACCAGCCGTCTACCAAAATGAACAGCAGAATTTTAATCGGCATCGAAATCAACTGAGGCGGCAGAAGGAACATACCCAGCGACATCAACGTGCTGGCTATAATCATGTCCAGCACAAGGAAGGGAACGAAGAGCAGGAATCCTATCTGGAAAGCTATTCTCAGCTCGCTGATTGTGAATGCCGGGATAATTGTCCATGTTGACACTTCATTGATGTCTTTCGGCTTGTCGCCTCCGTTTAATTTTATGAATAATCCCAGGTCTTCCTCGCGGGTATGCTTTAGCATGAACTCGCGGAATGGCTGCATAACATTTGTGAGTGCCTGCTGTTGTGTGATTTCCTCACGCATATACGGCTGAATGCCTTCCTTGTTTGCCTTATCCAATGCAGGCTGCATCACAAAAAAAGTAAGGAACAGTGCAAGCCCAGTTAGAACTTGTGTTGGTGGCTGAGTAGTCGTACCGATTGCCTGTTTGAGAAAATGAAATACCACAATTATCCTGGTGAAACAAGTCATCATTACTAGAATGGAAGGTGCAAGTGCAAGTACGGTTATAATTGCAAGAATCTGTAAAGTAGTAACCAAATCACTGCTGTTTTCTGTTTTATCTACGGACAAAGACACCTTCGGTATACTGATGTTTGTCGGCAACTGCTGTTGAGCCGGCAGCACAGTAGATGATAATAATAACATTAAAAATGTCATTAATATTAATCTTTGTAACTTTTTATGTTTCATCCGCTTGAACGATAATTAGCATTTCATTATTTGGGATTTTATCATCCCACTTATTTCCTCCTTAAATGAAGGAGAGAAATTCGTGAACCTGATGTATATGACAATAGATGTGCCATAAGTAAATTGAGGAATTGCATTTATGTAAATACTAATAAAAACATATAGTTCGAATTTGCCACTATTAATGGAATGACCTTAGAAATTCAAAAATGTGAGTAATAAAAACCAAATGGACATAATGAGACATTAATTAATGAATAATGAAAAGTGAAAAATGAATAATTTCGCTTTTAATCAAATTATTTTAAACTAGGATTTTTCCCTAATTGTTAATTATGAATTGTGAATTATAAATTTAAATGTTAAGAATCTTCTGTCTTTCAGTCTGCATTTTGTCGTAATCCGATAAGAACTGCTCCAGTCCGGAATCAGTCAGCGGGCTTTTCAAGGATTGCATAAGCACTTTATACGGAACTGTTGCAATGTCCGCACCTGCTATTGCCGCTTCGATGATATGCATTGGGTGGCGGATAGAAGCCGCAATGATTTTCGATTCATATCCCTGTACATCCCAGATTTCGCAAATATCGCTAAGCACATCGTTACTGCTGATTGCTATGTCATCAAGACGACCCATGAAAACAGAAACATAAGTTGCTCCTGCATTAGCGGCTGCGATTGCCTGAGTAGGACTAAATACCAAAGTTACATTTGTGGGAATCCCTTTTTTCGACAGTTCCTTCACTGCTGCCAGACCATCGGGTATAATAGGAATCTTAATCGTTGCCTGGGGAAACCATGATATTATATCATCAGCTTCTTTAAGCATACCTTTTGTTACAGTTGAAACGACTTCGACTGAAAGGTGTCCGCCGATTAGATTATAAATTTCGAGGATGCGCTGCTTAACATCGACCGATGGGTCTTCTTTTGCAAGAAGTGAAGGATTTGTCGTTACTCCGGATACGCAACCGAGACTTGCTGCATGCCTTATATGTTCTATATTTGCTGTGTCAACGTAAAGTTCCATTTTTTTTCCTCGAAATTAAAGTTTTTTCTGTTCGTAAAAAACCGAACATTAAAAATTAGTTAATGGAGTTCAATTTAAAAAATATAATCACTCAATGTGGAAAACTATTAAATAAATTTAATTTGACTGTAACATTTTGCCATTTTATTTGTTATTGCTTTAGTGATAATTCTAAATTTGAAAAATATAATATAAAATATAAATTTTTCAGGTTAATTAAGGGTAAGAATAATGAGAACAAAATTGATTACTACAGCCTTTACGGTTGTTTATCTCGCATTGTCTTTCCTGAATATCAATGCCAAAGATTTCAACCTCACTGATTTTAAAAATAAAGCTTCCGAATTGTTGGGAATGAATAATGCCGGAACGGATTTTTGGCTGACTTTCAATCCTGCTCCTGAAACATCAAGCGGGAAAAATGATTTGAAGCTTTACATCACTTCGGAATTTGTAACTACTGTTACTGTATTAATTCAGGGCAAAGGTTATCTGCGCCAGCAAAAGACAAGACCTTATGAAATTATTGAATTCACTCTCACTCCGGCACTTGGGCAATGTTACAGAATAGCAGATTCAATACCACCTGAACCTGACCAGTTGTTTGTGGAGTATGGGGTGCATGTATATGCCGATCAGCCAATTATTTGCTATGCTGTTACTCAGTACAAGGATAAAGGCGAGGGCTATCTTGCAATTCCTGAACAATCACTTGGGGAGAATTATATAGTTTCTTCATGGGCAGATGATTCGGATAATAATACTCAATTTCATCCTGGCTATTTATCAATTGTTTCACCTTTCGACAATAACAGGGTTAGAGTAACCCTCGGCGGTACAGCAGGAACAAGAACAAAAGGAGGCATGCTTCCCGGCGAAACAAAATCATATACATTGTATAAAGGTGATGTATTAATTATGGCGAGTGAAGGTTATGGTTCCGACCTGTCTGGAACAAGTATAAGAGCTTCAAGACCTGTATCGGTTGTATCGAGTAATTACTGTGCTACTGTTCCCGAAGGCACAGGCGAATGTAATTTTATTACTGAAATGGAAAGCCCGACAAATACCTGGGGTAAGACTTATATTTATACACCTTTTTATACAAGGAAGAATAATTCTTATGTTAAAATTTTCGCTAAGGAAGCTGGGACAAATATTTATCGCGATTCGAATCTTATAGCAACTCTCAATACAGGAGCTGGCATGCTCGATTCAGGCTGGATTAAGCTAAGAGCAGATGAAGGTTCTACTCGTCCAATGATTTTTACGGCTGATAAACCGATTAATGTTGTTCAGTATAATTGCGGCAGAGAAGGAGAAGACAGTGTAAACGGCAAACCGTTTATGATGGAGCTTACACCTATTGAACAATTCCAGAAAGAAATTATATTTTGCACTCCTGATATAAGCAGTCAGATATATAATGACAACTATGTGAATGTAGTTTACCAGTCAAGTTTCGGAGTACTGATACCTGACGACCTGATGTTAGGCAGATATGAAAACGGTCAAATCAACTGGCAGAAAGTTTCCGGTCTCCCATATACATTGGGAGCTAACTATATTGCTAATATCAATGATAAATATTATTACTATGCAGTCATCAGACTTCCTGAAAGAGCTGTGTATTTGCTGAAAGCTGATAATCCGCTCACTGCTTATGCTTATGGATTTTCTGATAATCTTTCTTATGGATTTGCGACAAGTATATCATTAAAAGACCTAGAGTATGCTGACTCTTTAGCTCCAAATCCAACATACTTTTTTGACCAATGTGCCGGTGAAACAAGCGGTGAAAATGTGGTTGATATGCCGCAAAATAATCCCCGTTCTAATCTTTCAGAAATTATCTTTAATGCCAGGGAAAGCTATAATTTCAGATTAACTTATGAAGATTTTATTCCGGGTGAAGATTCATCAACCAAATGGCAAGCCTGGGTAATTGACAGGAATAAAGATGCAAAGGCGGTAATAAATTTTATTGACCGTGCAGGAAATGATACGTCAATTACTTTGTATTATTATGCAAGAAAAATTACTGTCAGACCTGAACTTGATTTCGGATTATTGGAATATGGTGAAACAAAAAATATGACAACATGGATTATCAATAATTCTCCTACAGAGACACTTGTATTTAATAATATATCTTTCATATCTAATCCAGCTAAAGGATTTGAAATATTGACTCCCGTGTTGCCGTTTAATTTACCGCCTCTTGATTCCATAGAAATTACTGTGAGGTTTAATGCAACCGAATACGGTGAATTTATTGATACAATCGGTGTCGGAGATACTTGCCACGGATTTAGTCCGGAATCAAAAGTGAAAGCTAAAGTCGGTTTTGCTTTGATTGATGTATCGTATCATGATTATGGTGATGTAAATGTTAATTCTTCAACAAATGGTGTGATAGAAATAAGAAACTTTGGAACGATTGACCTGGAAATAACAGGATACACGGGACCAAGACAACCTTCGATATTTATACCCGACCTTGTAATTGAACCTTCATATCCATTGAAACTTGCACCGAACCAATTATTCACTTATGAAGTCAGATTTTCGCCTACAGACACTATTTCATATACGGACTCAATGTTTTTCATCAGTAATTCTATAAAAAACGGCATTGTTGACAGTGTCGGCGATTTATATGGAAGAGGTATAAGTAACGACCTCGTTGCAAATAGTTATGATTGGGGAAACAAAAGAATTGACAGGGTTGAATTCCCTGCAGGTCCTTATGACCCGGATAATGGCTATGAGGTTATCAGGGTGGAGAATAGCGGTATACAACCTGTAACAATTTATAACATAATAGAAACAAGCAGTACCAACGGAAGTGCATTCGAATTTGATGGTGGCTTGCTGACAAACAGGGTAATCAATCCCAATGAATACATAATAGTACCTGTCAAGTTCCATCCTGTTCTTTCGGGTCCACATGAGTTAATAATCCAATACGATAATAGCGGAAATTCAAAAACACAAACAATTTTGAGAGGTAATGGAATTGTCCCGAAAGTTGAAGGAGTAGATAACGACTTTGGCTCATCATTTTTGAGTGATTATTCAAACCCGGTAAAAAAGAAAGTAAGGTTCACTAATCCCACAAAATATGCCTGGCGCTATGGCGATACGTTGACAATAACGGATTTGATTGTTAAACCTGACGGGTATGAGATTTCTACAGGCACAAGCTGGGGAACAGAAGGATTCAGGTTCAATAAGTCTGCATTGAATTTACCGGTCAAACTAAGTCCTGGTGAATATTTTGAATTCGAAGTAGAATTTGTAGCGACTAAGGAATCGCAATCAATAGCCTATTTAGAATCTGTAAGCGATGCTGAAAATGAAATAACAGTAAAATTGGCAGGCAATGGAATTTTCGATGAAGTAATTGAAAATTTATCAGAAATCGGATACAGAATTTATCCCAATCCTGCTGATGATTATCTAGCAATCAATTTTCAGGATATAACCTGGAAACCTGAATTCATAAAGCTTTACAATTCGTATGGAAATGTTGTTTATGAGAATAAGAACATCATTAGTGATAATTTGAAAATCAGTACAAGCGAGCTTGCGAGCGGGATTTATTTTCTTAAAATTGGTAATGGAGTAGTGAGGAAAGTTTTGGTTGTGCATTGAAAAACCTCACCCCCAGCCCCTCTCCGAGCGGAGAGGGGAGCTTAAATCTCCTATCTAAAAAGGGGGGACTTGAGAGGTGGTAATAATAAATGGAGTATGAAAAATGAAAAAATTTACTTTTTTATTAATTGTATTAATTGGTTGTTTAGCCATGACAAGCAAATCCTATTCGGCGAAGGATACACTTCCTCCTGATCCGAGATGGAATCAAGATTGTAAAGGCATTGTAGATGGTTATGTTGAGGATTTGCCAAGAACTTATGAAAGAACTTTTCTGAAATCCATAATCCTTGATTCAACTAAGAGTTTTAATTTTATTTTGTCTTGTGAAGAATTTCTTCCCGGTGAAAGGCATATTGTAAAATGGACTGCAAATGTTATAGACAGAAGTATTGATGCACAAGCTTGTATTATTTTTTCAGATATGGCTGGTAATGATACAACCATTCTCATCGAATACGTTTCCTGCAAATTCACTCTAAGACCAAACCTTGATTTTGGTAAATTAGGATTATATGAAACAAAAAAAATGAATTGCAGGATAATTAATAAGAATAAAGAGGCGAGTGAAATCATCTATGGACTGGCATTTAAAGATAATCATCAGGGTTTTGAGATAGTAAATATTGAATTCCCCAATTACATTGGGGCTGGTGATTCTTTAGAATTTCAAATAAGATTTACTTCAGATAAAACCGGAAACTTCAAAGACTCAATTCGTATTTTTGGATGTTGTAGCGGTTGTATTGATTGCAGTAATGGTTTTAGCGTCCAGGTAAAAGCAAAGGTTATTGCCCCGGAAATAGTTATATCATCATACAACTATGGTAATGTTGATATAAATAAAGTTAAACAAGGTACTATGACAATCTTCAATAAAAGTGATGTCGAGCTTGTCATTAATGGTTGCAGATTACCACAAAATCCGACAGTATTTATTACAGAATTGCCTGAAATAAGTGAAGAACATCCATTGATTTTAAAACCAAACGAGCTATTATCATTTGAGACATCATTTATCCCTCAGGAAGAAAAAGAATATTTAGATTCGATTATTTTTATAAGTAATACTACTAAAGATGGAAAAATAGATAGTGTTGCAGTGTTGAGGGGAAGGGGCATCAGTTACCCTGTCATAGATGTAAGCGATGCATTTTTCGGTAATGTTTTCTATAATTCAAATTCTAGAAAAACCATCGAAGTGAAAAATACAGGGTATAAGGATTTAATAATTTCGGATTACTATAAACAGCAAAGTTCAATGTTTACAAATATGTTTGACCGTGAGATTAATCCCGACAATCCGTTAACGCTGAAACCGGAAGAATCCTGGAATTTTGATGTTGAGTTCTGTTCGCCAACTGAAACCGGTTGCATTTATACAAATTATATTATATTTCATTCGAATGCGGCGAAAGGTGACAGCACTGCATATTTCAAAGTAGACTCTGTTTTATTAGGTATTGATGAACAAATAAATGGAAATGAAATTGCAATTTTTCCCAATCCTGCTGATGATTTTCTATCAATCAATTTTGAGGATATATCATGGAAACCTGAATTCATAAAGCTTTACAATTCGTATGGAAATGTTGTTTATGAGAATAAGAACATCATTAGTGATAATTTGAAAATCAGCACAAGCGAGCTTGCGAGCGGGATTTATTTTCTTCAATTAGGAAATGAGATTGTGAGAAAAGTTGTGATTGTACATTGATATATCTAGCTTCCCTGTTTCCCCTCCTTGAATTAAGGAGGGGACTAGAGGAGTGGATAAATAATTAAACATATAACTGTGATATATCAATGTAAATATTATATTTCTGAATTTTGTCGCCTTTCATTCTGAATAAATTGCAGAAATTTACACTGAGAGTAGTACCGTTGTGGCGTGTGTAAGTAACTACGCCGGGTGTGGCGACTACATCGCCGGAGATTATAGTTTCTATGTCTGTGTGTTTTAATCCTTTGATGCTTCCGAAAAAACCTTCTACTGCGGCTTTGACATTTGCATTTCCAACTACTGCATCTGCATTTCCAAACTTAAACTCACAGTCATCTGTAAGAAATGATACAAATTTATCGGCATCGTTATCGTCAACTGATTTTAATAAATCGAGTACCCATTGCGGATTTACCATAAAAAAACCTCCTGAAAATAATAAAAAAAGAAAATCGGATTGACGCTGTTAAAAGTTTGTAATTGTAAATGAATAAAAAATTATATTTTTGTTATTAATTTGTTTTTGCTTCAACATATTTAAAATTCAAAAATGGGAACAAAGAGATTATTTATCGGCACATATATAAATTCAGATTTATTTCTTGATAAATATGAAGAAATACAATTGAAATTCAAGGTATGCTGCACCGGGAAATGGGTAGAACCTGTTAATATGCATTTTACTTATTTATTTCTTGGAGACGTTGATGAAAATATCATACCCGAAATTAAAAAGTCTTTAAATAACTTTTTAATTGAATATAATTCTAAAATTATTATTAAAGGTATATCTGTATTGCCAAAGTTGAGTTTCCCGCGTATTCTTTTCGTAAAAATTATAAATAATGATTTGTTGTTATTAAAATTACAAAAACAAATGGAAAAAATTATGACTGAATATGATTATCAGCCTGAAAACAGGGAATATTTACCTCATGTAACCTTACTGAGAATTAAGGAGTTCGACAGACACAAATTTGCCGGTACTGTTGAAAGTTTCAAATCATACGATTTCGGAGAAATGGAGAAGTTTAAAATTAGTCTTATTGAAAGCAAATTGACAAAGGAAGGTCCGATATACTCAATTATATAAATTTGGTACAATTTTTTCTATATAATTGGTTTAAATCAATTTTTTTAACAAAAATATCAGGTTGAAGTAGAAATATTAATAAATAAGAAAATAATTTTCAGGAGAAAAATATGAAAAATTTTACGGCGAGAGGCACATTCACAGCATTGGTAACGCCTTTCAAAAATGACGGCTCTGTTGATTTCAAAACGCTTCAAAAGCTGATTGATTTCCAGATTAAGAACAAGGTAGAAGGCATTGTCGTTTGCGGTTCCACAGGCGAAGGAGCAACACTGACTTTAAAGGAAAAAATGGCTATTTTCAAAGAAGCCGTAGTTTTTGCAAAAGGGAGAGTACCGATAATAGCAGCAACAGGTACTTATGAAACGGAGGAATCGCTTAATATGACTATCTATGCACGTGAACATGGAGCTGCCGCAGCATTGATTGTTGTGCCATATTATATAAGACCGACTCAATTTGCATTGTTTGAACATTTTCGCATTATCGCAGCATCTGTATCCGATTTGCCGATTATACTTTATAATATACCCGGCAGAACCGGAGTGAATATGCTCGCAGAAACTCAACTTGCTGTAGCAAATGCCTGTCCAAATGTAATAGCAACAAAAGAGGCATCAGGGAATTTAGTGCAGATGATGGATATTATTAAAAATTCTCCTAAGCATTTCTCACTACTTGCAGGGGACGATTCTTTGGCTTTACCTGTGATTGCCGCAGGTGGAAAAGGGATTGTCTCAGTAATTTCGAATTATGCTCCCAAGAAATTCGGTGATATGATTCGCAATGCACTCGAAGGCAAGTTTGCAGAAGCTAAGAAGGTACATTATGATTTGTTTGAGATGATGGAAATGAATTTCATAGAACCGAATCCTGCTCCGGTAAAATGCGCCATGTCGCTGATGAAAATGATTAAAAGCCAGATTAGGATGCCATTGTTACCTGTTTCTGCCGAAAACAGGAAAAAAATTCAATCGGCATTAGTTAAAAGCGGATTAATGAAGAAATAGTTAATATTGAATTTATTTAAAATGAAGAAGCCGGATGGATTTTAAATTTCTCTCCGGCTTTTCACTATATGAACAATTTCCCCGTCAATATCGACAAAATAAACTGAGAAAATATGGAACAAAATTACGTTAGTCAGAGAAATACTTACAAACTGCTTGAAAAACTTACATCGCAGAAATTTAAGTCTGAATTAAGTCTGCTTAAATCGCTTGTCAAAGATGTTGTCAATCATAAGGAATTCGGAATAATTGGCGGAAGAATATGGGAACTCAATCCACAGGATAGCTGTTATACACTGAGTTACCAGTTCGGTAAAGTTGAGAAAATTCCTAAGGATTATTCACTTTCGATTGACAATCAGCCTGTTTTGAATAAACTTCCAAAACAGAGAACCATTCTGAATTACGAATCAGATGAATTATTGAAGCTGAAAGGAATTTATTCTTATTCGATAACAGGAGTAGGGGAGCTAATCAGAATCAGGGGAGGAAAATATTATAAATATGCTTTAGCTTTCAATGCTCCTCAAATGCTCCAGAGTTTTTATGAGACACTCAATATTATAAGCGGTATAGCAACAATTGCTATCAGGGGAATCTCCGGTTTATCAGTCGAAAAAAAGATTCGCCAGGATTTGTTGAAAGCATCGGAGATACAGAGAAATCTTCTTCCGGAGCATAAAATCAGGTTCCTCGATTATGATATTTATGGAATTTGCACTCCCGACAGCGAAGTGGGAGGTGATTATTTCGATTACCTTAAAAATGTGTATGAAGGTGAAGAAAACCTCGGAATTGTTATTGCAGATGCTTCGAGCAAGGGATTGCCGGCTGCAATACAGGCACTTTTTGTTTCAGGAGCTATAAGGATGGGAACACGTTTCGCTACGAAAATCACCCATTTGTTTTCACGTTTGAATACACTTATATGGGAAACATTTGTCTATGAAAGATTTGTTACATTGTTCTACTGTGAATTGACCCAGGCATCCAATAGATTATTGTTATATGCAAATGCTGGACATTGCGCCCCGATTCATTACCGCCCTGCCAATGACAGTTTTATGCTGCTCGAAGCAACGGGTGCAATGCTTGGTTTGTCAGAACATCAAAGCTTCAGAGTCGAAAACATCCGTATGCATCCCGGGGATGTACTTGTATTATATACTGACGGAATCACCGAAAGCCAGGATGGGAACGGTTTAATGTACGGTGAAGACAGGTTATTAGAATTAATCAGGAAAAATTATAATGAAACATCGGAAAACATTGCTCTCGCAATAATCGAGGATGTTCAGAAATACACGGCAGAATCGCTTTACAATGACGATAAGACACTTGTGGTAATCAAGAGGGATTGGGCTGAACAGCAGGATATGACTGAAATCTCGAAAGCATCCATTATTTAATTGAAAATTGATAATGGATAATTGATAATTAAATTCTGAATTCTGAATTAGAATAATTCAACAAAAGTGTGAGGACTTTTTACTTTTGAATAATTAGATTTATAAAATTATTATTTTAATCATTAAACCTGTATACATATCCTAATTGTAAAGCCATTTGCGGATTCGAATAATAACCGGAACCAAGTGTTAATCCGAATTCCATAAAGAATCCGTAAATATTAAAATCATACATTACACCGATATACGCCCAATCTCTGTCTATATAATGATCCTGATGACTATAACCCCCTGCAATTGAAACATTATGCTCAAAAGATTTATTTCTGAATAAATTATAAAACACATTCATCTGAAATCCATATATAGCATCATCGACAGGAAAAATACCAAACTCTCCCCTAACACCAAAAGTACTGTAATGGTATCCAAACAGAAGATTAATCCCGCCCGGCAGTAAAAAAGTAGGACCAAACATAGCATATTGTTTCTCTTTGTAATTATTACTGAGAAAAACTTTTTCGACAATACTTTTTGGTATTATGACAGGTAATCCGGATTTAGTTGTAATATAAAAATTATTATCATCAACATTAGTAATGTTACCTTCATATACCTCGCCGGATTTTGTTGTAATTGACGCTTCTATTCTCTCATTCCAGACAATCAATCTTTTTGGGATTGTAATAAGAAAATTATCAACTGTTTTGATTTTAAATGAATCAACCATATTTTCGACAATGAATCCATTAATCATTTCTCCATTTTCGAGTTCAAATTCGATTTGTGAGAAGACATCAAGATTAGCTGTTATTAATATAACAAGTGAAAAAAGAAATGTTTTGAGTTTCATGTAATTTTAAAATGAAAAGTTAAACAAAATAAAAAAACTTAATCATTTATGTCAGCGTTATTCCGCAATTATAAAATATTTATTTATAGTAATAATTCTAATCAGAAAAAGATTATATTTATTGCAAAAATATTCAATTCTAAAATTATTGAAGATTACTTTATATATTACTTTTTGTATTCAGTTTAATTCAGCCCTTTAATTTTTCAATTTTCAGTTGTCCGATTTTATCGGGCAACACAATAAATTAAATTGTAATTTATTCAAGCAAGGGAAGGGAGCTATGCAATAGGTGCAGGAGTTCCAAGCAACAAGCCTTCAGAACTCAAATCTTCGTCAATTTCGGGCCAATGGACACCATAACCTCCACCTGCAATCTTCCAGTTTAATCCTTGTTTTTTTGTTGCATTGAAAAGTCTGGGATAGAAAATTAAAGGTACGGAAATAATTCTGCCATCCATCAATCCGACAACAAGTGATTCATTACTGAAGTCAACTGATTTGATTCTTGTATCTGCATTATAAGCCGAAGTATTCATTCCATTCCTCTAAAAAAATTTCCAAATAATTGACGATTATTTTATAGATTTTGTTTAATTCTTTTGCACTGAATCCAATATTTCTTGCCAAAGAAACAGGAGTTAACCAAAATTTTGCTGAATTCATATCCCTGTCAATATGTACATGAGGCGGTTCATCAGTCTCATGGCTATAAAAGTAAACACGATAAGATCAAATAATTAATAGACTTGGCATATATTTACATTTAATTACTGAACAAAATAACTTATTAATTCAGTTTTATGTTCGAGATTATATACACTCCCAACCTTTTTTGTAAATAGTTCATTACCAACCATACCAATTCCAGGTGAAAAATACATATCGAATATTTCATTTAGATAACCATAAATGCGATTCCCGGAATATTTATAACAAATAAAATCTCCTGCAATAGTTTTATAAGTTTCATTAATAGATGTAATTGTTATTGTATCATTAATCCCAATAAAAATATCACCAGTCTTACCAGGATACTTAATAATTAAAAATGAATCTACCCTATCGGTTTTAAAATTTATTCCATACATACCGCCATTTTGATAATAAGCAAAATCAAAATTGAAGAAAATATTCTCATTTAATGATTTTAGTGCAAATATTCTTGTTGAATTCCATAAACTGTCTTTATATACAATTATAGTGTCAGTATATTCTGATTCTACATTACCAAGTGTATCATAGCTGGTACTTTTCCACACCCAATAATTACCAACTTTTAGAGGCCAGATTTCTTTTGCATCTGATGGGTTTGTTGTGTTATCGCTGCAACTAAAAAGAACACAAATGATTAACGGAACTAATAAAATATTTTTTTTCATTTCAATTAACCTTTGATTTATTTTACTCTGTAAAATTCAAAATGAATAAAAGTAATTGTTATAATTTTATTAAATTTATGCAATTTTCAATAAAAATTATCCAAAATTTATTCTCATTATTTTTTCAAAAGTTAATATATTGCATTTCTTAATTTTAACTTGCTCTATTTTGTTATATATACGGATTGATTATGGCTAAAACAGTACAGTCGAAGAAGGTTATTCAGGAAAAGCAGAAACCACCAATTATACCTGAAAAGTACCAGGATTTATTTTATATTGTCCTGCTGATTTTATTGATATTTGGGTTCTTCTCACCTGCAATTTTGGGCGGCGGATTCAATGCTATGGATAATGCTGCATCGGAAAGCTTCAAAACTTATCTTGAGCAGGCTAATAAGGACGGGAAATTTCCATTGTGGATACCATACATTTTCAGCGGTATGCCGAGTTATGCATCATTGCTGACAACCGGTGCTAGAAGCTGGGATATTATTTCTATGATATTCATTGGGGCGACCAAATTTGTGGGGACGCTTTTCAGCAGCGATGTTGCACGTGTCAGCTGTTTCTATGTAATGTATGCACTCGGAATGTTTTGGTTGATGAGATTTAAGAAGCACCAAAGATTTGTTGCATTCTTTACCGCTTTTGCAGCAGTGTTCTCGACTTACGTAATCACCTGGATAATGATTGGTCATAACACCAAGCCGATTGTATTTGCTATGTTCCCGTTTATTATTCTATTTCTCGAAAAGCTGAAAGAGAGATTTTCACTTGTTTATGCAGTGTTATTGGTTTTTGCTGTCCATATAATGATGCTCGGAAGCCACTTGCAGATGATATTCTATGGATTCTGTGCATTCGGATTGTATATTTTATTTGAATTACTGCATTCACTATTTACAAAGAAGAATGTACTCGGAATAATCAGGTCAGCAGTTATTTTAGCTGCTGCAGGAGGATTGGCATTTGTACTTTCTGCAGACCGGTATTTAAGTACAATGGAATATACACCATATTCGACACGAGGCTCCGCACCCATTATAAAAACCGAGAAACAGCATCAGGACGCATCGGGTGGTAATGATTACGATTATGCTACTATGTGGTCATTCAGTCCGCAGGAGACAATGACATTCCTTGTACCTAATTATTACGGTTTCGGAAGAATTGAATATAAAGGTGAATTAACCCAAAACCAACCTGTACAGGTTTCTACTTACTGGGGACAAAAAGAATCGGAAGACTCGCCGCCATATATGGGAATACTTGTGCTGGGACTTGGAATAATCGGATTCATTATGTTCAGGAAAGACCCTTTCATACAATTTTTGCTTGTACTGTCGTTATTTTCTCTATTACTTTCATTCGGGAAAACCCTACCTGTTTTGTATGATTTATTTTTCAATTTGGTTCCGAGCTTCAATAAATTCAGAGCCCCGAGCATGTCTCTTGCACTTATGCATTTTGCTTTTCCTATACTTGCTGGGTATGGACTGACAGCCATACTAAATTGGAGGAAAAAACTTGAAGAATCAGATAAGAAAATACTATATGGCGGTATAATAGCCGCAGGAGCTTTTCTTGTAATCGGATTTCTCTTTTCCGGAGCGTTCAAAACTTCATATATGGATTCCTTTACAAGTAGTGCAGTCGGACAAAAATTTCCTGCCGAAATACATGATTTCATCTGGTCGAATATGATAAACGACTGGTATATAACTGCACTAATTGCGCTTGTTATGGGGATATTGGCATTATTTTATGTGAGAAAGAAAATCGCCGGCACTGTATTTTTAACTGCAGTAACTATTCTTCTTGTTTTTGATATGTGGCGAGTGGATTACCGTCCGATGGAAGTTGCAGAAAAGCCAATACAAAATGAAATTTTCAAACGTACTGATGTAATTGACTTTTTGAAAAATGATAAATCAATATTCAGGATTGCTGATTTTGTATCACAACCTGCTAATGTTCCTGCATATTTCCGGCTTGAAAATGTTAACGGTTACCATGCTGCTAAGATGAGGATTTACCAGGATTTGATGGATGTGGCAAATCTAGACCAGGCGGCCGGTTCAACTTCTGTTGTATACAATCCTTTCCTCTGGAATTTAATGAATGTTAAATACCTGATTGCTGAAGGGAAAATTTATGAGGGATTGGAACCTGTGTTTCAATCGCGGCAATCGAAATCTTTTGTTTTTCAAAATCCGGGATTTTTGCCGAGAACATTCTTTGTTAATACTACACAAGTAGCAAAACAGATGGACATATTGAAAAATCTGAAAAATGGTGATTACAATCCCAAAGAAGTTGCATATATAGAAAAAACATTACCAATTCAAATTGATGTTCCTGATTCATCATGCTATTCAAAGGTTTTGACTCATAAGAATGAGTATATCAAAATCGAAGCAAAGGCAAGTGGGAATAATTTGCTTTACATTAGCGAAATATATTACCCGGTAAGTTGGAGAGCTTATGTTGATAATAAAGAAGTTCCGATTTACAAGACTAACTTTGCTTTCCGTTCAGTTGTAGTACCAAAAGGAAAGCACACGATTGAAATGAAATTCGAATCGAAGAAATTCGAAACCGGAAAAACACTTAGTATGATTACCGGAATTGTCCTTAATCTCCTCGTGATTGTTGCTGTACTTATTGAAATCAGGAGAAAGAAGTCATCGAAAGAATTGACAATTGATAATTGAAAATAGGAAAATAGAATTCATGTCATTCTGAGCGAAGTGAAGAATCTCATTATTACAAAGTGGTTCACGCAAAAACGCTAAGAATTCGCAAAAGAAGCGAAGGAGGAATGGAGATTGATTAATTGATATTTTGAATTTATTGAAAATTGAAAATTCTAAATTGAAAAATTTTATAAAATGACAGATAAAGAACTTATAAACTGGTGCAAAGAAGAAACAAAGGAAAAGAAATATATAAAATTTCCTGAGGAATTGTTTTTATCTCTGACATTGCACCAGGCAAAACTAATCGCTCAGAGGTTTGGTTCTCATACATTGATTATGCTCCCTGAAAAGGAAATCGCTTTCTTCAATTGGCTGAAAGAACAAGCTCCCGAAGTCTGGGATGACCTTTGGAGCGAAAATGCAATTGATGAGCCATATACTGTTGCAGTTGGATTTTTACCAATGCTCATAGAGAAGAAGAGAGGATTCCCAATTTGTGATTTGCTCAATTGCGACAATTATTATTTTGCAAAAATGCACATTATTACACCGGAATCAGAAATGATGCTCGATTCAGTGAAGGAACGGTTCATGGCACATCAACCGTTGACAATAGGGCAATTACTTCTCCTTGAAATATCCGTTGCACCAATAGATATATGGCGTTTTGCTTTCAATCATAATTTGAAATTAGAAGATGTAAAGAAAGCAGTTGAAGGTCTTGTAGAGGATAAAGTTCTAATCCATTTGAGCAAAGCGGAACAACTTGCAGCATTTGTTGAGTAGATAATTATTATATGGCAAAAAAGTCTTCAAATATAATTGTAATGAAATTCGGGGGCACTTCTGTTAAAAATGCCTCAGCCATGAGCAAAGTTTTGGAAATTGTAAAATCCGGAAAAGAGCAAAATCCGATAATTATACTGTCTGCCTGTTCAGGTATCACCGATAAACTACTCAGATTAATTCAGGATGCCTCAAAAAAAACAGTTAAAATGTTGATTAAAGAAATTGAATCAATTGAAGACTATCATTTAAATATTATTGATGAGTTAATCAGCAAGAAGGAAATCAAAAAACATTGCAGAGAAAATGTACAGAATATGATACAGCAGTTAATTCTGTTAGTCGAAGGTGTATCTTTACTTCGTGAATGTACACCAAAGTCATTGGATGCAGCTGCTTCTTTCGGAGAATTACTCTCAACTACAATTTTCGATGCAGTATGCCGGTCAAATAAACTTGATTCAGTTTTCCTGGATATCCGCCATATTTTGAAGACTGACAGTAATTACAATCAGGCTCTTGTAGATTTCAAACAAACTGAATATTTATTAAGGAAAAACTTACTTCCCATGTCATTAAATGGGAAGGTAATTATTACACAGGGTTTTATTGGAAGCGATGGTAACGGTGTTACAACTACACTCGGCAGGGGAGGTTCGGATTACTCAGCAGCAGTACTTGGTTCTGTAATTAATGCAAAAGAAATTCAGATTTGGACAGACGTAAACGGTGTGCTTACAGCAGACCCGCGAATAGTGAAAAATGCTGTTACAATTTCCGAAATGAGTTTTGACGAAATACAGGAACTGTCATATTATGGGGCAAAGGTGCTTCATCCGGACACAATCAAGCCAGCTATTCAGAAAAAAATACCGGTAAGGGTTTTGAATACGTTCCATCCTGAAAACCGGGGAACATTAATTACTTCAGGCACAAAAGTTAATACTGCGAAAATCAGGTCTGTTCACCTAAAAAGGAATTGTATCAATCTGACAATAAACATTTCTCATAGTGAAATTACTGAATTAAAAATACTTGATTTATTGTCTCAACTCTATAAATCAGGAATTAAAATAGTTACTTCGAGTTTAGTTGATAATAAAGCTTTCATTGCGATAGATAATCCAAATGAATCACATCAAAATTCAATAAAGAATATATTATATGGATTGAACTATAAAATAGAAATTATCGAGTTGTTATGTATTTGCGGTGTAAATCTAAAATCAGACCCAGATATATTGCAAAAAATAACAATTCTCTTAAACAGGTTTGAACCGGAATCAGTCATATATGGTTTTTCTTCAAATTCATTAATTTTTTCAGTATCCGATGGGAATGGTGCAGGAGCAATGAATGAGGCTCATAGATTAATTTTGGATGGAAAGTAAAATGAATGTAAAATATTTAACTATTATTGAAAAAACATCAACAGGATTCTCTTCCTATTCACCTGAAGTTGATGGATGCGTTGCTATTGGTGCTACTAAGAAAGAGTGTGAAAAAAATATGAGGGAAGCAATACAATATCATATTGAGTTTATGCTCGAAAAAGGCTACGCAGTTCCGAAGCCAAAATCGAGTGCAGCTGAATTTATTAATGTTCAATTCAAAAAAGTTAATCAAACAGCAGCTTTACTTTAATATTGTTATTATGTATAAATAAGAAATCATGCTCGTGAAATAGGCTAATAGTTTTGTTGATTAAACCCCAAAATAGATGAAAACAAGAGTTTGTTAGAAATTAACGATTAAACAGAATACAGATTAAACTGATTTAACTATTATGCACGGATTTGTGAAAATCAATTGTATCAGTGTCTTCAGTGTTCCATTTAATAAAATAATCCGGTAATTCATCGATATTCGCAACAATTTTACATCTGTTACGTAATATTAATATTTTTTAATAAAGGTTAAAGACAAAATTCATTTCTTTTTCAAAATTTAGGTGTATTTATGAAAAAAGTTGCAATTTTTACATTTATTTTATTTCTTTTTATTGCACATAATATATATGCAAGTGAAGGAAGAATACTAAGATTTCCGAATGTCTCAGAAACACAAATAACATTCGCCCATGGAGGTGATATTTATGTTGTACCTAAGACAGGCGGACTTGCAAGAAAAATAACGAGTTCTGACGGATTGGAATTATTCCCGCGGTTTTCACCCGATGGTACTCAAATCGCTTTTATTGGCGAATATGATGGCAACATGGAAATCTACGTTGTTCCTAGCACAGGAGGAGAACCAAAAAGAATAACATACAGCATGGACATACCTGGCGTTGCCGAAAGAATGGGTCCTGACAAAATAATCATGCAATGGACAAATGACGGGAAGAAAATTCTTTACCGTTCACGTCACGAAATGTGGAATTCAATGTGTGGAAAATTATACTATGCTCCTCTAAACGGCGGCCTTCCTGAAGAAGTGCCTCTACCACGAGCAGGCTTTGCTTCATTATCACCGGATGGCAGTAAATTGGCTTATAACAGGGTTTTTCGTGAGTTCCGCCCCTGGAAACGTTACCGTGGCGGTCAGGCTGACGATATATGGATATACGATTTTAAAACTAAGAAATTAGAAAATATCAGTAATAATCCTGCTCAGGATATTATCCCCATGTGGTACAAAGATAAGGTTTACTATATTTCAGACAGGGACCACAAACAAAACCTTTTCTCATATGATTTGAATACAAAACAAACAAAAAAACTTACAAATTTTGATAAATACGATTGCAAATATCCTTCACTCGGAGCCGGTCAAATTGTTTTTGAAAACGGCGGTTATATTTACTTAATGGATTTAGCTGCCGAACAGGCTAAAAAGGTTGATATCGAATTAGGTGACGATAATCTCGAAGCAAGAACAAAATTTGTTGATGTAAAAAGAAATATTACAAATTTCGAAATAGCACCTGACGGAAACAGGGCATTATTGGGTGCAAGAGGTGATGTGTTTACTGTTCCTGCCGAAAAGGGTAATATCAGGAATCTTACAAAAACTTCAGGTGTCCATGATAGGGCTTCCGTTTGGTCGCCTGATGGTAAATGGATAGCATTCCTGAGTGATAAAACCGGTGAATTTGAAGTATATGTTATCAAACCGGATGGGACAGAAATGACACAGCTTACAAGCGATGCAAAATCATACCGTTACAACCTCAAATGGTCGCCAGACAGCAAGAAAATTTTGACTTCGGACAAGGCAATGAGATTGTATTATGTTGATATAGATTCTAAGAAAATTACAGATGTTGCTAATTCCGGTTACTGGGAAATCACTGATTACAACTGGTCACCCGACAGTAAATGGATTGCTTATATGAATACTTACCAGAAAAATAATTTTGGGGTGATATATCTGTACTCCCTTGCAAATGAAAAGTCTTACCAGGTATCGGATGAATTCTTTAACAGCACCGAACCGGTATTTTCGAAAGATGGAAAATATTTGTTCTTCACTTCCAACAGGGATTTTAAACCGACTCTCGGCAACTTTGAATTAAGCTATACATATAACGACATGACTGAAATTTTTGCGGTTACTTTGCAGGATACTTTGTTATCACCATTCAAATTTGAAAGTGATGAAGTGAAGGTAAAAGAAGAAGCAAAGAAAGATGATGATAAATCAACTGATAAAAAATCCAAAAAAAATGAAGATAAGGATGAATCTAAAGATATTAAAATTGACCTCGACGGTATTAAAAACAGAATATTCCAATTACCGCTGCCGGGTGCAACTTACTGGCATCTGACTTCAGTCGGTGATAAACTTTATTTTGTCCAGAGTGTCGAAGGCAAGGAAACTGTACTTAAAAGCTATGACCTGAAAGATAAAGAAGATAATGAAGTTGGTACTTTTTCAGGATATGAAATTTCAAATGACGGTAAGAAAATTCTTTTTGAATCAGGTGGAAGTTATTATTTGACAAGTTTGAAGGAAAAGGTTAAACCGGATTCAAAGGATAAGTTGAACCTTAGCGATTTGAAAGTAGAACTGAACAGGAAAGAAGAATGGACACAGGTATTCAATGAAGTCTGGCGACAAATGAGAGATTTCTTCTACGACCCGAACATGCACGGTGTTGACTGGAAAGCGATGCATGATTTGTATGCAGAAGAATTACCTTACGTTACCCACAGAACTGATTTGAATTATCTTCTCAGCGAAATGAACAGCGAACTTAATGTTGGTCATGCTTATGTAGGTGGAGGCGAGATGTCTAATGTTGACAAAGTGCCTATCGGTTTACTTGGTGCAGAACTTGAATTTGACGGCAAATCAGGAATGTACAAATTCAAAAAGATTTATGAAGGAAGGAACTGGGACGAAGAAACCCGTTCACCATTGAAAGACCCGGGTATTGATGTAAAAACAGGTGATTTCTTAATTTCAATGGATGGAATCAAACTCGACGGTGCTAACAATCCATACAAATACCTACTCAATAAAGCAAATAAATTTGTTACACTAAAGGTGAATTCCAAACCTACTGATGATGGTTCTAAGGAATTTACAATAAAAACAATTTCCAGCGAAAAGGGACTTGTCTATTATAACTGGGTGGAAGACAACAGGCATAAAGTAGATTCAATGACAGACGGCAAAGTCGGATATTTACAAATTCCCGATATGAGCTTGCAAGGATTGAATGAATTTGTGAAGTATTTCTATCCCCAGGTTAAAAAGGAAGGATTGATTGTTGATGACCGCTACAACGGCGGTGGATTCGTTTCCTCGATGATAATCGAGCGGCTTCGCAGGATGATGACAATGGCTGCAATCGCAAGGAATCAAAAATATGCCGATACTTATCCCGACGGTGTATTCAACGGACCAATGGTTCTCTTGCTGAATGAAATTTCTGCATCGGACGGAGATTTGTTCCCCTATCAGTTCAAGAAAGCAGGATTGGGAACTTTAATCGGCAAGAGAAGCTGGGGAGGAGTTGTCGGAATTCGCGGGAGTCTCCCATTGCTTGACGGCGGTTATGTATTCAAGCCTGAATTTTCACATTTCAGCACCGAAGGGGAATGGATTCTCGAAGGAACAGGTATGACTCCCGACATTGACTTAGACAATGACCCGGCATTGGAATACGAAGGTATTGATACACAGTTGAACAAAGCTGTGGAATTGGTTATGCAGGAAATCAAGAACGGCAAATATCCGAAGATTCCCGCACCCCCCAAGTTCCCGGATAAGAGTAAATAGAACTTTTTGTTACCTCCCCTTAATACCCGCCTTAATT
>JACRLY010000018.1 GCA_016219595.1 Ignavibacteriota bacterium | reverse complement strand
TAAATTATCTGGAAGCGTATAACTTGAGATCGGATTACTTATTAATTTCGGCAGTAAAAGTTTAGAATTTAAAAGATTATATAATTCTAAATTCAAATCCGTGTAATCTGTTAAATCAGTTTAATCCATGTTCTGACAATTTACTAAGACGAAATCAAAGTGGTAGAGGGAGAAGGAAAATGAATATTAGCGATATAAAAACATTATATAAATATAGATATTTTGATAGAGATGGTTATCATATTAAAACAATTCAAAATAATGAATTTTATTTTGCATCAAAGATACAACTTAATGACCCATTCGATTTTTCCTTAAGACCATTATATGAAAAAGCAACCCCAACACAATTAAAAGGGTATATTAATCAACTAAGGAGAAATTATATTGATAAAGGTATTTTATTAAATTTTAAAACAATAAATGATGGGAAAAAAAGGATTAATGAATTGTTAAAGAAAGTTGATCATAATTACAAAATGGTTCAAAATGAATTAAATAAAAATTTAGAATATATAATTAATAATTATGAAATTTGTTCTTTTACAGTAAATAACTGGTATGATGTTTTAATGTGGAGTCATTATAGTGATTCACATAGAGGTTTTTGTGTTGGTATAGATTTTATAAAGTTAAGGAATTATATATTAAATCAAAAAAAATATAATCAAATTGATGTTCTAACACCAGTTCATTTTATTGTTAATTATGTTGAAGAATATCCAGAGATAAACCCCTTTGAAAGAGAAAAATTTAGAATAATTTTTACTACTAAATATATTAAATGGAATTATGAAAATGAAGTAAGATTGATTAGAGAAAAAACTTTAAATCATACTTTAATTTTACCTGATGAATTTATAGATGAGATTATTGTTGGCTTACATTGTGATGCTGATAATATAAATATTATTAAAAATATTTTAATTAATAAGCCAACAAAAATTAAATTATTTAAAATCGTTCAAAAACCTCAATCATTTAAATTTGATAAAGAAGAAATTATTTATTAACGGTTAATAACCACAATCACATAAATCACCGTTCCGTCAACTTGCGTCCTTTCTGTCCTTTTCGTCCTTCGTGTCCTTTGTGTTAAAACTTGCTTTTCTTCATGTAAAAAAATCAACGAAATCCGATTAATCCGTTTAATCCAGGTTCAGACAATTTGCCTCTCTGCGTGAAACAAAAAATTGAAAATTGACTAGCGACTAATGACTAACGACTTAAAAATTTTGAATTGTTAATTCCTACAGCCTACAGCCTATATTTTTAAAACCATTTTAAAACCATTTTAAAACCATTTTCTTGACATATCACTCCCACATCGTTATCTTTGCCCCGCAAGTATTTTGAAAATGTTCACATAAAGTGAATAAATAATTTCACCGAAATTATTCACTATTCACTGTTCACTATTCACTGCACTTTGCACCGCATGTTCTTTGCAAAACTATATCGGGCTGTATCAGCCGTAACCGGGATTCATGGGATTTCTCCCTTTTCTAAAGGGAGGTTAAGTGGGATTATTAATTAAGTTTAACCACAATTCAGAATTCAGCATTCAGAATTTCTTTTCGGGTGAGTTTAAATTTAAAATTCAAAAAGTGAAATCGATGTCAAATCTGCTCCGGATGCACAAATCTGCTCCTTTTTGGCTCTCTTTAGCCACAATTCTTAATTTGTAATTGATTTTAATCAACAATTGTCCAAATATCCCTGTACCCATTTATTACCAATTCAGTAAACTTTGAGTAATTAGTTTTCATTTCATCATCCTGCATTTGACTGAATAATTTTTGATACTCATCTAATGATTCATAAGTTCCTTCGAGCACCAGGGTATAGTAATTGCCGATGAGGTCAGTCATTAATCTGAATTTACCTATTCCCGTCTCATTCATTTTTTGCCTAATGGGTTTCATGAGTTCTAATGCATCTTTTGCTTTTCCGAATTTTAATTGAAATACATCTCTTACTACAATCATTTAATCTCCAATAATTAGTATTATAAAAATTTTATTTCATTCTACATTTTGTATTATTAATTGTCTATTTCAACAACTCCCATATCAGAATTCAGAATTAATTTGACATAATTGGTGAATCCTTCGGATGATGCTGTGAGCATATAAATTCCATCGGGAAGTTTATTTCCGTTTGTTGATTTTCCATCCCATTCGAATTGATTCTTTCCTTCATTTAATGAACCCGAATACAGCTCTTTCACAAGGTTGCCGAGTATATCGAATACACGTATATTATAATATGATGTCTTTGAACTAATTACATCTACTGATGTTTTTTCAACGAATGGATTAGGATAAGCCTTTAATTCTATTGATAGCGGTCCCAATGTTTGCTTATCACTGACATCATTGAATCTTTTAAATAATACAATTTTAAAATCCCAGATGCCTCTGCCATAAGTGCTGAACCTGACTTTTTTCGTATTTTCAAGATATTCTACCGACCAGAAAGTCTGGTCTGGCGAATCGGGACTGTTCATGGAGTACCAGCGATTTTCCTGAGCTATATATACATAAGGTCCTGCTTCGGTAGCGGCAAATAAATAATCATCATCCGGAGTACCGACAATTTTGTAAACAAATGTACGTGGCAAGCCGCTGTCCATTGGCATAAATGATTGCCCATGGTCGGTCGAAACATAAACTGCCGAATTTGAATAACCACTTCCGGCTAAATAAATTTTCTCAGCATTTAATTGAGAGATTACAATTGAACTACCATAAAAATAATGTGCCCCGGGTCCTCTGAAGGTCGGATTTTCAGTCCAGTTAATACCTCTGTCTGTCGAATAGAAAAATCTTCCGTAAGATGTAAGAACATAATAATAATTGAACTGTCCTTTTTTTGGAATAGTATAAGCTATCTTAGCTGCAAGAGCAGATACTTTATCGTAGTCATTATGAGTAGCAAAATTGAATGTCATTTTCTCATAAGCGATTTCATCATTAGCAAAACTGAGTTTCCATAAGTATGAACCTTTATCCTCCGACTGGTTAACAGGAATCCCGCTAAGTAAATAAACTTTAGTAGTTGTTGCCGGGTCATCAGCCAAAGGCGGCATCCATAAAGAATTTTTCATAAAATCTACAAAGTCAAGTGTATATTTTTTTATTCCTGATTGAGTTGCTTTGTCATACATAATAACAAAACCAGGGTAAACGCCCCAAACGTTAAAACAATCATTACCTGATACCAACTGCCCGTAATCCCCGCTGATTGTCTGTTCGAATCCAAGAACAGCATTACTGTCGTCCTCACATATTTGAAATCCCTGGTCCTGGCTGCCTGCAAAAACCTTCTTAGGATTTCCAGGGGAAGTAAGAGTGCTGTAATATTGGCTTACATTCAAACCTGTTTTTGATATGTTACTTACAGAACCTAACTTGTCATCGGATTTAAACAAACCCCCGTCAGTAGATATTAGAGTGATTTCTCCAGTACTCCGTCTGATAGAAGATATACCCGGAATATCGGCATGGAGTCTTGTGTTTGGCTTATCATAATAATCATACCAATCACTAATCTTTGACCATGTATCGCCCCGGTTTCTGCTTCTGTAACATTCCATATTTCCTATATACAGATAATCAGGGTCATCAACCGATACGCAAAAACTGTTGCGGTCGAATGTTCTTATAGGTACAATTCCTTCATTTTTAATTCCATCAGTTGGATTGTAAGTGTATAAATATGATGTATCTTTAATGGCATCTCTAAATAGGATTGAAAGGTATGCCTGATTTTGTACATAAGTTCCCTGAAGTATTGTTTGGCTTAAATTATCAAAATTAATCACGGACTTGAATTTAGAATTGATTTTATAAACAAGTTGTAATTGATTATTAACGAGTTTTGAAATATTGTCTCTGTAAATAATGTAAACATCTTCGTTATCATATTTGGGTGTCCAGATGTCACAGAACTGCGGGTCAGTGTTTATTGTTAATATTTTTGAAAAAGAAGTACCGTTATTTGTAGATTGATAGACAGTAACAAATGAAGACAGGAAATCCTGTTCGCCGCATAACAGGTAAATATCATTCGTTGTGTTTTGAACAACTGCCCTGATAATAAATCCGCCGAAAACCAATGAATCGAGTCCAGTTGCACTGTTCCAGGTCTGCCCATCATTATTTGTGAAATAAACCTGTGGTGTATTATATCCTACTACTATAACTCTTGTTATTAATTTTTTTATTTCCCTTACGGAGGTAATCATTCTTACATCATTTATTTTAAAGCCATTGTTCAGGCAAGTCCAGTTCTCACCGTCAAGGTTTCCTTTCCAGATATTTCCTCCTGCTGAAGCGGCATAAACAGTACTCGTACCGGGAGCGACATGAGTTGTATGTATCCTGCCGGCGAGGTTGAGACTACCCTTTTCAGTCCAAAAACCTTTGAAGCCTGTATTTCCGATTTCAACTTCCGTAGCTAAGGTTTTATAATCCCCTCCATTTTTCAATTTTTCCATTAGAATTGATTGCTGATATTTATATTTTGATAGCCGCGTTTCGTTTTCAAAGACTTTCCAGTTAATACCAGGTTCTGTCCTGTGCATATCTTCAATCCATTGTTCGCGTTTTTGTTTGTATTCCATATCGTATTCACGGATTCGTGAATCCTGTGGTTCTGTATATAATGGTTTGTAATTTAAGGCTAATAACAAGCCAACAAACAGAAGCAACAAAACAGGTATATTCCTTTTCATAGTTACTCCTAAATTATTTATTAGTTTTACCTAATTGTCCTCTAAATAAGCAAAAATTACAATGAAAAGCAAGACATTTATTTGATTTAAAGAAATAAATTTCGATTTAATATTCCTTGATATTCCTATAAATCTGAGTATAAAAAGAAATGTTTTGAGTATTTATTCCCGAATTATTAACAAATTTTGTAAATTAGAGGCGAAGCAAATCTATTTAATTATTGGGTCAATGTATTATGAAGCGCTTTGTTATTTCATTGATAATACTTTTTGCAATTTCTTCTTCATTATCAGCAAAGTCTGTAGTTATTCTTATTAAAATTGAAAGTGGTATAGGTCCGGCTACTTCTTCCTATATAAAATCAGCTATTACAGAAGCTGAAAAAACGAATGCAGAAGCATTAATTATACAATTGAACACACCCGGCGGTTTGCTCGATGCTACAAGAGATATAGTCAGCGATATATTAAAATCAAAAGTTCCTGTAATTGTTTATGTTGCTCCCGGAGGAGCAAGAGCCGGGTCAGCCGGAGTGTTTATCACACTATCCGCAAATTTCGCTATAATGGCTCCGGGAACAAACATAGGAGCGGCTCACCCTGTCGATGTCGGCGGCGGCAGCGATACTTCAAGCGTTATGAATGATAAAATAACAAACGATGCTTCAGCTTTCATCCGCTCTATTGCACAAAAGCGACACCGGAATGCAGATTGGGCTGAACGTTCAGTCCGTGAAAGTATATCATCCACCGAAAACGAAGCACTAAGGGAAGGAGTTATAGATTACATCTGTCCGAATGTTGATTCACTGCTTCGGGCTATTGACGGCGATATAACACAAACTTCATCCGTGACAATAACCATGAATACATCTTCAGCTTATGTTGAAGAGAAGGAGATGAACTGGAAAGAAGAATTACTCACTATACTTACAAATCCGAATATTGCATATATTTTACTGCTAATTGGTATATACGGAATATTTTTTGAATTGTATAATCCGGGTTCCATATTGCCGGGTGTTGCCGGGGGAATAAGCCTGATTCTCGCAGGTTATTCACTCCAGTTCCTTCCAATAAACTATGCAGGAGTATCACTCATTCTCC
>JACRLY010000017.1:29776-66749 GCA_016219595.1 Ignavibacteriota bacterium | reverse complement strand
TAACCGTCCTGCTGAAGATAGTGTAGGTTTTATTAAAAGATTAGATGGTGTTATCAATCAATTAGGATTAGAAAATTGTGAAATAACCGGTAAAAATTCTGTATCAAGTATGATAGTATCATTTTTAGGCAGTTCTGTCAATGAGTGCTTTACCACCGGTAAAGTTTTTATTGCAGATACAAATGGTAATTGTCATGGAGCTGGTTTTTGTGCTATTCCTAATCAAGGTAACATAACTAATTCTTATTCTTCATGTGTAGTAAAATCAAATTCTACAAAATTTGACAATAATTTAGCTAGTTTTTGTAACAGTAAAGCAATTCCATTTTATACCGCAATACATTGTTATTCAGTTGGTAAAGTTGATGGAACTGGAGAAAAATCAGCTTTTGGAAGCGATGAGATTGCAATTAGAAGTTTCTGGGATGTTGAAACAACTGGAATACCCGATACAATAACAGATAGTACTGACTATAGTGCAAAAGGATTACCGACTTCAGAAATGATGAAAAAATCTACCTTTGAAAAAGTTTGCTGGAACTTCGAAAGTGTCTGGTGCATAGACGAAGGCAAGGACTACCCAAAGCTGAAGGCTTTCGCCAAGTGTGGGCCTGTTGATGTGCCGGAAGAACCAAATAGTATTGAGGAAATTCTTAATATTTCTCCCAATCCCTCCACCACAACTTGCACCATCAGCTTCCCAGAATCAGGTTTGTGCAGAAAATTTCAGATTTTCAATTGCTTTGGAGAGGAAGTAACTGGAGCAATATTAAATACCAAAATAAATGACAATAGCATTCAGTTCGATGTTTCAGCTTTATCCGGCGGTGTTTATTTCGCAATGCTTGATATGAACGGCAGGCATTTCTCCAAGCCGTTTGTAGTGCTGAGATGAGAGTAAATTATGTTCTGAGTTAAAAGTTTATAGAGTTATAAAGTAAAACTTAAAACTATACAATTCAATTCCTGATTTTAACATTTTATATTGGAAATGATATAAGAATTGTTAAGTATTGTGCTTGAATTGAAAATAAATGTATTCACTACAGCCTAATTTTGAATTTTGAATTATTAATTATTTTTTACATCATCAAACTGCACTTGTCCAATTTCATTTCGCAGGTGAAATTTACTCCGGGTATCTGTACGGCACGTGTTGCAATTTCCACTACAAACACCTTCAATGTTGGACTGTCTTCTGTTAATTGAAGCAATTCCGGAAGACTCCCGCATGAAAAACTTTTGAATGAAGTTGCAACAGGCATCTGCATATATACAGCCAGCCTGCTGAAACCGAACTCCAGCCTGTTCAGCATCCACTTGGCTATCCACCCGTTGATTACAGGAAAAGGATTGTCTTTCAGCATGTGGAATTTCTCAAATCTCAATTTGAACGCCGTTCCCAATCCGTCTATCCTTGCTCGGGGTTTATTGTCCAATCGTTCTTTAAGCCGTCGTGCAAATACATCCTGCGATGCCTTTAGCAATTCCTTCGCTTTATGACCGTTCAAATCCTGAATATAATGAAGAAGGTTCTCTCTCTTAACAAATTCGAATGATTTCAATGCCTCGTTGAACAGCTTCGGATTTATAGGCAGACGCGACAGGCAGCATGTCAGTTCCTTGTCCCTGTATGCTTTGTGGTATGTGATTTTCAGGTCCGCATCAGGATAAACCGATTGCACGGCTTCTTCTATCTGGCGTGTTCCGTTTGTAATAAAAGTATTGCTCTTGATACCCCTTTTGTGCATTCGTTCCAGCAAATGAGTCCATAGTGTTTTAGAATCCTTCCTGCCGATTTCAAATCCGAGTACCACTGTGGAAAGTGCATCTACAGCCATGGCAAGGTACATTTGGTTCGATTTCGAACCCTTGGAAAGGCATGAGAAATTCCTCCCGACTAAGTATATAAGTCTTGCTTCGTGATGCGATACACACAGGTCAAGATAATCCTCCCAGTGGGGGCATCCCTCGAGAAATTCCCTGATTTTCTGATTGATTCTGAGTGGTGAGCTGTGGTATACTTCCACAAGGTCCCTGCATGTTCTGCCGCCGAGATATGCCTCGACTATATCGTGTGTATCGGGACGGATTGTCTCATTTTTTTCCAGCACCCAGGTCTTGCCGCAGTTCCTGCACCGGAACCGCTTGTTACCCGTAGACGTCTGCCCATGCTTAATTACCTTTGTGCTTTTACAATAGATACAAGTCGGATTCTTTTCGTCTCCCATCGTTTGTGTTGCTGTCTTAATTCCTTAAAAAATATAAATTTATTTTGCCTTAGCAACATACAGATTATAAAAATTTCATCTGTACCGGTTTTGCAAGATAATAAAAAAATGTTGCAAAGCAAAAAATTTAAGGAAAAGATGAACAAGAATTATTTTTGATTTCTATTTTTAATTGAGAATATTAATACCAGCCATATCTCCTGGAATAATAAGATTCATAAAGCCCTTGAATTTTACTAAGGAATTCTACAACACTGTCTCTATTTACATATTCGTAGAATCCTATTAAGAATACTCTTGAACCAATATGATTAGAATCAATTATTTGAGGAGTTTTCTTTCTTAAAAAATAACTACCAAACTTATTTTCCAATTCCTGAAAATCATTCCTCAATTGCGTATATGAAGATGATATCGCCTCCCAAGTTACATCTACTGTTGTATCCTTAGGATATGCAGGTAAATCAATTACATAATTATCAAATACAATATTAAACCAACGATATACATAAATTATTGGAGGGCTTTGACAGGAATCAACAAGAACAGAATCGGGATTAACTGAACCATGGTCATTATAAAAATCATACCAATTGTCCCTGCATATTAATTTTTTGCAATTGAACCACATGTATTTTATGCTATCTATATTGTGATACTCTATAGTACTATCCTTAACTACAAAAATATTATTATTTTCGTGGTCGAAGCCAATTGAATCCAAACCAATGCAGGAATAAATAAAGTGCTGATGATAATTTTTATTGAATATGTGAATCCACGTTTGCGAATCTATAAGCCGGATTTTGAGAGAATTGATTTCGTTAAAATTGTAGGTTAATTCATTGCCCTCATTCATATAAACAATTACACTTCTTTTTGTTTCTTGCGAAAGAAGAAACAATGTTAGTAGCAAAATCAACAATAAAATGGAAAAGATTTTTTTCATTTCACACCTTATATTTTTTGGATTAATTTATATTTTACCTGGCTTCTGCCCTGGATAACAATCAGATAATTACCCGGCTGAACAATATAGCCAAATTGATTTTTTCCTTCCCATTGAATTATTTTCTCTCCGATTTCACATTCTTTTAATTGATGGTGATAGACTTCAAGACCGATAATATCGAATATTCTTATATTGACATCTGACGGCTCCTCCATATTGAATTTTATGTTTAATGATTGCTCAAATGGATTAGGGTATAAGCTCAATAGGTTTGTTTGATTTTGAGAATTTATTATTGCAACATCAGTTGATATGGCGAACTCCAATTTTATTATTTCCGAGACAGGTAGAGATTTCGGAATATCAGTAATAAAGTTGATAATTAATGAATCACTTTGAGCAATTAAATTATTTGAAAAACTAACTAATATAGTTAATGAAACTAAACACAAAATAACAATCTTTTTCATTTTGGCATCTCCTTTTTCTAATAATGACACATCATCAGACAAAAGGTCTCAAATCAGTGAATAACTAATAATGAAAAATGAATAATTGTGGATTTATTATCATATTAAAATTTAGATGCTTCGACTTCTCCTTCGACTACGCTCAGGATGACATTTCTCAGCATGACATTTTAAATTATTCACTATTCACTAAAAAAATCTATATTAAAACAAATATTCAATTTTGATAATAAAAATTACAAAATAAATATGAATAAAGTAAATGACATTTATAAGGTATAGTATTTTACTAATAAATACAATTTATTTCCTAATTCGATAAATTTACTTCCCCATCGAACAAGGTCTGGTCAAATCCTTTTACAGAACCGCTTGCACTCTGCCCCGATTCCCAGCCTGACTGCACTGTACCTTCCATTCCCACAACGTTCACTCCAATCGGCTCAAGTATTTTGCCCGCTGTTAACTCGCCTGTAGCTTTCGAACCCCAATCAGTAATGTTAGTGTTACCCGAATTAACGTCTGTAGTAAATTCAACATAAGCCATATTCTTTTGCGACGCACTGAATACACCCGCTTCTGCAGTGAATCCTACACCAACCCCGATTGTCACCTGGCTCGTTGCAAAATTCAGTTCCATCTCGCCTACAAAAACTTCGCCTCCGGAAAATTTCAGCTTATCGCATCCCATTTCGATTGAACCGACACCAAGTGGAATGTTTATTGACCTGCATTTCGGGTCCTTAAATTCAACATTTATATTTGCTGTCTTCGGTTCAGCCGATGGGATACAGTAAGAACTTATTCCATATACGCTGCTACTACTCAAGCCGGATGCAGTGCCGAGAATCAGGCTTCTCGCTATCACAAGTTCCCTGTCGGTCACGCCCCTGCGTGAAATCAGGTAGGGCTGCCAATAGGCAATTACATTATAATGTCCCCTTACATTTGCCCATTGCTTCTGACAGTACTCTCTGTAATGGTTGCTCGCTTCAAGATTATATTCCCTGTGAACAGAATTTATTATATTACAGCATGCTTCCTCAGACAAATCCTTGCATCGCTCACCTGCATCTTTCAATGCTTCTGCCTTTCTTGTATCAAAATCCTGTTTCCATGCTTCGAGCTCATTGATAAATCTTTCATACTGTTCAAATGTAAAAGCATAAGATTTACCCATCATCAAACCCGCTTTGTCCGGCATAATCATTTTGCCTATATTAACATGTGCACCCGATCTTATGGCACCAACTAAGTTCATTGCATCTTCTTTCATGTACTCTGATGCCTCTTTCTGATATTCATCGTTGAGCCTATCCCATTCAGTCGAATTTGCTTGTGCTTCCTGTTCAAATTCAGGAACCATTGAAGGTTCAGTTGCCGGTGTCGGGCATGAAAACGGGATATTGTCATCAGTCGGTGGATATTTATCCGGTGTCGGAACTTCTATTTGGTCTTGGATGGGGACATCAGGATTCAGCTTATTCAGATTCGATGCGGCAGAAGTGTTGTAACCGCCGCAAACCGAGTTTCTGTATGATTGCTGTGCCTGTGCAGTATTTCCTCTCGATTGCTCTATATGCCCCTTTGTATTATTTGCCTGAACATTGTACCTGTCTATGTTCGTGCATTGTGTTAAATAATTATAAGCTTCATTAATTTCACCAAGCTCATAATATGCCTGCCCTATGTTGTTCAATACTATTTTATTTTTCGGGTATTTTTCATTCAGGTATTTCAGCATTGGAATTGCTTTATGAGGATAACCTCCGATGTTCAGCAATGCAGACAGATTGTTGATTGCCAGCCAGTCATCTGTTCCATCTGCCGCCCTGAGAATTGAATACAATGACTCTAAAATTCCACCCTTGAACCAAAAGATAAATGCCGCATCCTGGTAATCCTTGGTTTTTTCCGGCGGAAAGTATTTCAGAACATTATCTTTGTACCGGCTATTTACCTTGATTGCCTCAAACTTTGTCATCAATGATGACACATACTTCTTGAGTTGTTCCGTTGTGAATGTCTCTTTTGGTATTGATGATAGCAGCTTATCATTTCTTTTCGGCACTGCAAATTCAGGCTCATCAACTGCAAGATTACCCGTTGATTTTTCGAAATTTTGCATGATTTTTTCGAGCGAGTCCTGCATTTTTTGATATTTTTCCAATTCTGGATTCGATTCCTCTTCCTCCTGTGCGAACAGGGGAATATTTATTATTAGCAGTATGATTATGAGACGGATTGTTTTCATAATTAAATTTGAATCATTTTTTTCAGGAAAACTTAATTAACAGATTGCATTACAATATATATAATAATTTCGGAATAACAAAATTGTAAATTATGATTGGCTAAAATTTCATTCTAGATTTTTGAGCAAAGAGAAGAATCTTCTTAACACGACTTGCGCCCCTGCATACATTAATCCCATGCTTCAGTATGGGGGTAGAACTTCAAACCCGGAACTTGTATTGCATTCGAACCACCTCACACTAAAGAGTGAGGTTAATGTACCCCACAAATCACCGTTCAGACAACTTGCGTGAACCTACTAATTATCATTTTAAAAAATTTTCTGATTTCAAATTCATTTTAAATTTTAAATTTCAAATTTTAAATTTTTCTTTCCCTTCCTCGAGGAAGGGTTTAGGGTAGGTGTAAAAATAATCAGCGAAAATCCATCCCATCCGTCAAATCCGTGTGCTATTCTGCCTCCCTGCTTTGTGACCTCTGTGTCTTTCCTTCGTGTCCTTTGTGTTAAAATTAGCTTCTCCCCCCATCAGCCTACAGCCTACAGCCTTCCTACTTCTGTCTTCCGTCTCCCGACTCCCAGCTTCCGTCTATATTTTTAAAATGATTTTAAAATGCTTTTCTTGACATATCACTCCCACATCCTTATCTTTGTCCGGCAAGTATTTGAATATGTTCATATAAAGTGAATAAAAAATTTCACCGAAATTATTCACTATTCATTGTCCTTTGTCCCGCACGTTCTTTGCTAATTAATGTCGGGCTGAATCCAGTCGTTACCGGATTTCATGGGATTTCTCCCTTTACTAAAGGGAGATTAAGAGGGATTATTCAATAAAAAATAACCAAAAAAAAGTTTCTCTCCCATCGGAGAAAGATTTAGGGTGATCTTTCATTTAAAATTCTAAAATTCAAAAATGAAAATGATGTCAAAACTGCTCCGAATGCACAAATCTGCACCTTTTTGGCTCTATATAACCAAAAAAATCAGTGAAATCAGATTAATCTGTTAAATCGTAGTTCAGACAATTTTGGTAAAATAAAAAAAATCGCTCCTCAGTTCAAAACCAAAGAGCGATTATTATTTATCTTAAATTTTACTTTTGCTTTATAAACTTTTTACAGCTTACGACTTCGAATGAAGTGATACCCGGTTGCCTTCGCTGTCAATTATTAAAGCATAATAACCGTACTCTTCATTTATAATTGTTTTTGGAGTTAATACTTGCCCGCCGGCAGATTCGACTCGGGAAAGTTCATTTGCAAGGTCGCCTGATGGACAAGTGAAATATATCAGCACACCATCGGTTGAGGGTTTGTAATAATCCGGATGATAGCACAATGAACCCGCCGAGCCTGTGCCGGCTTCATCCCATGGAAACCATGCCATATCGAGTGCATCCATCTTGTGCCTGTCGAGCTTTATATTAAGCACAGTTTCGTAAAACTTCATGGCTCTTTCCATGTTGGTAACAGGAACTTCGAACCATCCCACTGCGTTATTATTTGCCATAAATATTCCTTGATTAGTTTGAATAAAATTGAAATTACCCAAACGATTAAATCAATAAGAATATTTTAAAATTCCTATTTAATTAACAATGTTTTCAGAATTTCCGATTTTTCTCCTGTTCTCAAAACAAAATAGTACATTCCGGAATTCAAATTTCCGGTATTAACTGAAATCTGATGATAACCTTCGTTTTGTAATTCATTTGCCACCAGGTATGCAATTCCGCATCCAATTGAATTATACAAAACCAGGCTTACATTCGATTTGTTTTCGAGCTTATAACTAACCACTGATAATTCATCCATCGGATTCGGACTAATCCCCAGGTTACTTTGTTCAATTATTGGTTCATCAACCCCTGTTATTCTCTTTATGGCAGCTTCGAGTACTTCATCTTTGCCGTCCCTTATACCATTTATCGTAGGTTTTACTTCCAAATCAGGTATGATGCCCACTCTCTGTGTTTCAGTGCCATCAGGGTAATATACACCTAAACCGGTAAAGTATGAAGTGACAAGTCCGGGAAGATAAATAATTGAAACATTCCCGTCCGCGCCTGCTGTCTGACTTCCGATTTTATAAGTTTGGGGAAAGAAATCAAATGCCATACATGTAAATTCCGCATGACTCTGAGTTTCTTCGTTGAATAAAATTGTTATTCCTCCTTTATAAAGTTCTGGCTGAGGAATTTCACCACCAAGACTGAATTCCGCCCAGGTAAATGAACCGGGATAAGATATATACGGTATTGTGAACTTGACGAATGGTATAGGGGTTGTTGTCAAATAATTAAGAATATTATAAATTGAACCTAATGGATAATTTCTTATATCAAATATTATTTCCCTGGTATTCCATAAATCATTGAACATTGGTCCGACAGAATCAGGTTCAAGCCTCCCCAAATCAACGTAACCGATATTAGTCCCTTCAATTATTTTCCAAATAGGACCCTTAGGTGCAATCATTTCATTGAATTCAATGTATGATAATTTTCGGGAGTAATAAACTTTTCTTGTTCCATCTGTATTTTCAACTGTCATATTAAAGAATGAATTTTCCCCCTGAATTATCGAATTATTAATATTCCTGTTGACAGTTGCTTCATTTGAACCTATAGTAAATTTCCTAAGACTGTCTCTGATTACATTGATGTCAATTCCATCCATAATTTTGATTACATCTCCAACTCTGATAGTTGTGTCTCCTTCTTGCACATGTGTTACTACTGTTTCATTTTCAACATACTTAATATTAAAAGGCGGATAATAATCTCCCTCAAATATGTTCAGTGCATAACTTGTAGTGAAAGCATGTGAATCGTTGATATGTGCTGCAAGTTCGAGTACTGTGAAATCGTACTCTAATTCAGTTGCAGCTACATTAAATTTTGGAATAAATTCAATGAGTGTTGAATCCCAGTTCTGGTCAATCCGATTTTTGTATGGATAAAAGTAATTGATAATGTTCCAGTATCTGAAAAGAGCATCCAAACGCACTTCAAGCAAAGGATAACGGGGTAATCCCCTGAATGCGGTATCACTTGTTAAATTAGGATTTCCAGCACCGGGTATAGGTTTGATATAATAATTCGTTTGTTCCCTAAACCTTGATTTAACAGTATCGAGTTCCGCTTTGACCTCATCACTGAGTATATCATCGTTAAACCAACTCAAATCCAGATTATATTTCAGGCTGTCTTCTATAACAGGTGGTTGCGTCGTAGGGATATCCATCGAACCTGCCTTACTAATCAGTGTCAACAGTACATCATTGAATTCTTCTTTTGTACCTGCTGCCGTTACATCGGTAATTGACTTATAAAGTACAGAATCCCAATTCATTATACCCTTAGCCACTTCAGAATGAAAATATTTCAGATACCCCCAAACCTTGCACAGGTAGTACATCTTTTCGATGTTATCGGGATTAGTCTGGGAAAAAAGATTTGAATTTGAAAGAATCACAAATAACAAAAAAGTAACAAGCAACCTCTTCATAAAATTCTCCTTGATTAATTTATGTGTGTCAGCTAAATCAATTTTAATTTTACTTTTAATTCGAATTATTATAGACTAATATACAAATTCAAAACAAGAATAAAAGGTCTCTTTATGAATAAATATTTATAAAAAAAGGGAATATTATATTCAATGAATTTTTATTACCTGACCGATTCTCAATTTGTCGGGTTTGATGTTCTTGTTAGCTTTTACCAATGAATTGACACTTACTCCATATCTTTTTGCTATTAAAGATAAAGTATCGCCATTACGGACTTTGTGCTTTCTTGAGGATTTAGATTTTTCTTTTTTGATTGGTTTTGAACCTTGTGTGTCACTCTCTGAATCTGTATTTTGAGAAATCTGGCTTTCTTTAATATTATTATTTTTTACCTTTAATGTATCTTTTTCATTTGTTGAATGATAAGTTTGCGAATCAGCTATGATACCTTTGAGTGAGGTTAATTTCGGTTTACCCGGTTTATATGTATTTATTATTAATTTACTTCCGCTTGCAATGTTATTACTGTCCTGCGGTAAATTATTCCATAATTTTAAATCATCTAAGAGTACCCTGTAGCTGTTAGATATGCTGTAAAGTGTTTCACCTTTTTTAACAGTGTGAATGATTTGTATTGAATCATCCTGGCTGTTCCCGTTACTTTTACCTAAATCACTTCCATTGTCGTTAGAATTTCCGTTGCCGTTCCTGAAATTCTGTGCAATATCGGAAAATTTCACAGGGATTCTCAGTTCTGTTCCGGGCTGAAGTTTTACCTTATAACCTTTCAAATTATTTGCATCAACCAATTCCGTTTTAGGTATATCATATTTCCTGCTGATTGAGGATATGGTTTCACCTTTTTCAACCGGATGAATGAACCAGGGTTGTTTCTCTTCGGGTGTCAACTGATTGAAATTGGCAGTAAAAAGTTCTTTCTTCCCTTTTGGTATTTTCAATACATAATCAGTTACATCGGGCGGAGTGAAAGCTCTTATCAGCTCAGGATTCATTTTTTTTATCTCATCTTCAGTTGAATTTTGGTCAAGGCATTTTGACAGAACCGAAAGACTGACAGGTTCTTTTAAAATGAATGTGTCGTATTTGTACTCATCATCAAATTTTATTTCTGAGATTTTTATTCCATATTCTTCTGGGTTGAGAGCAATTTTAGCCGCAGCAATGTATAATGGCACATAATTCCTTGTTTCTCTCGGAAGTTTTTCGCGAATAGTCCAAAAATCAAGAGGTATCGAATCATTATCGAATTTCTTCATTGCTCTCCGCACACCTCCGTTTCCGCAGTTATATGCCGCCAATGCCAAATGCCAGTCACCGAATTCACTGAATAAATCCCTGAGATGCCTCATTGCGGCTCTTGTGGATTTCTCCGGTTCGCGTCTTTCATCCATCCAAACCGATGGTGTATCATTCAATCCGTACAATTCACCGGTTGATCTGATAAATTGCCAAAGACCAACTGCCTGTGCCCTGGATACTGCATTCGGATTCAATCCGCTTTCAATCATCGAAAGAAAAATAAGTTCTTCCGGCACCTCTTCTTCATGTGCAATTCTTCTCATCATCGGAAACCATTTGCCGCTTCTCTCAAGCCATTTGATAAAGAATTTCCTTCCGGGATTTTCAGTTAAGAAAGTGAGTGATTTTTGCACATATTCATTTTCTACAAGAGGAATTGTCAATTCTTTAATAACATTAGGATTTTTGGAAACTTCGCCGGCTATCGTTTTTCCTTCTTTATTTTTTATTTCTTTTTGAAGTTCGAGCTGTTTAAATTTAGGGAATATTTTCGGTTCAATCTTTTCCACCTGGCGGTAAAACCTGTCCCTGATTATGAATAACTGTGATTCGTCATCCAGATTATCAAGGTCCTTTATGAATGTTTCATAATCCTCGCTAATTGAATGAGCAAGCTCGTTAAATGAACTGTTTTGTTTAATATTCGGGAAACTTGAAATATTATTCAGATATTGAATCGCATTTTCAAAACTTTTTATTGCATTAACCGTATCTTTTGATTGAACAAAGGCTAATGCCTGCACATATTTCTGACGTGATTTCTCAAGATTGCTTTTTATTCTTTCATCGCCATCGGCTGAGGGTAATGGAACTTCATCGAGTTCAGAGTACTCATCAGGAAAAATGTAAAAAGTTTCAGTCTCATTTTTTGGCTTCTTAAATGTATTTTGTTTAACTGTCTGTGATAATAGAGCAGTTGCCCCAATAAAATAAAAGGCGGTAACAGCAAATAAAGCCTTTAATATGATGTATTTATTCTTATTCAATATCATTAAAATCATTATTAGAAAATCAAAGAATCAACAATATATAATATCTATGTTATAAAGACAAATAAATTTTAATTAAAAAAGATTAATCATTCAGGGATATTTAAATAAAAAAAAATATGAATAACCAAGGTATAAATACATATAATAATTTTTTTAGAAATATATTCAATTAGCTTATGTTCATAAATAATAATAATGATAATAATCAGGGGAATGCAGTCCAATAAATTTATTTCTTTTATTATTCCTGAAAATTTTATTAATTATTTTTTTTTAATATGCTAAGTTCTGAAAATAATTTTTGGTTTTGTATTATAAGATATGAAGGTTGTTGTCGATGATAATATGAATTATCTCAGTAGTGGAGATGATATCATTAACATTAAAGATTTACATAAGCATTACCCGAAAATACACGTATTAAAGGGTATAGACCTGCAGGTGAAAAAAGGTCATCTGGTTTCCATAATAGGCAGGTCCGGATGCGGCAAAACTACTTTGCTCAGATGTTTGAACTGCCTAGAACTATTCGATTCCGGAACTTTAAGAATAGCAGGAATAACCTTGTCTCTGGCAAAATCCGATGCTGATATTTCCAAATCATTCCGAAAACGGGCAGGTAATATCAGGAAAGGTTTCAAAACCCCATTCAAAAAAACCGATGATGATTCCGGGTTAGATGAAGATTTTCATATCAAAGTGCAGATTCTCCGTTCGAGGGTAGGAATGTTATTTCAGAATTTAAATCTCTTTCCCCATCTTACAGTATTGGAGAATGTTGCAAAAGCCCCTATAGTTGTTAAGGGAGAAGAGAAAGAAAAATCGATTCGCAGAGCGATACAACTTCTCGAAAAAGTGGGTTTAAAAGATTTCATGAAACGCTATCCTTATCAGCTTTCAGGCGGGCAGGCTCAAAGAGTGGCAATTGCCAGGGCACTTGCCATGTCACCTCATGTAATGCTTTACGATGAACCTACATCTGCACTCGACCCTGAGCTTGTAGAAGAAGTGTTACAAGTTATGAGGAATTTGCATAATGAAGGTATGACACAAATAATAGTTACTCATGCTATGCATTTTGCCAGAACGGCTTCGGACATGGTAATATATATGGAAGATGGTAAAATTGTGGAATCGGGTAATCCTGATGTAATTTTCAATAATCCGAGGGACCCTAGAACAAAACAGTATTTAAGTATTGTCAGAGATTAAATGAATATGTGTATTATTAAAACGAATATATTAAAATTATTGTTTGTTACTTTAATGATGGTATTTGTATCATCATATTCGTATGCACAACCCGGTAAAAAGATTTTAAGATACGGTGCCGATGCTTCAAGCGGGGCTCCATATGTTTTCCAGAATCCAAAAAATATTAAACAGTTAATTGGTTTTGAAGTTGATATAATTAATGAGATTGCAAAAGACCTCGGCTGGAAAGCCCAACACGTCCAGAACGAGTGGGACGGATTAATCATGGGACTCGGCAGAGACGACTATGACGTAGCAATCAATGGTATAGAGATAACCGAAGACAGGATGGAAGCCGTCAATTTTTCAATTCCATATTATATGACCTACGAGCAGATTGTTGTTCGTCGCGACGAGGATGGAATAGGAACCTTGTCCGATTTGGTTGGAAAAGTTGTTGGTACATTAGATGGTTCACTTGCCCAAAGAATTCTCGAAGCAAAGGGTGGAATTGATATTCGAGCTTATGATGATGAATCAAACTCATATAAAGACCTTGAATTTGGCAGATTAGATGCTGTTCTTCTCGATGAACCGATTGCAATCTATTATGCAGGATGGAATCCTTCATTGAAACTTACAGGGCAGCCTATAGGAGAAGTTACTTACGGAATTGTCCTGAAAAAATCCGATACCTTGTTATTAGAAAAAATAAATAAATCGATAAACAGGCTGAAGAAAAGCGGGAAACTCCGGGAGATTCTCGATAGCTGGAAAATGTGGAATTTTATGATGGCAGGTTATATTAACGACCACAGGGAAACGAATGTTCCTCCAACAAAATACAAGGAATACCTGGAAACACAAGGTGAAAAAACCACATTTATAAAGATTTTTAAACGATATATTGGTTTTATGCCAATGCTCGGTGAGGCTACACTCGTAACAATCGGATTGTCAATTCTTTCAATGCTGGTTGCAGTTACAGCGGGATTAATTCTTGTTTTACTCAGGGTATATGCCCCTCAGCCTTTTTCCGGATTATCTGTAATGTTTATCGAACTTATTCGCGGGACTCCATTATTAATACAGCTTTATTTTATTTTTTATGCTTTGCCTCAAATCGGTATAAAAATCTCACCTTTCATAGCAGGTGTCATTGGTCTGGGGCTTAACTATGGAGCATACGAAGCAGAAAATTACAGGGCAGGCCTGTTCTCTGTACAAAGAGGGCAGATGGAAGCTGCTATATCACTTGGTATGACCAGGAACCAGGCACTGAGGCATGTAATCCTGCCCCAGGCAATTAGATTGGTAATTCCTCCTATGACTAATGACTTTATTTCATTACTGAAAGATTCCTCATTAGTATCAGTTATAACTATGGTGGAACTTACACAGGTTTATACTCAGTTATCAGGTTTGTACTTCGACCATTTGGGATTGGGATTGCTTGTTGCAGGTATTTATCTTCTGATAGGACTTCCTTTTGTTAAACTTGCAAAGCAGGCAGAAAGAAAATTTACTGTTGACAAGAGAAAAATAATTAAAAGGTAAATCAGTCTTTTAGATATGAAATACAGCCAAACTAAGCTGTTTTTTTTATTTTGAAGATTAGACTTTTGATTATGATAAAAGTATTTTATTATATTTTTCTTATTATAACTTTGAATTGTATTTTATATCCCCAGGGGAAAAAATATACTCAAAGCATTGAAGTACAGCTTAAAAGAGGGAAACCATTACCATTAAACACAAAGTCTTCTTCAACTGTCGACGAACTAAAAAAAGATGCTTCAAAAATACTAAGACTTAATCTCAGCAACAGTAATTTAAATGAAATTCCTCAGACTATCGCATCGTTCGGCAATCTTGAGGTTCTGGACCTCAGCAATAACAGAATCAGCAGTATACCAAGTGAAATCTGGACTCTGAAAAATCTGAAAGTTCTTAATCTTGCAAATAATAGATTCAAAAACCTTCCTGCTGAAATTTCTGTACTGAAAAATTTAGAGTCTCTCGATTTGAGTTATAATCAGTTAAATGAACTTCCGGAAGAAATCGTATACCTTAGAAAATTGAATACACTCAAACTTTCCGGGAATAATATCAGTAAAATGCCTGATAATGTTCATCTTCTTAATTACCTGAAACACCTGAATCTTTCATATAATAATCTTATTACATTACCCGAATCTATTTTTAAAATCAGGTCGCTTGAAATTCTAATATTAAACCATAACCGTATAGTCGAACTTCCTGTAAGAATTCAACAATTGAAGGAATTGAAAATTCTAAATCTTAATGATAATAAATTATCAAAAATACCAAAGACTATTAATAACCTGACTTTGCTGAGGTCACTCGATTTGGGTTCAAATAATCTATCTACTCTTCCTCCTGAGATTTCGGGATTGAGAGCACTAATTTATATGAAGATTGACAGCAATTCCATCAGTTATATACCTAATACAATTTCAAATCTGAAAAATCTTCAGACTCTTGATTTTAATTTTAATAAAAGTATCAGTTTCCCTGAAGAAATTTTTTTAATACCTAATTTATTAACATTGAATATCAGGGGTAATAAACTCAGGAATATACCTTCTTCTATTTCAGGTTTATCCCATCTTGTCTATCTCGATGCTGGTTTGAATGAGTTGAACCGGTTTAGTACTGAGATATGCACACTGAATAAATTGATAAATTTAAATTTGTCAAATAACAGGATTTCATCTATACCGCAGGAGATTGCAAATCTTCAACAACTTCAGATTTTGAATCTTGAAAATAATGATATAAATTTTATTCCTAATGAAATTTCCTATTTGAAAAATCTGCAATATCTTATTTTGAATCAAAATAAAATATCAAAACTTCCTCCTGATCTATACAAACTCACTAACTTGAAATTATTACAACTACGTCAAAATTATGTTTCAGATACAGAAAAGAAAAAAGCCAAACAGCTTTTATGGCAAACTAAATTTGTTTATTAATAACCGCATAATTGATAATAATTTCCAGATTGATATTATTATTATATTTTATAAAATTATGTAATCAATAAAAAAAATTGAGTATTAATAATAATAATATTGAAAAAAATTACTACATTGGAAAAATCCTAAAGTAAAAATTGTTCAATATTCATTTTAGAGGTGATTATGAAGAAGTTTTTAGTAGTTTTTTTATTTCTTTTCATGTCAACAATTCATGTATTCTCACAAAATTTTGCCATTGATAAAGGTGCTATGATTATCGGCGGTACAGCAGGTTTTACAAGTGAAGGTAGTGAAGGTTCAAGCGACAGAACAAATGTTCTATATTTAAATCCTGTATTCGATTATTTCATTGTTCAAAATCTGTTTATAGGAGGTTCTATTAGTTTAGTTGCCTCAGAAGGTACAATTTTTAGTATAGGACCAGAAATTGGATATGCATTTGGAAGTGTATAAAGTTCTACCTATCCATTTTTTAAATTAGGTTTTGCATATACCTTATTTAGTGATGATTTTACACAAACGACAGTAAAAATTGGAGGCGGTATTATTATTGAAATTACAAAACACTTAGGAATTGTTGGTTTATTAAGTTACAATTTAATGAATACAAAATCTGCTCATCCAAACATAAATTCATCATATTCAAGTAATTCCATTATGCTTAGTTTCGGAATTTATGGATTGATTTATAAATAATATTTTTTTTTCAGTCGATTCAATATCCCGTTTATTCTTGCAGGATAATTCGTTCCTATTGCTTTGAAGTTATACTTGAGATTTTCACTTGTGTCATCAATTTATTGCTTTAATTATCAATAAATAACTTGTTCAAGATTTTCTTTCTGTTTCACTTTTATCAAATCAACAGTATTTTGTACAGACTTCATAATGAATTCAATCCTTTTATCTTTCGGAATGTCTTTAATCGATTCATAAGCTCTTACTTTCCACTCCCAGACTTCAATCTGAGCATTAGATACTTTTGGTTCCATAATCTATCAGCTCCATTGGTGTTATTATTCGTAATTCATTAAAATATCCATTTTTGATATTAACGGATTGTATCATCTTTTCTTTCATAATATTTGCAAGATGTCTGAAATTCCAGCTAACCAAATAATTCATTTCATTAATTGTGGAAATAGCTACATGATATGCATCAAAGTAATTTTTTTCGGGGATTATACTTTCTTCAATGTATTTATCACTAAGATTTTGGATTTCATCCATTTCTACGGGTTCAATGAATTTCATTTGATAATCTGATATAACATCTAATAATTTCTTTCTTTTAATTAAATCTTTTGTAGCATTAATTTCTTGAACAACAAATATTGAAATATATACATCATAAGTTTCTTTTTTAATGAAGTTTTCAAAGAAGTCAATTGTGACATCTCGCTTTTCAGGTGCATCATCTGCAAAAAGGAAATTTATTATTGAAGTATCAAGGTAAATTTTCAATTTATTTTTCATAAAGCAATATCAATATTTTCGAAATAATAAATCATTATTTTTCATTCCCATCAACAACTCGTTTATTCTTGCAGGATAATTCGTTCCTATTGCTTTTACATTGTATTTAAAAGCAGTTTTAAGGTCATCTTCGCTATCTACGGAATAAGCGCCCAAAAATATACCGCTTTCTGATGCATTGTTTACGAGTCCCTCGTTTAATTCATTGACAGAGCAAATATAAACATCACAACCGGTTTCTTTGTGGATTGTTGATGGTTTTCTGATATCGAATGGAATTTTTATTGCTCCGAGTGGAAGCTCGGGCATAAGACCTTTTAATTCATTTAACAATTTGTAATTGAAAGAAGCAAGCAGAACCTGGTTAGTCATATCATATTGATTGAGCATGTTTATTAGTTTATTGATAAGTATAATATTACCACCGGATTTCTGAACTTTAATTTCAATCAAAAGGTAAATTTTATCTTTGATTAAATTGAAAATATCTTCCAATAAAGGAATTCGCTCACCTGTAAATTTATCACTGAACCAGCTTCCGGCGTCGAGTTTCTGAAGGTTTTCAAGCGTTAATTCGTAAATATTATTTTCGCCGTTGGTTTTTCTTAACATTTTCAAATCATGATATGCTACCAATTGCCCGTCGGATGTAAGCTGAATATCAGTTTCAATCATATTTGCACCTGCTTCGATAGCCTCTCTGAAAGCAGACATAGTATTTTCCGGAGCTGTACCCGACGAACCACGGTGAGCCACTATAAAATATTCAGTTGCATTTGCAAATTCTTTTAATGTTAACATTTCTGTTTATAATTTTATTTATAAAATCTATTAAACATTCAAAAAAATAAATTATTATAAGCAATATAAATATAATCTATAATGAATTAATAAAAAATATTTTTGCTTTCATCCTGTTTTTTTGAAATAATTTAACTATTTTGAATAACTGCTTGGTTGAATATAAATTGATTAATATTATAGATTGTTAAATATACAGGTTTATTGATGTATTCTCAGGTCTTTTCAGCTTCTTGCCTAGGTATAAAAGCTTTTTTGGTGGAAATCGAAACACATATTGAAAAAGCTGCAGTTAATTTTTTTATGGTTGGTCTTCCGGATGCTGCCGTAAAAGAAGCACAACAAAGAGTTATTTCAGCATTAAAAAATTCAGGTCTTCCATTTCCTACAATGAGGATTACCGTCAATCTTGCACCGGCTGATATTCGAAAAGAAGGCAGCGGTTTCGATTTACCGATTGCCCTCGGGATATTAGCTGCACAGGATGAATTTCCTTCAGAATCGTTGAATTCAACAATAGCACTCGGAGAGCTGGCACTGGAAGGTTTTTTAAGACCGATACACGGAGCTTTATCGATTGCAATGGAAGCAAGGGAAAATGGTTATAAAAAGCTGATATTACCCCATTTGAATGCTGACGAAGCGGCTCTTGTTGAAGGCATTGATGTCATTCCTGCAGAAACTTTAGTAGAGGTTGTGCAATATCTGAACGGCACAAAAAATATAGAACCCAGGAAGGTAGATGTAAAGCAGATATTTGAAAAAAACCAGAGTAATTATCATTTGAATTTATCTGACGTAATGGGGCAGGAAAATGTCAAGAGAGCATTAGAGGTTTCCGCAGCAGGAGGGCATAATATGCTCATGATTGGACCTCCGGGTTCGGGAAAAACCATGCTCGCAAAAAGAATTCCTACTATTCTTCCGCCATTGACAATAGAAGAATCACTTGAAACAACCAAAATTCATTCAATTGCCGGAATTTTATCTCCGGGAGAAGCATTGGTTACTGTTCGTCCATTCCGTTCGCCCCATCACACAATTTCTGATGCCGCACTTGTTGGCGGTGGTGTAAGTAAAATTAAACCGGGAGAAATATCACTCTCTCATCACGGAGTATTATTTCTCGATGAGCTGCCTGAATTTGCCCGAAACGTACTTGAAGTATTAAGACAGCCCCTTGAAGAAAAACAGATAAATATATCGCGCACAAAGATGACAATCGAGTATCCTGCAAACTTTATGTTAGTGTGTTCGATGAATCCCTGCCCATGCGGTAATTGGGGAAATCCTCAAAAGGATTGTAAATGTAATTCTACCCAGATTCAAAGATATCTTTCAAGAATTTCAGGACCATTACTCGACAGAATTGATATTCATGTTGAAGTACCGGCTGTCAAATACCAGGAAATATCGTCTAACAGAATGGGGGAGCCGTCGGAAAATGTAAGGGAAAGGGTTGTTAATTGTCGTAATATCCAGGCTGAACGATTTAAAAAGAGTAAAGGTATTTTCAAAAATGCAGATATGAACACTAAGGCAATAAAAAAATATTGCGAACTCGATGAACCTTCGCAGGACCTGATGAAAATGGCAATGAACAAGATAGGAATTTCTGCAAGAGGATATGACAGGATTTTGAAAGTATCCAGAACAATAGCAGACCTCGCTCAATCAGAGAAAATCAGATCCGAACATATAAGTGAGGCAATTCAGTACAGAAGTCTTGACAGACAATATTGGAAATAAATAAAAGGAAGAATCATGCAAAAGAAAATAATATTACTATTATTTTTACTTTTTTCATATTTGGCAGAAGCAGGTAATTTTGATTCAAAAATTGAAGTGAATGCAAAAACACCATTACCGAGTAAAATTACCCCTTTGTTTTTCGGTAGTTTTATAGAATTTATTAAAAATTATATGAACGGACCATTCGGTATGACAGCACAGGAACTGGTAGACAGGGGATTCGATATGGAGGACAAAGACGGATACGGAATTGCTTTCCCATGGAAACCACTTCAAATTGATGGTTCAGAAGGTAATTGGTTATTAGTTGAAGGAGGAATTAATCAAAACGGAAAATATCTGCAAAGAATTTCAAGGACTAATACTGAAGGTGTTTTTGGTATTTATCAACATGTTTTTCTAACTGATTCATCAGCGAATGAATTTTATGTTTATATCAAGGGAGACAGTACAATTCAGGAACTAAATCTAACTTTATATGACAGTACTTTAAATAGAGTATTATTTACTACTTTTTTAGGGAAACCTGATACTACCTGGAATAAGGTCAGAATAATAGTACCTTATCTCCCTGGTGAAAATTATGCTAATCTTGCTTTATCAATAAAAGGGAACGGCTCTGTTGAACTTGATGAATCATCATTTATGCCTCAAAATAATATTTTCGGAGTGCGTAATGAATTCTATAAGTTTTTTAAAGATTTAAAACCAGGATTATTGCGTTATCCCGGTGGTAGTTTTGCAGACATTTCAGCAGCACATTGGCAATATGGATTAGGAAATATAGATAACAGGACATCACCTAACTTGTGCTTCGAAAGCATATCACAAAGATTTGATTTCGGTACAGATGAATTTATTTCTTTTTGCCGCATGATTGGGGCTGAACCACATTTAACTGTCAACTTTGTTCATGGAACTCCTGAAGAAGCTGCTTCCTGGGTGGAATATTGCAATGGAACATCAGATTCAAAATATGGTTCGATTAGAGCAGCGAATGGACACCCCGAACCTTATAATGTTAAATACTGGGAAGTTGGAAATGAACAATACAATGACCCTGACAATATGTCAAAAAGATACTTATTGTATTATGATGCTATGAAGTCAACTGACAGCACAATTAATATTATGATTGACGGAAATATCTGGAAAGGATTTGAGTATTTTAATATACTTATGAATACGGCAGGTGATAAAGTTGATATTTACGGCTGGCATCATGCCAATGCATCAATTGAAAGTGATGAAACTACCTATCATTTGAATTTTCTCAGCGGACCGATTTATTATGTTGAACGATGCTTAAACGATGTATTCAAATGGTTATGCGACTCATCTTATTATCCAAAAGTAAAACAAGGCTCAACCGAATGGTGGTCACAACATGCTCTTGGATGGGTGAATGATATAAGAAGCTGGACTATGGAAACTGCAATGGCAGATGCATTAAATATGCATGTATATATGCGTAATCCCGAGTCATTTGTCCTTGCTGAAAGAACTGTTTTTGTCGAATCAGGAATATTAATCAGCAGATTTGACTCGATTAGTCAGAAAAGACAAATATTCGGAGGAGCTCCATATTATGCATCTATGCTTATGAGTAATCATTCCGGTTCAAAATCATACCCCGTCGATATTATGTCTCCAACGTTCGATGTACCCGAAGAGAAAATTCCATGGAGTCCCAAAAATGTTAAATGGCTCGATGCTGTGGCTACATCCACTGATGACACTTTATTTCTTTCTGTTGTCAACAGGCACTCAACAGATAGTGCAGAAACATTAATTTTTTGCAATTTGTTTTCTGAGAACTTAACTGTTAAAGTCTATGAATTAAGCAGTCAAAATTATTGGGATATGAATTCACCGGCTGAACCAAATAAAATAACACCAAAGTATAATAAAATTATATTTAACAACATTTATAATTTTCCTCCGAATTCATTTACAATTTTAGCATTTCCCGTAAAAAATACTAATGTTATAAACGATAAAGATTTAGAAAATAATAATTCCTTTTTAGCAATTCCATGTCCCTTTGATGATAAAATAATTATTAAATCCAATAATCAATTTTTCGAAAAATTTGATTTTATTCTATACGATGTGTTAGGGAATTTAATTAGAAAAGGCACTTTAAAACAATTTGATTATTCAGGAATAATTGAAACCGCCGATTTGAAAACAGGCACATATATTCTGAAGTTAATCAGCAGAGATAAAGAATTTTCAAAACTTGTGGTAAAAGTAAAGTAAGATTACTAAAAAAAAATATTAACACTAAGGATTATCAACCATAAAATTTAAAATAACCCACTTATGAGGTTAATCATCCGAGTATTAATATTAACTTATTAAATTGTGTGAAGATAGTAATTAATTATCCATTCTCAGGGCAACCAATTTTTCTAATTTCCAGGCTTCAAGGCTGGTGAAATAATTCAATCTTCCTTCCTTTTCGTATTTTCTGCCCCTGATGTTAAAATTAACTTTGATGTCCTCGTTAATTCCGAAATTGTCGAGCACACTGCATTTATCTTTTACAAGCTGGAATTTGATGTAATCGGTATAATCAGTACCGTTTCTGCTGTCAACGATTTCGAGGATAAATTCACGTTTTTGGAAATTTTCGCCAATCTTTTGAATGTCGAATTTTTCGACTAATTTGCCGGATAGTTCATAATTCATATAAGAGCCTTGATAAATAATTGAATATTCGTATTTACAATATAATAATTTGAAAATAAAAAAAAAACACTTACTGTTCTTTTTTTGATTTTCTTTATTTTTATTATGAGTAAATAAGACCTTTTATCAATTTGATTAATTCAAATGATTATAATTAAATAAATGAATAAAATCGGATTTATAACATCGAACGAACAACCTGAACTTCTCGGCTATGACAGGGAGATTATTATAAAGCTCCGGGATAGGGAAATAAAGGCAGAACCGGTAATCTGGGACAAGCCGAATTTAAAGTGGGATAGTTTTGACATGCTGATAATGAGAACTGCATGGGGTTATCATCTTCGGCACCGCGAATTTAAAGACTTGCTTGATTTCATCGAAATAAATAAAATTCCAATATGGAATCCTGCGAACATAATGAAAGACAACATGCATAAGTTTTATCTTAAAAATCTGAATGAAGCCGGATTCAATATTGTTCCATCAATGTTCCTCGAACCTGAGGATTTACCACAAATATCGGAAATTGTATCTCAGACTGATTGGAAGAAAATCGTTATCAAACCCGCCATTTCAGCAGGAGCTGCAGACACTTTTGCATTCTCACGGGTGGAACAATTATTGATGAACGGGAAAATTACCGATATATTTAAAGGAAGGCAATTCATCCTTCAAAAATATATTGAGGATATCCAAACAGAGGGGGAATGGGCTAATATTTTCTTTAGCAATGGCTACCATTATTCTATACTAAAAATGCCTAAGCAAGGTGATTACCGGGTTCAGAACGATTATGGCGGAACTTACTTTAATAGAAAAGCTCCGGAATTCGTTTATAAATCGGCTAAGGAAATTGCTGATTATTATCTTAATAAGTGTTTGTATGTTCGAGTGGATGGAGTTGCCTCTGACGGCAAATTCTATTTGATGGAAGTCGAAATGATAGAGCCTGACTTGTACATAAATGTTGTTCCTAAAGCTATGGAACCATTTATTGAATCAATCATACAAAAATTACAAAGTAATATTTAATTTTGAATTATGGGAAAAGAAGAGAATTATATTTTCGGGAGAAATCCTGTTCTCGAAGCAATAGCTTCGGGTAAATCAATTGAGAAAATTTATGTATGCTTTGGAACATCTGGCGATTCAGTCAATACGCTCTTTTCAAAAGCAAAGAAAGCAGGTATAAAATGCTCGAATTTAGATAAAAGGAAATTCGGGGAGCTCGAAAGGAATGAACTGCCAAAAGGCGCAAAAACACAGGGTGTTATTGCAATCATTCGCAGTTTTGAAACAGTAACACTTGAAGAGATGGTTGAAACTGCATTCCAAAATAATAAACGACCGGTTATTATTGCCCTTGACGGAATCACTGACCCTCATAACCTCGGTGCCATTGCCCGTTCCGCAGAATGTTCGGGTGCTGCGGGAATAATTATTCCTGAACACAACTCAGCACCTATAACTGCGATTGCTGTAAAAGCGTCTGCCGGAGCGTTGAGCCATCTTCCGGTTGCTAAAGTGAATAATCTGTCACAAGCATTGATTAATTTAAAAGAAAATGGATTTTGGATTATCGGGAGTTCATCCGAATCTGACAGACTTTATACAGAAAATATATACAATCAACCTACAGTCCTACTCATTGGAAGTGAGGGTAAAGGGCTTAGACCCGGAATAATAAATCAATGCGACTTCATGGTAAAAATTCCCTTATACGGTAAGGTCTCTTCATTAAATGCTTCTGTTACTTCCGGAATAATTTTATTCGAAATAATGAGGCAGAGGAATTTTCAATATGAATAGCACCTATCTTTAGACAGGTGTTCGGGTTTTGACCTCATTTCGACTTTAGTCACTTATAGTTCTGGGATAATTCCCGATGCCGTGGTTTACACTTCACCACTACTTAAAAATAGTGGCTATTCACAAAAGAACTGTGTAAAATATTTTCCACTGTCAAGCAATATTCCTGACACTATTATTATTGAATCACCCTTTTGGCACCTGCATAATGCTCCCGGTAATAGAAATCATCTAAGGATTGCCTGACTACTCCGTTTGAAATCGAAGCATGAATAAATTCGTTGTTTCCCGCATAAATCCCGACATGTGAAATTCTGGATTTGTCCCTGAAAAAAACCAGGTCTCCTGGTTCCATATCATTTTCACTAACATCATTGCCAAATTCGAATTGTGTTTCTGCAGTTCGGGGAAGTACAATTCCTGCCGTTTGGAAAATATTCAGTACAAAACCTGAACAGTCGGTGCAATCTTTACTGTAGCCGCCATAGCAATATGGCGTACCGAGCCAGTTTTCAGCTTCTTCTATAATAAGGTAACGCTCAGCCCCAATAGTTTCAGGGCTGTAACTGGGGGGAACACCTTTTGTTTTTGTCTTATCGGGTTTACTATAAGTCGAATTATTTAACGGCTTTTTATTTGAAGTAAATCGCACACTCGGCTGACATCCTGCAAAAATCAGAGCAAGAGAAAAAATGCAAACTGTTATTTTTCCCTTACCTGTCATCTTCAACAAAAGTTTATCTTTTCAGGTTGTATTTTCTTCTTTGCAGAAGTCATTCTGCAGTTCTCAAAATATTTGCTTATCCTGTTCCCGTTTTTCCTGGAAAGGAATCCCAAAAGGAGCAGACCGCCTGTTCCTAAAAGAACCAATCCTGTTTTCATTGCCGTATTACTCATATCTTCACCAATAAATTAATTATGCACACACTATGTATATACGCAAATCCGGTGCCAAAGTTTTAATCAATTAAAAATTAGTAATTAACAATTCACAATTAGCTTATTAGACTATAGGCAATAGGCTGTAGGCGTAATGTCATTCTGGACCATGCCATCCTGAGCGTAATCGAAGGATTGATTCTGAATCCTTGCCTAAACCTACATCAACAGACCCATTTTTCAAAAGGGGTTCGGGGGTTTATTTTTAAAAGAATCAAAATAAAAATACACACTCTGATAGCTGAAAAAAAATATTATAAATTTTATTTGCTCACACTGTAACATTTTTCTTTATTTTTTGTTATTGCAATGAGACAACTGTTAATAATTGATAATTCTTTTCGGGGTTTGAAATGGAAACAAAACATTTACTTGTAATCATATCAGTATTGCTGGTAATTTTCAATTTAATTAGCTCATCTGCAAAAGATTTCAATCTTACTGAATTTAAAGAAAAACTTCCTGAATTGCTTGGTGCAAATAATGCAGGGACTGAATTTTGGATTACATTTAATCCCACATCAGAATGGATACCGGAAAATGATATTATGATTTATATATCCTCAGCTTTTGAAACGAAGGTGACAGTTGAGATAACTGGTAAAGGTTATATAAGAACACAAACAACTATACCAAACGATATTATTGAATTTACATTAACATCAGCTTTAGGTCAATGTTATAGAATAAACCTTTGGGAAAATTCCGAACCTGATCAGGTTTATAGAGGTTATGGGGTACATATTTCTACTCAAAAGCCTATTATTGTTTACGGTGTATTAAGATACGGATACAATAGTGAAAGCTTTCTTGCTTTACCTGTTACTTCCCTTGGAAAAGAATATATAGTTTCGTCATGGAAGAGTAATCCGGGTACTAATATAGATATTTTACCCTGCCATACAGCTGTTGTATCGCCTTATGATAATAATATAGTGAATTTTCTATTGGGAGGTTCCCCGGATTCAGAAACAGCCGGAGGACAGTTACAAGGTGAAACACGAAATTATACATTACAAAAAGGTGATGTCCTGCTAATAAGCAGTGCAGGAGATCATTCAGATTTATCGGGTAGCCGTATATTGTCAACAAAACCGGTTAGTGTCGTATCAAGTAATTTTTGTGCTTATGTCCCGGAAAATACAAATTATTGTAATTTTTTGATTGAGATGGAATTGCCAACTTATTCATGGGAAAAAAATTATTTATATACACCAATTTATGGCAGATTAAAAAATTCATTCATAAAAATTTTTTCTAATGAACCAAATACTATTGTTTATAGAGATGGAGTTCCTTTAGATACATTAACTGCTGGTGGGGGAATTGAAAATGCAGGGTGGACAATGTTAAGAGCTGATACAGGAACTCCCAGACCAATTGTATTTTCTGCGGATAAGCCAATATATGTTGAGCAATATAATTGTGGGCAACTTGATGATAATATAGAAAGCTATACATTTATGATGGTACTGCCACCTTATGAGCAGTTTCAAAAAGAGATAACTTTCAATTTACCAGGAGTACAAGGAAATGGATATAATTTTGAATTTAATTATATGAATATTGTCTTTAAAGTTACTAATGATGGAAAGTACCCTGATGACCTTGAGATAGCAATTGCAAGAAATGGTAAATTTATATGGGAAAAAATGAGTAATAATGATCCTAAGGTTGGATTACCATTTTCTACTCAAATTAACGGGAAGACATATTATTATAAAACAATTAGATTACCTGGTTACGGTGTATATAAGTTAAGAGCAAATGACCCGTTTGGAGCTTATGCCTATGGATTTTCATCTTGGCAATCCTATGGACATCCTGCTAGTGTTGCTTTGTGGGACTTGACTAAAAATGATTCAATTGCACCCCAACCGAAATGTTCTATGGATTGCGATGGAACTATCAATGATGGCGAAGTTGAAGATTTGCCAAATGATACAAACAATAGAAGTAATCTCTATTTGATAATCTTTCAACCTGATTCTTCTTTCAATTATGATTTTACTTTTGATGAATTTATTCCAAGAGAAAGCGGCAGTGTAAAATGGAATGCAAATGTGATTGATAAAAAGAAAGATGCAAAGTTAGTAATCAGCTTCATTGACGGAAGTGGAAATGACACTACAATTGTAGTGAATTATGAATCAAATTTTTTAAATATCAAACCTGATGTCGAGTTTGGTAAACTGAAAATAGTTGATACAGTCATTAAAGAAGTTATGGGATATAATGAGCAATCTCATCCAATTTTAATTGATTCTTTAATTTTAAAATATAAGGACCAGGGATTTGAAATATCATATCAAGGTACACCTTTAATATTAGATGTGGGTGCTGCAGTAAAGATAGAGCTAAGATTTATCGCAACTAAACTTGGTGAATTCACAGATTCATTAGGTAATAATCCATGTTCAAATCTATCATTTTATTCTGCCAAAGTTCATGCAATAGTTGATACAGTAAATTCTGTAGAAGAAGTTTTTTCAAATCATCTAACATTATCTCCCAATCCGGCAGAAGATTTCATAATATTAAATGGAATGAATAGTAGCGATTTCGCTGTAAAAATATATGATATATGGGGTACGAAAATATTCGAGGAAAAATATTTTTCAACGGATGATGAAATAAGAATCCCGACAAAAGAATTTCCGAATGGATTTTATTTTGTTCAGGTGATTAATAATAGAGAAACACTAAAAAGAAAGTTTTGTGTTGTGAGGTGATATATTTTTTATCTAAGCAAAGAAAACTTACTATATTACAGTTGTAAGCTGAACGTATACATTAACCCCATTCTTTAGAATGGGTGAAGAGAAAACGACGCCGGACCAGTCGCTGTGTTCGCGCCACCTCACACTAAAGCGTGAGGTTAATGTATAATCATCTATCATCGTAGCTGTGACTTCTTCTGAAATGCATTAATCTTATTTTACAGCATGTGTGGGGAATTTCAAAATAGATATTCTAAGCCAAATGAATAAAAGATGAAATCAATTTGTCCTTGTTCATTTTGGTTATATTGCAAAATATCTTCCTGTTCAAAAAAGTTTGTATACCGGTATATTGAAGCAGAACGAATTCCTTTTATATAACGTAATTTTATGTTTAATATTAGATTAGAAAAAATATCAGGAGTTTGAAAAATATCATTTAAATAAACATTTGTTCCTAAAGCTAATCCATAAAAGTAAGTCAAATAATAATATTCGAATTCCAATCTTTCCAATAATATGTTGAATTTACTTTGTATATTAGGAAGACCAAGAACGTATTGTGTATTTACACCAACTGATAATTCAATGAATGGCCGGAAGAATTTCTTTAATGAAGGTTCAAATTTTGCAAATACACTTACCGGAACTATAATTTTTCTCTTTTTATCATAATTTTCTGAATTTTCTTTCATCCCATAACCGACATTTCCATAAAATGGAAAACTAATACCGCTTGTCCATCCATCTGAGTACGTTCCGGATACATAAGAACTTTTAAAATTCTTATTATCTAAAAATAGGCATTCTACATTAATTCCAAATGAGAAAGGATAATCCCGTGGCTTGATTCCTGCATCAATACTGAACCCCTTTGGTGAATGCATCAAATCCCGGGAATAATCATGTAAAGGGATTGAATTTGTATATGATAATCCTGCAAAAAACCTAATTGGTTTGCTCACCTGTACTATTGGATTTATCGGAATAGTTGCCTGTGGAAATAAGCATGATATTGTGCTTATAAAAACAGTAATTATAATAAGTAAATTCAGAATGTACTTTTTGTTTTTCATAGATTTTTGTGATTCTATGATTTTACAAACAGTTAATTACTATTACAAATTAAATAAATCCAAAGAATATAGCTATTAAATTTTTATATACTTACTCTTACCCTTCCGTAAGAGAGTGACCCTTCGACTTAGCTCAGGGTAACATAATCAATTACGAATTTTGAAGTTCCTCTAAACCTTCTTCTGCAGTCATTGGCTTATACTTTCCGGCATGGTATTCCTTCTAATGACTCTTTTGCCAGAAATGCAATTTGCTGACGTTCTTCTTCAATTCGTCTTTTGTTTAATAAATCCGATATAAGAATCCTATCATCAGTATCGAGAGCCATAATATCGTCAAGAATTTTTTCCACTGTCTGCATAATAATCTCCGTTTTTTTAAATTAACGCAGTTATAGGAAAAATATTTAATTTTTAATTGTCAATTTTCAATTATTTAAAACCTGAATACTAATCCTGCATTAAAAATAATCATATCTGTTTTCGATTTGAATTCAGAAATATAAAAAACTGGCTTGTTATTGACAAAATCAACACGGTCGGTTTTCCAATATGAAGCTTCACCTCCGAACAAATATCTAAGGCGGATATCAAAGTTCAAACTTGAATGGCTTGCCGGCAATCCCACGAAATCCACCAGTTTGAACATCGCACCTACACCAAAACCATAATGAAATGCAGAACTCGATCGGCTTTCAGTTGTATCAAAAAAGGTTGTATCAGGTTTATTCCAAAAGAATTCGACACCAGAATTATAATTTTCCGATAAAGTCATAACACTTAGTCCAACAATAAACTCTACATAAGGAGAAATATAACCCATGATATCAGGTTGGATTCGAGCATATAAATTCATTGGAATTACCATACTTTGTGTTGATACAGTATCCGATTGCTTGTAGTTCACATCTATAGTTGGAAATTTACCATTAATAACTCGATATTTTGTTCCGCTTCCGTTAAACAAAAAATCAAATTCCAATCCGAATGCCAACGGCATCGGGTCTGCACTATAACCCCCATAAATTGAAAAACCCTGCCCGCTTTTCGGGAGATTATCGAAAAATTCTTTTTGTGGAACCATATTAGTGAAAGACAAGCCAACAAAATAATTTGTCGGTATATTTTTCAATTTGTCAATTTCATTTGAAGATATTTCCCTGTCCTGAGCAATTGTATAAAAATGCGGTGCAATTAGAATCGCTGCTATAATTATTGTTCGTATAATTTTTATCATTATTTATTCCCCGAATTATTTGATTTGATTCTTATAATTTTAATTACTGCAAAATAAATACAATTTTTTTAAAAAAGCATAAATAAAAAAAAGCCATTCCGATAATTATTTATTCGAAATGGCATTTTAAAAAATTATAGTATTAATAGTCTGTTACTACAATATATGATGTACCGATATATCTTTTACCTTTTGCCATCTTTGAAGTCGGGGGCGGTTTCAAGGGGTCCGTAGTTGCAGAAGCCTGAACTTTGAACCTCATTCCTTCAACTCCGTTAGCTGTAAAATAATCCTTCAGCGACTGGCATCTTTCCTCAGTTAATTTCTGATTTGCTTTCGGATCTTTATCATTATCGGGATAGCATACGATTTCGAACTTGACATCGGGATTATTTACCAATGTGCTTTGAAATCCTTCGAGCAAATCTTCAGCACCATATCTCAGTTTGGATTTATTCAATTCAAACGGAGGAACCGGTAATGCAATCTTGACTCCTTTTGCCTTTGGCTTAATCAGGAAGTCCCTTGATATTTCCTCATATTTATCGGTATTAGCGAGTGTTATTTTGAATTTTTCTTCGAAGTAATCTTCTTTCGATATATTAACGAAGTAGGTTTTCCCCGGTTTCAAACTGGTAACATAATATGAACCGTTTTCAATAGCATTACTGCGTGTCTGGTTTACTCTCTTTCCGTTTTCATCCGTTATTTTGATAGTAGCAGTGACAGGAGATTTGCTGACAGCATCGAATACATTACCTGTCAAAGCGACAACGGTTTGAATTAGTTGTGCCTTTGCTTCACTTTGGATAAATAATCCGAATGTGAATATCAATAAAATTGCAACAGTCATTCTTTTTATATTTTTCATGTTTTATCCTCCCTTTCCTATTTCTGTTTAGTTAAAAATCTGACTGTACCGTCCGCACAACCAAGTATAATCACACTGGCGTCGCTAATCAGGTCAACTGACCATATTTCGACTTTTGCATCGAATGTCATTAAGTTGTTGCCTGTTGTTATATCCCAAAGTTTACATTTCTTGTCGAGACTTGCACTAACTATCGTTTTATTATCTTCTGCAAAAGAAACATCCTGAACTAACTCATCGTGTGCTTTTATTGTTCTCAAAAGTTTTCCAGAAGGCATCTCCCAAATTTTAATGTATCCTTCCATATCGGAAGAAGCGAGGACTTTACTATCGAAACTGAAAAGGCAGGTCAAAACCGGCGAATTATGTCCCCTGAGTGTCATTATAGGTTCTTTTGTATGCAAATCTGTTGACCAGATTTTTATTGTTTTGTCATCACTGCACGAAGCGAGATATTTACCGTCGTAACTGTATGCCACATTGTTTGTCGGTTCGGTGTGTCCTCTCAGGGTTTTCACTTCACTACCCAACCGGGTATCCCAGAGTTTTACTGTTTTATCGAAACTTGTAGATGCAATAAAAGTACAACTGTCATCCTGGCTGAAATAAACCCCGATTACCTGGTCGGTGTGACCTTTCAGAACTTCAAGCTGCTTACCGGTTTCCACATCCCAAACCCTTACGGTCATATCGCTTGAACCGCTGGCTAACCATTTATCATTTCCTGAAAATGATATATTATTTACCTGTCCTAAATGACCTGTTAATGTAAGAAGTTCCTTTTTCTGCGGTATGCTCCAGATTTTAATTGTTTCATCGAGACTGCAGGTAGCAGCTTTGGAATTGTCCTCATTCACAAACACTCCCAAAACCTCGTCTGCATGTTTTCCAACGGTTGTCATCTTGTAAGTCAAACCTTTAGGACCTTTAGCGAATGCAAGTTCGCCAATGACAAAACACGCAACTAATAATACGATTAATATCTTTGTTATACGTACCATATAAACTGACCCCGTTTTTTTAATTTATAATTTAATTCCTTCGTTTTCCTTGTTTTTAACCTGATTATTATAATATAAGTAAATATATTACTAACATTATTTAATATTTGAAACATTTAAACTACAAAAAAAATAATTAATTTAAAAGATTCTTAAATAAAAATATAAATAATTAAATCAATTTGCCCGACTTTGGTAAGACAAACACTTAATTTGTTTTTATTAGAATTTATTTTAAAATATTGGATAATTCCTTTAAAGATTCATATAGTTCCTGAATTTCTTTCCGGTTTACGAAAATGGAATCAGTTCCGGATTTCTGGCTTTTTCTAACTAAATCGATGTTTAAATCATTAAAGGCAGTTCCGGTTGAACCGAACAGGGTAGCCTCCTGACCCTGCCCGATAAATCTTTCGAGCTGCTCCTTTGCACCCTTAAGTGAAAGTTTATCCGCCCTCAGGAATTTTTTAATAAGTTTAATCAGGACCAGATCCTTATTGGAATAAATCCTGTTGCCTCCACGGTTCTTTTTAGGTCTGAGCTGTTCAAATTCCTTTTCCCAGTACCTTAAAATATGCTGTTCTTCGTCAACAAGCTCGCTGACTTCGCTGATTGAATGATAAAGCTTTTGCATAAACAATAAGCATTAATATTATATGAAGATTAATAAAGTTGCAATAATAAAAAAAATTTCTTATTTTTGCTATTCTATTTTTTAAAAATCAGGAAAAACTATGGAAATATACACTGTAAATCCGGTAAAGGTCAGGATGAAAGAATCCGAAAAAGGTGTAATATATAAATCAATAGTCGCCATGGGATTCAGAGCCAGGCAGGTGAACGATTTCATAAAAAGCGAGCTAAACGTCAGAATGGCAGATGTTATCGATACCGGCGAAACTGATGCTGTTAATTTTGACCAAATTGCCATCAGCCGTGAATTCGATAGAATTCCTAAGCCGACATTCATCGCAATGAAGGAGATGTATGAGAACAAACTTACTTATCAGCTTCCTGAAATTCCCGAAACTGAGAATATTATTAAATAATATATAATTACTCTGGTATTTTACAAGCTTCGTATTTTTATACGGAGCTTTTTTATTTTAAATGCCAACAGTGTTTTGACTTTCTAAATGTTACATTCAAAATTTATAATTTATAATTTACTTTACTACCACCACTCCCTTCGTCAGTACCACAGCGGGAGAACGAAGTGTAACAAAATACAATCCGCTGGGTAAACTATTTATGTCTATCGAATGTCTTTGCTCCTCCTCAGGATTAATGTTATACACAATTACACTATATACTTGCTGACCGTAAGAGTTTGTCAATGTTATTTGTGCAATGCCTAATGACTGTAATTTATATATAAAATCAATTGATGTGGAAGCAGGATTGGGTGCTAAATAAATACCATTAATTTCATTAGAAAAAAACTTGTTTTCATTTACAGAAGTAACAGGTTTCTTCAAATTAAATACCATTTGTTTGTCCTTGCCATACTTATTCATTTTCCATATTGATGATGTTGTATCTTCCATATTTATCATTTCATAATATATAGTGCCATCACAAGAAACTTGGAGATTATGATTTGGACCCCAGAATCTTACAAGCTGAACAAGATTATTACCACTTGTATCAATCCTATAATATCCCCATGTACTTCTTGCTGCCAACATAACTGAATCAAAAGGATTTTTATTCCCAATAATTGGCCAATTTCTACCTTTGGCTTTTTCCTCTTTCGAAATATAACCAAGTCGTAAATAGATTTCTCCATAAGTTCCAATTGCATATATATATCCTTCTAAAGGTAACCAACTTGAATCAGGAACCGGAATGGATGAATAATAAAAATCCCTCCTGTTATTTTGATAATCAAAATTATGAACAATTGAAAAACCTAGATCAATTAAAAAACCTCCTGAATCTCTAGTATATAATTGAGATAAACTATATGCTATATTGCAAGGTGGAAATTTTGGACCAAATGGTTCATTAAAATTAGGTATTGATTCATTAATTGGATGACTTGATTTAAATGATGAATCTATATTTAACCTTTTATAGATCTTTTTTTCTGTTTCTGTAACGTATCCTTTTCTATCTGCACCAATTGTCCCAAACATACAATTATTTTCTCCTGTACCACAAGTTAAAGAATCAGTTTGCAGAGTTTCAAGATTTAATTTCAACAGTTTATATTCAAAATGACCGGTATTATCCGGTGGGTAGGTATGAATATATATAACATTGACAGAATCTAAAAACCAAAATGAATAAGGCCAATCTAAAACACCTGAATAAATTGTCTTAAAAATTTCCCTATTATCATGAGTATCGTAAAAATGAAAATTTAAGCTGTCATTATCAGTAAAAGTATACCCAACATAAGCAAGATACCTGCCATCCTGAGAAATTCGGAAACTTACAATTTCCGAATTGAGCGGCGAATAAAATGACTCCCATAAAGGGTCCCAAGAAGCCCATAAACCCCAATTTGGTTCCAATTCCGATGGTTTAACAAAAATCGTATCTTCGGAAAAAGCCTGGAAAATGTTTATAATTAATAATATCAATAATGAAAATTTATATTTCATTTCTAATCCTTTTATTTAATTATTATTGATAATATTAATTTCATGATTTTACCTTTTTTTCCAAATTCGTATATTATAATGACACAACAGAAGTAAAAAGGTCTCAAAATATTTTCATATTATTTACTGTAATAACAAATAAAATGGCAAAATGTTTCAGTAGTATTAAAATTATTTATTTTTCTGAATGGAATATTATTACATTCCAATCAGTCAGGTCAAAATAAGTATTTGCAGAATCTCTTATGTTTTTCATACTGACAGAATCGATGCGGCTGAGATATGTTTCAACATCTTCTTCGGGGCTGTTATAAAATTCATTTCTTGCGATTATTTGTATTCTTGCAGACATGCTTTCGAGTTCCATTACGGCGCTTGTCTTTAATAATTCCTTTGCCCTGTTTATTTCCCTTTTACTAATCGTTCCCTTTCTCAACTTAGTAATTTCATCATTTATGCTTTCTTCGAGCAATTTTAGTTTCGATTTGTCGCAGGCGGCATAAATATAAAAAGAACCGCAATCGGAAAGAGTTGCAACTGTGGAATAAACATTATAAGCAATTCCCATTTTTTCCCTGAGCCGTTGGTAAAGTCGGGAACTCATGCCATCTCCCAAAAGCACATTAATCAGGGCGAGCGGATATTTATCGGCTGAATTATGCCCGGGAATACGTCTTCCATACACAATATGAGATTGGTTGTAATTCCTGACAATTTCCTGTCTCAAAGGAAATGTTTCATTAGGATAATCCCTGTAAAGCAGATTAGCATTCGATTCAATTTTTTGGAAATATTTCGATGATTCCCTGACAACATCCTTATGCTTTAAATTTCCTGCAGCGGCAATCAATATGTTCCCGTTTTTATAAAATTTCTTGTGGAATGAATCGATTTCATCGAGATTTATCATTTGCAGGCTGTTTCTTGTTCCGGTAATTGGGTTTGCAAGAGGATGGTTCCCAAATATCAGTTTATCAGAAAAATCAAAAATCAAATCTTCGGGGTCATCCTCGATAACATTTATTTCCTCTGTAATCACGAGCTTTTCATTTCGTAGGTCTTTTTCAGTAAATATTGGATTTAATACTATATCCGAGAGAATTTCTAATCCTTTGCCTATATGTTCCTTCAAAGCTCTGATATAAATGCAAGTAAATTCTTTAGTGGTAAAAGCATTGAGGTATGCTCCTATATTTTCAATGTCGTCAGCTATTTGCTTACCGCTTCGTTTCTTTGTCTTTTTGAATATTGCATGTTCAAGCAGGTGAGCAACACCCGGAATGAGATAAGGGTCTTCACGCGAACCTGCATTAATAAAAATACCGAGTGCGAAAGATTCTACTGTTGGTATTTCCTCGGTTATTATTGAAATACCGTTCGGGAGCAGACTCCTGTTGAGCAAAGAAGCTTTTCCTTTTGATTTATTCAAAGGAGTTTCATTCCTGAATTTTTTTACTTTTAAATTATCTGTCATTTATTTGTTATTGAAATACTTATTCATTTACTTCTTCTGCTTCTGTACTGTTGAGTATTGATTTCATATTTCCTGATTTTATTATGAAGAGTCTCACGGCTTATTCCAAGCTGGGCAGCAGCTTTACTTACATTCCCGGAAGTCCTTTCGAGAGTTGCTTCAACTTTTTTCTTGTCGAGATGTGCTATGTCTTCCTTCAATGTGCCGCCGGGAGAAAGAAACTTTTCCTGGGATGCCGCTGTTCTGCCAAGCTGAGAATTTGAGCTTACTATCTTATGCAATGCCGATATTTCTATTTGATTGCTGTCGGCAGTCAAAAGTGATTGTCTCAGAATTGATAGCAATTCCCTGATGTTCCCGGCCCATTCCTGTTCCTGCAGATATTCGATTGCAGAAGGAGGAAATACCTTGTTATCATTACTCGATTCATTATGATTTTTTGTGTAATGTTCAACAATTTCGGGAATATCTTCTAATCTTTCCCTTAATGGCGGAATGTAAATTTCACATTCACGCAGCCTGTGATAAAGCTGTTCCCTGAATTTTGATTCTCTCATAGCAAAAAGCAAATCTTTAT
>JACRLY010000017.1:0-29770 GCA_016219595.1 Ignavibacteriota bacterium | reverse complement strand
TTTCTGATTCTTTTTTCTTCGATTGGATTGAATAAATTTGCCTGTAAATCTACAGGAAGGTCGCCTATCTCATCGAGGAAAAGCGTACCTTTGTGTGCTTCATGGAACAATCCTCTCCTTGTTTCCGATGAGCCAGTATATGAACCTTTGACTGAACCGAATAATTCACTTTGGAAAAGCTCTCTTTGTATATTTGGAATATCAACCGTGACAAACCTGAATTTCGCCCTGTTGCTTATCGAATGAATTGCCTGGGCTACGAGTTTCTTTCCCGTGCCTGTTTCACCGGTAATCAGGACATTCAAATCTGTTCTGCCGAATCGGAAAATACTATCACCGATTTCAAGTATTGTCTTCGATTTGCCTATTATTCCCTGGGATTTAAGGAAATTATGCAATTCCCTTTCTTCTCCCTCTATTCCAATTTTCTTTATAGCACTGTTCAATACTTCACGGAGCTTGTCTTTATTTAAGATGCTTTTTTCGATGAAATTAATAGCACCGAGCTTAGTAGCTTTTACAGCCATCTCTATTGTGCCTTTTCCTGAAATCATCACGACCGGAATAGCAGGAAAATGGTAACGGCAATGCTCAAGAACATCCATACCATTCAGTTTGGAATTAACTCCAAATTCTATATCGAGCAATATGACAGATATTCTCAGATTGAATTTATCAAGATAATTTAATGCTTCCTGCGGGTCATTTATTATATGAGTTTCAAATCCAAAACCACCGACAATATCTGCAACAGTAGAGCAGAAATCGTGGTTATCATCAACAATCAAAATCTTCATTTCAAACCATTATCATACTTTAAGAAAAAAACAATATAATAATAATATATTTATCGAACAACCTTAACAATAGCCTGAAGGGAATCATAAATGGCTCTGAAACCTTTACTTCCGAAAGTTTTATTTACAGGATTCCATAAAGCTCTCATTCTGACATTCCTAGGAGCATCTGTATATTCAATAAAATGCAGGCTGTCTCCCGGTTCGCTTAATGCCTGTATTTTCAGGATGGTATCACGGATCATTCCCAGGTAATTGCAATACTGATTCTCATCTATATTGAATAACAATGAGTCGAACGCATTGTCTTTTTCATTTGATTTAATCAGCCTCGACAGTCCGGCATTGTTATTTAACTGATACCCGTTAATTCTACCCGTTTTGGAATTAAAAGTACCCCATCTTATTTTCAATTCTTTATTTCCATCATTTATACATTCGGGATGATTTGATGTGCAGCCTATTAATATAAAAAAGCTGACTATAAAAAATAAATAATTTAATTTTCTAAACATTAATTACCCCCGATTTTATATCTTTCCTGATTCTTTTAATTGGATAAATTTTTCAATCCTGACGGTACATTCATCCTTTCCCAGGATTTCCATTGTTTCGAACATACCGGCACCTGCTGATTTTCCTGTAATCATAAGACGGATTGGATGAATGATTTCTTTCAATTTCATTCCTAATCCTTCAATATAATTTTTTGTGAGTTCATATAGGTTAGAATGGTTGAAATCAATTGTATCGCGATAAATATCAAGTAAAGGTTTCAAAATTTCGACGGTATTTTCTTTCCAATGTTTTTCGAGATAATCTTTATCAAATTCACCGGGTGCGCTGAACATATATCCTGCTATTTCTGGCATTTCCTTAATAAATTTGATTCTCTCCCTTAATAGTTCAATTACTTTTTCCAGATAATCTTGTTGAAATCCGGTGATACCTTGTGTCTCAAGAACAGGTTTTAATAATTGGTATAATTCGGTTACAGGCATTTGTTTCAGGTATTGGAAATTCATCCATTCGAGTTTAGCCCTGTCGAATACGGCTCCTCCTTTGTTTACTTTTTCAATTTCAAAAGCATTAATTAATTCATCTATAGAATAAATTTCCCTGTCGGAACTCGGGTTCCATCCAAGGAGTGCAACAAAATTGACAATGGAATCACTGAAATATCCTTCTGAAGCAAAATCCTCGACTGCTACACTACCTTGTCTTTTACTTAACTTAGTTTTATCGGGATTCAATAAAAGAGGAAGATGTGCGAACATAGGTTTATCCCAACCAAATGCTTCATATAGCAGAATATGTTTTGGAGTTGATGGAAGCCACTCCTCCCCGCGGATGACATGTGAAATCTGCATCAGGTGGTCATCTACTACATTAGCGAGGTGATAAGTAGGGTAGCCGTCCGATTTCATAAGCACCTGGTCATCTATTTCAGAGGTATTCACTTCGACTTTTCCCCTAATCATATCCTCAAATGAAACAATAGAGTTTTCAGGTACTTTTAATCTCATGACATAGGAGACACCGGATTCAATCAGTTTTTTTGCTTCATCAGAACCAATAGTAAGCTCATTTTTCATTGTATGCCTGTCATACTTAGTGAATGACTCCAAAGGGTTCCTCTTTCTCATTTCTTCGATTTCTTCCGAGGTATCGAAGGCATAATAAGCTGCACCTTTTTCATGAAGAATATTTGCAAATTCCATATAGACCTGTAGTCTTTCAGATTGAATATAAGGACCGAAATCTCCCCCTTTACCCGGACCTTCATCGAAATCTATTCCAGCCCAATGAAGAGATTTGATTAAATTTTCTACTGCATTTTCTACAAGACGAGTCCTGTCTGTATCCTCAATACGAAGTACAAAAGTTCCTTTGTGATGTTTAGCATACAAATAATTATACAAGGCGGTTCTTAACCCACCGACATGTAAAAATCCCGTTGGTGACGGTGCAAATCTTACTCTGATTGACATAATTTACTTTTTTAAAAGAAAAAAAAATTAGAAACATTAAATTACCAAAATGTATGGATTTAATGAAATGAATATTACAGACAAATTTATAATCCTCAATAAGATTAAGAATCAAATTTCATTATTCCGGATTAACAAATATATTATTTGTTATCTACTCTCCAACCATGACAAATGCACCCCAGAAATATGGTTCAGGGTACTTCTTTTTCAATTCAAGCTGTGCCTGACGGAAAGCATCTCTCTTGTTTTTTCCCGAAAGCCATTTCTCATAAAACAAACTCATCAGTTCCTGGGTAGCTTCATCGCTGACTGACCAGAGACTCATAATCAGGTTCTTTGCTCCTGCTACTTTGAAAGCTCTTTGGAGTCCATAAACACCTTCACCGCTTTGAATATCTCCGAGTCCGGTTTCACATGCAGATAAAACAACTAACTCAGTATTGTCGAGGTTAAGATTCATTGCTTCATAAGCAGTGAGTATACCGTCATCACCTTCAGAATTATTTTTAGGATTATTAAGGTAATTTTCAGCACCTGCAAATAACAAGAAAGACCTTAACAGAGGTTCATAATATGACCTTGATTTAGAGTTGTTTTTATTGTCTCCCATGAATAATCCATGTGTAGCTATATGCAAAACACCCGGCTTATTGACCGATTTCACTAAGTCTTCGAGTGCATCGGTACCCAAATGCTTATTGACAGTCCAGTTATATTTACTCAATTCCCTGCTTATATTTTCGATTTCGGAACGGGTTCCAGGTAAAGGAGATATTCCATCTCTTGTCAGTGAGTCAAGATTCGAAGCATCAACTAATCCTCTTGTACTTCCTTTTCTGGCAAGATTTTCAATTTTTTCAAAATCACTGCTGTCGAGGTTGAATTTCGGGTCGCCAAACAATTCGGAATATTTCGAATAAGTCTTTCCTGAATTCCCGGATTTAATCAAATCAACAGGTGTTGTGATTTGTCTTATATCATAATCTTCCAGTATATATTTCTTTGCATTTGAGTTATAAAGTGTATTCAGGTTTATTTTGTTATATGCACCATCAGGAGAGATATATATTGTATTTTGATTTTTGATAAACGGTTGAATATTTTTCCAGCAAATATTGTAAATTTTACCAAGTTCATCTGCAGTTTCAACAGGGTGAATGGTTTTACGTCTTTGTTTGTCAATAAGCGAGCTATATGATGTTGAAATTTCATTTTCGATTTCCTTACCGTTGTTCAATACTACCATTTCAGGAATTTTTGAGTTATTTTTCAGGATTAATCCAATGTAAACAAGCGAATCGAAATCCTTAGACCTATATGTTGCACCGGGAAGGTTTGTGAAATACAATCTTATTAATTCAACAACAGATTCATCTTTGCCAAGAGTCTTTTTTATATCTGTCCATTTAACATCACCTTTGTTTAAATCTGATGAAAGCAGTTCTGATTTTACTGATAATTCTTTTTCAATATCATTAGCTTCATTTTCGACTGCCTTAACATCAATTCCCCGTTTAATCAAATCGCTCACCAATTGTTTATTATATCCTGCAAGAGCTTCTTTTTTGGCTTTCCATGTGTTATAAAGATTTATTAATGAAGAATCACCACTATTAAATATTCTTTCTCTTATTTTAATTGAATTATTTAAAAGAATGGCTTTTGTTGCAAGTCTGATATTGTAAACATTTTCGACGATAGCCGGATTCTCCTTATATCTTTCCAGGCAAAATCTATAGAAGTTGTTAATTGCTTCAGTGAATGAATTATAGAATTGCTTTTTTTCGTTTTCACTCAGGAATGGGAAATTGTATTTAATCACATTGACTGCAATATCCATAGCTTCTAAATAATATTTTTCAGCAGAATCCCTTTTGTTCCAGCCAAAATAAAATCCTCCGAGATTGGCGAGTATTTTCAGTCGTAATGGATTATACTTATTGTAAAGCCTGGATATCATTTCGTTCGATTCAACAAGGTATGGTTCTGCTTCTGCAAGCTTTTTCGTTTCCATATAAGCTAAGCCGAGATTGTTTAGATATGTGGCAACAAAATAATGGTCCGATTTATATAAATCCTTAACCATGTCCAATGATTCTTTAAGGTATGGAATAGCTTCATCATATTTACCTCTTTTTGTCAGGCAGCCGCAGTAATTATTTAAAGTTCCTGCTACATAAAGATGACTTCCTTTGAAAAATCTTTTTGCCATATCAACTGCTTCTTTTAGAGTTGCTTCGGCCGCATCGAATTTATTAAGGGACATCTGAGCCGTTCCTAAATTATTTAAAGTTTTAATAACGTCATCATTATCACGGTTATTATGAACTCTGCGGAACATAGCAAGAGCTGAATCATACAGAGCCAAAGCTTCAACGTGCCTTCCCATTCCGGTATAATAATAACCTAAGCTTGTCATGCCGTTAGCAACAGTAGGATGGTCACCTTTGAATATCCTTTTTTTCATTTCCAATGATTCTTTGAATAATGGCTCTGCCTGCTGATATCTCCCAGTATTTGTATAAAGAAGTGCGAGGTCATTCAGTGCAATTGCAAGTTCCGGATTGTCATCTTTAAAAGATTTATTAATGATATCGATGATTTCATTGAATATTTTTTCAGCCTGCTGAAACTTTCCCATCGCACTATAAAAAGCAGCAAGGTTATTCATGGACTGCAATGTGTGAGGATGTGCGTCTCCAAGTAATTTCCTTCTTATTTTGATTGCTTCGAGATAATTTTCCTCAGCTTCTTTATTACGAAACTGCCTCGAATAAAATAATCCGATATTGTTGTACCTGACAGCTAAATCTGCATGACCTTCGGGATAAACCCTTTTTGTCATTTCAAGTGATTCTTTGTAGTATTTCTCAGCTTCGGCAGTATTTCCAATGCAATAATAATTAAAACCGACATTATTCATAAGTGTTGCGATTAGAGCATGGTCGCCTTTGAACAATTCACGGTACATGGCGAGCGCCTCATCGAACAATGCTCCTGCTTCCTTAAACTTAGCCATTGAATTATAAAATACACCTGTTCGGTTAATTGCATCGGCAAGAGCCGAATCAGGGGCATGAAATATTTCCCTGGATTTAGAGAGTGCGGATTTAAATAATACTTCTGCATTGTCGAAACTCGAAGCATCGGAATATGTCTCGGCAATTGCTACCAGGATTGCTATGTATTGCCGGCTGTTTACGGTATATAAGTCAATAACAAGGCTGCTGTCTAATCTTGCAAACTCCAATGCCTTGTCGAACTGCCTGAGCCTGTAATAGGTTTCAAATAAAATATAAAGTGATTTGGAATAGTTAGAATCCTTCTTTCCGAATTCTTCTTCAGCCTTCTGCAAAGTTATGTTTGCAATGACAAGGGCAGAATCATATTTATTACTATCTAAATAATCATTAGTTACTTTATAATAATATTCCCAGCTCTCTTCATCAGAGGGGGGAAACCCGAATGTCACTTTTGATAGGGCAGTGAATAAACAAAAAACTAAAACAACATACCAAATATTTTTCATAATCGCACCGAAATTCACATTAATAACATTATAAAAATTACCGAACAGCAAATTTAATATATTTCACTTAAAGAATAAGATTAGAATATTTCATACTCATTTTTCCTCCAGCCATATATGAGGAGTTATGTCAATATTATATTATAATCTCTATCACACTATTTGTTCAAACAATCGTTAAATCATTTAGAATAATGTATATCTTAAAGTGCCAATGTGATTATATATTTTGATTATCAGCCAAACCCAAATGATTAAACTCTAAGTGCAACAGAGTATAATATTAGATTGCGAATTATTAATTACTAATTGGAGAAGGGAATTCATTTTCAATCACATCCCAATATTTGTCGCAGAACTCATCGATTCCACTGTAAAAAGCTTTTGGATTAATAGTAAAATGCTGAAGCATATCAGAAAATTGAGGGGGTATATACGGAAATAGTTTTGCAAGGTTCATAATTCTGTAATTATGGAAAGCGGAACTGTCAGAAAATTCTAAACTATTCTTCACATCATCAGTAAATTCATTTCCTTTAATAATCTGACTAAAAGTTCTTATCCCTTTTCCGGCAGTATAAGAAAGAATGTTTCCCATGCTCCACATATCGAAATCGCTCACGTCCTGTTTTAAATCAAAATCTATCCATTTGTAAACACCGGTAGACCTTTCTACGAAAATATGGTCATTCCTGATGTCGCCATGACAAAGTTTATTCTTATGTAAAAGTTTTATTGCTAGGAATGAATCATGTAATTTTCTCAGAATTTGCGGTAAATCTTCATAAAAGTATTGTTGATGTGGTTTATTTATAAGATAAATTTCATTAAAGATTGAATCACCCTTAATAAAATCAATTGCCCTTATTGCATTATTCATGTCGTCATAATAAGCCTTACCCTGCATAAATCGCGGGTCATCTTTTACTAGGTCCAGAACCTTGGCTTCTTTTTCAGGACTTCTGTAGCACCTGATTTTCAAAATACCTATATGAGCTGTAAACTCTTCATGGAAAACCATTTTTAAAATTTTATTCTCCCCTGTATCCATTTCAATAGTATTGAATACCCAATATTTTGGCTGTTCCTCGATTCCAAAACGAGTTTCACAGAGATTACCCTTAACTAAAAAATCCTTACTGCTCAATCGAACAATATCCCCTCGTATAATATTCATCCATTGGGAAGTGTCAGTAACAATCTTAAAACGCTTGGGATTCAAATCCCAGCCGGTCATGTCTTTTATCTTTACTATCAGTTCTTCTTTTTCTAACATTGGACTTATTAATTTTAATATCCAAACAAATATATTTTCATTTAAGAATTATGAACTTTTTTCTTACAGAGAGTGTATTCAATCTTATATTTAGGAAATATATTCCAGTTGTTAATTTTGAAATATCAACATTTTTAATAAATAATTCAGAATCATTATTCACATAATGTTCAGTAGATAAAATTCTGCCGAATTCATCTAAACAAGAAATTTCATAATCTCCCGGTTGTGCATTCTTTATATTTAAATTTAATTTTTCATTTGCAGGAATTGGTTTTATTTCAACAATAAAATCAGACTTTTGACTTTCGACAAAGCTTAGACTATCGTAAATGAAAGAGTAAACGTCAGACCAATCACTTTTTCCAAAATAATTCGAAGCACTGACCCTCCAATAATATTGAAAGCCATTATGAAGTTCACTTAAATTATATGTTGTGTCTGAAATCAATGAGTCATTGAGCATTAACGAATTATTGTCCATATCAAAATGGTTCGATACCTGAAGATGATAATACCCGGCATAAGGAATCTTTTCCCACAAAAATGAAACATTAGATGAATCTATCATCAATCCCTCAATTGGAAATAAGAGATTAGGTTTTATTGGTGGTACTGGATTTTCATAATATAAATTTACTATTTCACTTTCTGTCAGAGCTTTTTTGAAAATATATATATCGTCAATTGCCCCAGTAAACGGTTCATTACTTTTTCTGGAGCCGATATATAAAGTTGTAGTAAAATTCAGCAATTCTCCTGATTTGAATTCAACTTTAGTCAAATAACTGTTTATATAAATTTTTGCAGTATCACCATTGTAAGTAAAAACCGCATGATTCCATTTATTTGCGGAGGGCCAGGCTGAAGACCAGCATTGGTATAATCCTTGATTTAAATAATATGAACATCCGAGATCTCCCCAATAATAAATTTCAAATATATTAAGTGCCGGACCGGTGTTTGTGCCAAGGAAAAATTGTTTTCCTGACCAACTATCTCCATTAAACCAAAAAGCAATAGTAATTTCTTTGTGATTTAAATCTGCATCAGGTATCCATATATAATTTCCATCTGAAAAACGACAAGCACTTTGTTGATTGCCGAATCTATCGTCGACAAGTTGTGGAATCTTTGCAGGAATCCCATCAGGGAAACCTCCACAGACAACATTCTTTGTGTTCCCTGTAAACGGATAGAATGCAAGTAAGTCATCATTGTCATTTAAATAGATTGAAAAAGGAATAAGACTTGTATCAGCAACTGTGCTATCCTCCATACTATATATTCTAAGTTTAATATTATTACTGCAAATTCCGGGAGCATGCCAGGCAAATAATTTTTCAGATGCTGCAATAGAGTCTTTTATATGATACCAATTAAATCCATTATCAATTGAGAAATCAATTCCAATTGAGTTCACACTCGAGGAATTCCATTTTATCTGAAGAGAATCACCGTATTTAAATCTTTGATTACCGAATGGATAGATAATTGCTATCGAAGGTTTTTTAGGAGTAGTCAGGCACGTTGCATTTTCGGCGGTGCTTCTCATCAATACTGCATTCTGAGGGTCAAAATCCATTTTCACCTGGTAACCTAAACCAAATTGATTGTTAGTGCCCCCGCAGTAGCTCATAATTGAACCTGGATTAGGCTTAGGTGTTACCGAAGCATCGAGACAACCCTCCTGAATAGCATCATTGGTAATGCAAGTATCGATAGGAGCACCGAAATAACAGCTGTGAGTATGATGTCCGTTGAAATTATGTCCAAGCTCGTGAGCGACAATATAAACATCATAATTGAAAGCTAATATTGGGAAACTGTGACTTGCCTGAACCGAACTGACGCTGAAACCATATTCTTTATTATCGCATAGTGCATCGAAATATCCATATCCGCCTCCTCCATAAGAAATCGAGGTCATTACATGGAATAAATCCCTTTGTACATTTGAGTAATTGCTTTTCCAATATTGACGTACCTTATCTGGTAATGCATAAGCATTTCCTTTAACATCATAAGGGTCAGCTGGGCTGTCAGTCCAATTTTTCAGCCAGCTAAGTTTAATTGAAATATTTAGTTCATCCTCATAAATCGCATTAACCATCGTAAAAATTGCAATAGCATAAGCCTGTGCTAAAGCCGGATTGCTGCCGGTGGCTTTGAAGAATTCCGTATCGGTTTCGACAGCAAGTTCAAGTTCGAGCAAGTCATTTGTCAAGGGTTTTTCTATTCCACGGAATTTGTTCGATTGAGGTAAATTTTCAATTTTATCATTTAGACACCCTATGAAATCACTTGTGGATTTAAAATCTTTAACATTAACAATACCCGATTCATTTGGATTCGAATCATGTTCCGGAGCAATGCAATATTGGATTATATCATTATTAAATATTGCACCGAATACAAAGTTATCAATTTGAATTAAATATGCTTTTTCATGTTTATTACCATTTACTAAACCTGAAAAAAAATATACTTTCGGCGATTTTAAAGAGACTTCTCCATTAAAAGTATTTGTAAGGAATTTTGTGTTTTTATCGATGATTGAATTTTTTCTTTTTAATTCAAGATTAATATAATTTTCGGAATTAAGAGGAAAATCTTTGATAAGGAGACAACCTTCTGAATTCATGAATTCGGTAAAATTATTTTTTAAATTCAGGTATTTTTTACCTTCACTTGTCTTTATTTGGAATAACTCATTTGCATTATACGAAATCATTTTTTCATTAACTTCGCCATATCCATTTTGATAAATAAACGGAAACATAAAAATCAAAAGGAGAACTAATCTACGCATCATAATCATTTTATGCCTTTAATATTCTTGTAAAATGTCTGAATATTTCTATTAAATAAAAAATAAAAACGTAATTTTTTAATTCTACAATTAAGTAAAAATATTAAAATATAAAAAAAGAGCAGTTATATTATTAACTGCCCTGAAATTATTGGATGCAATTTGTAATTTTTAATTTTTCTGGATCATTCCATGATAACCATAATTATTGAATCAAATTTATCATCGGTTTCCATTCTGCAAAAATAAACACCAGAGGTTAGCCCATTGTTTTCAAAAATATAGTTATGATTACCGGCTTCATTGAAATCATTGACTAATGTTTTCAATTCATTCCCAACAGCATCATAAAGCCTAATTGAAACCATACCGCTTTTTGGCAAAAAATAATTAATTTTTGTTGAATAACTGAAAGGATTCGGATTATTTTTTAGCGAAAGTAAATTTGTTCCATCATCTTCAATATCTAAGGGTTTATATCCGGGTGTACCGTCAGGATTTATATTTTGAGAATAAATTCCTCCTGCGTCATTTCTTTGGTCACACCAGGCAATTTTGCAGATACCATTATTTGAAGCAGTTGCCTGAATATCATATTTAGGCGAGCCTGAGGAAAGATTAACTATTTTATTCCAGGGATTTTCCCCATTAAAATTAATGAACATGCATTTTAAGGTAACTTGCGGTGGACATTGATTCCCTCCTGAATCATCTGCAAGAAATAAAACATAAACACCATTATCAGCACCTGCGATTGAAAATTCAGGGGCTTCGGTTTCATTCGGCATCGAATAAAGGGTCTTACCCGAATTGCCATAAACCGGTTTCCCAATCAGGTTAAACCTCTGAAATTTAATTGAACCTCCTTCAATAGGAGTAGTTTTATCTTTATTTTTCCAGAACAATAATGGTTCATTAGTTATGGGATTTACTGCAATCTTTGGAGCAAGCATTTCGTTACCCTGCAATGTAATAGCCGGAATACCATTATCGGTAAATGAAAGATCACCCTGCGAATCGATATGCTGTATATAAGTTGTATATACATTATCCTTATCCCTGTCATCATACCAGGATAAATAAGCACCATTATTCCCATCGCTAATCATAACCGGGCGAATGAAATAGACAATACCTCCGCAGTTTTGAAGTTCAATACCTAATTTAATTGAGTTACCTGATGGAAACATAACATGGCCCCAGGCATTAATCTTCTGAACTGTGAGAACCATATCATCTTCTTTTACGAGTGTATCACTGTCATATCCCATGAAACAGATTATAGCCGAACCGTTATCTGAAGCAACAATCCTGGAATAACAATGCTTTGGCATATTCGAACTAATAACCTGGTTGCCATTTTGAAAAACCTTATCACCATTAGAATTAAGTTTCTGAACAATAACTCCACTCGATTCACTGTCATTAATAACTTCCCAAACGAACATAAAACATCCGTCTGTGGTTTCAACAACCCTGGGAGAGTGTTCGAATAAATCACTTTCGGATATCCTAACACCCTCATATCCCCAGAGGAACTCTTTTAGAGGGCTAATTTTGTAAGCAAAAACATTTTGAATGTCATTATTTCTAATATCTGCAAAAGTCACAATTACATTTCCTTCTTTGTCTGCAATCATATCGTAACCGGTAAGCCATGTATCTTGCTTTTGGTCACTAATAATTAAACCTTCATTACCCCAAAGCAGGTTTCCTTTGTTATCAAGTTTCTGAAGAATTAACCTGTATGAACCGGTGTTTCTGTCAAACCAACTGACATAGCATCCACCGTCAGGAGTAGAAGCCACCATTGGAAGGATTTGCTCGTCCTCAATATCATTGATTTTCAGATTCTGAGAAATATCGTTTGGCCATTCCGCAAGTAAAGGAATCGAAATTAAAAACAGGAGAATTACAAGAGTCCATTTTCTAAGCATAAGTAGATTTGTCATCATAAATCACCTTTGCTTATTATCATAATAAAATCATTACATCTTTTTATACGGAAAATATAGTTATTGGTTACAAACTTATTCTCAAGTTAGAATCTTCAATTTTAATTTAAAATTTAAAATGAATTTTAAAATCTATAACTTTAAATGATTTATATGATTATTTGGTTATGAAATTGAATTTAATAAAATAGTAAAAAAATACTTGACTTTTGTTTCAATATTGAGTAAATTTGTTACACAGTATTGATTATTATTATATTAATTTGTAATGCTTGATTCGCTAATAACATCTAAAACTCGAGTGAAGCTTCTTTTGAAGTTCTTCCTGAACCCCGGCACACGGGCATATCTCAGAGAACTATCGAAGGAGTTTGGTGAATCAACGAATGCCGTCAGGATTGAATTAAACCGTCTGTCAAAAGCGGGACTACTCAAATCAGATAAAGATGGCAACACAAAACTGTACCATGCTAATACTCAAAATCCGTTATTCAATGAAATACATAACCTTGTAAAAAAGTATCTTGGTATTGACTTCGTCGAGGGAATTATCAACAATCTCGGCAATGTTGAACTTGCATTTTTAACAGGCGATTATGCAAAAGGTAAAGACATTGGGATTATTGATATTGTAATTGTTGGAGATATTAACCAAAATTACTTGAATGAACTAATTACCGTTGCAGAGGACAATCTGAAAAGAAAAATCAGACCTTTGGTATTGAATATGAAAGAATATAAACATTTGAAGGACAACCTGAAACTTGATAAGTCGTTATTAATTTGGAACAGAAACGGGGGTATGAATGGATAACTGGACAACTGTCATAAAACCCGTTAACAGCTGGTTCAACATAAACCTCCGGGAGGTATGGCAATATAGAGATTTAGTTCGATTATTCTTCCACAGGGATTTTGTAGTGTTTTATAAACAGACTATTCTAGGTCCTCTATGGTTCTTGATTCAACCATTACTTACAACTGTTGTTTATACAATCATATTTGGTAAGATTGCAAATCTGCCGACAGATGGTATCCCTCATATTCTTTTCTATATGTCCGGTGCTGTGATATGGAATTATTTCTCTTTGTGTCTGACAAATACATCAAATACTTTTTCCCAGAATTCAGCAATTTTCGGGAAGGTATATTTTCCGAGACTTATAATGCCAATCACGTCAGTGATAACAAATCTCGTTACATTCTTTATTCAATTATTGTTATTACTTGCATTCTGGGTCTATTATTATTTTTATGGTAGCGGGATTCATATTAATAATATGTTATTTATGTTTCCTCTATTAATTGTGCAGATGGCACTTCTGGGTTTGGGAACGGGTGTTTTAATTTCATCATTAACGATTAAATACCGAGATTTAAGTTTTGTCGTAGGATTCGGTGTTCAACTTTGGATGTATGCCACTCCTATAGTTTACCCACTATCAATGATACCCGAAAAATGGCAGTGGCTCTCGATAATAAACCCGATGACAATGGTTGTGGAAACATTTAGGTTGGGATTTCTTGGAAGCGGTTCATTTGATTTGATGAGATACTTATTGAGTATAGCAATGACTATACTGATATTTTTTATTGGAGTAATGCTGTTCAGCAGGGTGGAAAAATCATTTATTGATAAGATATAGATTATGAGACTAAGCGATATCGAAAAAATTGCTCTAAATAAAGCTCTTGAGGGAGTTGAAGGAGAGGTATTTTTATTTGGTTCAAGAACTGATGATAAAAAGAAGGGCGGGGATATAGATATTTTAATATTTTCAAAAGAAAATGCTTTCAAATTATCGCAGGAAGTTACAGTTCGATTTTTTAAAGTATGTGAAGAAAAAATAGACGTGATTGTGATGAATCCGGATAAACTTTCAAAAGAACAGGTAGCTTTTTTAAATATAATAGATAAAATAAAATTGTTAAATAACAAGGTTGATTAAATATGGAAAAAGATATTAAAGCATTGTTATTAGTTTCGTTAGAAAAAGTAAAAAAATCAATTGATTCAACTTTAGAAGCAATTAAAAGTGTTTCAGGATTTGATCCAATGAAAAAAAATACTTTAAAGGAAGAAGAACCTTATGATGCTCTTACAATGAGATTTACAAGAGCAGTTGAAGTGTGTCTAAAATTTTTTCGTACTTATGAATTATATACTTCAAGAGTTGCATCGGATACAATAAGGGACAGACTTCTAAATATGGAGAAATTTGATTTTATAAGTAATACAGAGTTATGGCTCGATATGAGGGATGTTAGAAATAGAGTGGTACACGATTATTTGCCTGATGAGGTCAAAAAAACATTTGATTTGATTATAAATGAATATGCAAAAGAGTTGGATAAATTAAAGAAGAAAGTCAGTGAATTAAAGATTGATGAAAAATGAGACTGAATGAACAAGAAGAGGATTTATTTAAAGAACTTGAAAATATTGAGTTTGATTTCACTATTGATGATGAAATAGAAAAATTAGATAAAAAAGATAAAGAGAAATTGTTAAAAGATATTAATATTAATGAAGAAAATCAAAATGAAATTAACTCAAATAATAATATAAAAAATGAATGAAATAAAAATAAATAATAGAATTATCGGTGAAGCTCATAAGCCATTTGTGATTGCAGAAGTAGGAATCAATCACGAAGGAAATTTCGATTTGGCAATTAAAATGATTGATGAGGCTTATAAGGCAGGATGCGAGTGTGTAAAGTTTCAGACTCATATTATTGAGGATGAAATGATTCCTAATGATGTTATTCCCGGAAATGCCAGAGAGTCCATTTGGGATATTATGAAAAGATGCAGATTAACTGAAGAAGAAGAAATTAAATTAAAAGAATATGTTGAATCATTAGGAATGATCTTTCTTTCAACTCCTTTTTCACGTGCCGCGGCAGAAAGGCTTCAAAACCTCGGAGTTCCTGCATACAAGATAGGCTCAGGTGAATGTAATAATTATCCTTTAATCGAACATATAGCAAAATTTGGGAAACCTGTTATACTCAGCACAGGAATGAATGACATTTCATCAATACAAAAATCAGTCGAAATTTTAAGAAAAAATAAAATTCCTTATGCTTTGATGCACTGCACCTCAATGTACCCCACTCCTTATGAAAAAGTTCGGTTGGGGGCATTGAAAGAATTAAAGGAGAATTTCCCGGATGCTGTGTTGGGATTGAGCGACCATTCTATGGGTATATATACCTGTCTCGGTGCTGTTCCGCTAGGAGCAAGCATATTAGAAAAACATTTTACATCTGACAGAACACTTCCGGGTCCGCACTTGGCGGTTCAAAAGTAATTTTGAAAGAGGAACAACCTACAATTGATTTTGCTTATTCATGTGTTGTTTCAATAAAAGAAATAAAAAAAGGGGAACAATTCAGCTACAATAATATATGGGTGAAACGCCCCGGAACAGGAGAAATCAAAGTTGTAGATTTTGAAAATGTAATAGGAAAAAAAGCAAAAAGAGATATAGAATTAAATACACAAATTAAATGGGATGATATTGGATGATAAAAAAAGGTGTCAGGTGTAACACCTGACACGGTTTGAAATAAATTAATTATGAATTGTTAATAGTTAATTAAAATATAGATAGAGGTATTATGAAATACTGTAAAAAATGCCTGATGCCAGACACGAGGCCTGGAATCACGTTCCAAGAAGATGGTGTGTGTTCACCATGCCATAATTATGAAAAACAGAAAACAACAGATTGGAATAAAAGAATTGATGAGTTTGAAAAACTCTGCTCCAAATACAGGGGAAAGTATGGCAAATACTATGATTGTGCAATTGCAGTTTCAGGCGGGAAGGATTCTACATTTCAGGTTTATTATATAAAGGAAGTTATGAAGATGAATCCTGTTCTTCTTGCAGTCGGTAATATTGACTGGACTGAGACGGGAAGAAAAAATCTTGCGAATCTTTCTGATACTTTCAGTTGTGATATTATTTCGATAACACCGAATCATAATGTTGCAAGGATTATGGCAAAGAAAGCATTTATTGAATTAGGTTCTCCGACATGGTATGCAGATGCATTAATTTATGCATATCCATACAGAATGGCGATGAAGCTTGGTTTGCATTTGCTATTTTACGGTGAGAATGTGAATTATCAATACGGCGGTAAATATAATGAAGAAACTCCTTCTGCAAAGTTACAACCTCTCAATGATGTAGTCAAACCGGTTTGGGATTTGTGGCTGAAAGATGGCAATATAACTGAAAAGGAACTGGAATCAGCCAAACAACCCACACTTGAAGAATGTGAGAAACATGGTTTGGAGCCTGTTTATCTGAGCTATTTCGTTCCATGGGACACTCATCATAACTATGAAGTTGCAAAGCGCTGGGGTTTCAGACATCTTGGCCACGAGTATGTCCGTGAAGGGACAATAGAACAATACAATCAGATAGATTCAATCAGCTATTTGCTGAATCAATATCTGAAATATCCGAAATTCGGACATGCTTCTGCAACAGAAATGGCTTCCCGCTGGATTAGAGCAGGTTTAAAAACTCGTGATGAGATGATCCCTTATGTTAAGCAGTATGACAGAAACCTTGACCAGGGGATAGTTGACAGTTTTACAGATTTTATCAATTTGAAGCCAAGAGAATTTTGGTCTATCATGGATAAATGGTATAACAAAGAATTATTCACACAGGACGGAGACGGAGTCTGGCATGAAAGATTCGATGTTGGTGTTGGAATTGTGAAGTAAATATTAATTAATTATAAACAAACATTCTATTGGAAGAGAAAAATAAAAATATAATCAGAAAATTCAGTAAACCTATTGATATGAGGATGCTCAACAGAACACCGGATTGGAGATTAGGGTATGCGATTGAACAGAAGTCATTGGCAGAAAAATATTTTCAATTTACTAATTCAATTCAATCCTGCCCAATTTGTGAATCTACTGAGAAAAAGATTTTTACACATATTTATCAATATCCATATTACGAATGTGTTTCCTGTTCACACATTTATTGCGGTTTATTACCAGATTATAACAAGATTATTGAATTGTATAATAGTAATGATAATAACAAAAATATTCAGGATAAAGAGTACATAGGTGAGGAAATTTTCACCAACAGAATAAAAAATATTTCCCTTCCCAAACTGTATTACATTAATGAACAAATAACTGAAAGAGGATTATGGGTAGATATCGGATGTGGTGTCGGAGAAATATTATATTGTGCTAAGCAAAGTGGCTGGGATGTTCTTGGATTTGAATCAGACAAATTGGAATCATCATTTGCTAAGAGCAAGGGAATAGAAATTATTGAAGATTTCCTGAATGAGAATAACGCAATTAATTATTCAGATATATTTTCCAAGGCAAAGGTTATATCTTTCATCAATATTCTTGAGCATATTCCTAATCCGGGAAATTTTCTATCATCAATAACTAATTTAATCAAAGATGAAAGTTATGTGGTTATTGAAGTACCAAGACACCCATCGCTTAGCTCGTTGAATTGTAGTGCTTTTCCCGAGCTTGTTTGCAGGCATATTTATCCTCCTGACCATCTTCATATTTTCACCGAGAAATCTCTGGAGATTATGTTAAATAATGCAGGTTTGGAAATACAATCAGTATGGTATTTCGGTCAGGATTTTTACGACTTAATGAATTGCATTATGACAAATGAAAAAAATATCAATATAGAGCTTGCAGATAAAATAATTTCATTAACTAATAAATTTCAGGAAATAATTGATAGAGAGATGCTTTCTGATGCAATGCTAGTTATTACTAAAAAGATATAATTTATTGAAGGACGATAATGGAAATCAATATATCAGATAGTTTTAAATATGAAAATAATTTTTACCTTACTGCCCAGTCGAGTCGAATGGCAAGAGCTATTGCACATTATGAGATTTATAAAAAAGTAGTTGAACTACACGGGGATATTGTTGAATGTGGGGTTTTCAAGGGCGTTTCATTTATGCGATTCATTATGTTTATGCAGTTGTTCGAAACTGATTCGAATAAAAAGATTATCGGATTCGATACATTTGGCGAATTCCCTTCTACTGATTTTGCACCTGATAAGGACGAACTAAATGAATTTATCAAAGAGACAGGCGGGGGTATTTCAATCACAAAAGAAGAACTCGGGAAATATATCAGAAATAAGAAATTTTCAAATTTTGAATTGGTAAAAGGGAACATAAATTACACAGTTCCAAAATATGTAGCTGAAAATCCAAATTTAAAAATATCACTTTTGAATATAGACACTGATATTTATGAACCGGCAAAAACGATTCTCGAACACCTTGCACCAAAGGTTGTACAAGGTGGAATAATAATATTTGATGATTACAGTGTTTTTGTCGGTGAGACTCAATTAGCAGATGAGTATTGCGAAAAGCATGGGTATAAATTGATTGGTTTTCCATACACCAAAGTTCCATCATACTTAATAAAAGAATAATGTTATGAGAAAAATAGTATTTCTTACGGCAACCAGAGCAGATTTCGGAAAATTGAAATCATTGATAGAAATTACTGAGAAATCAGGATTATTCGAAGTGCATATTTTTGCTACAGGTATGCATATGGATACAAAATATGGTAAAACAGTTGATGAAATCAATAAATCTGGATTCAAAAATGTTTTTAATTTTTATAATTATTATCAGCATGACCCAATGGAAACCATATTGTCAAATACAATTATTGGATTCTCACATTATATTATTGATTTAAAACCGGATTTGGTAGTTATTCACGGAGATAGAGTAGAAGCATTAGCAGGTGCTATCGTCGGCTCGCTTAACAATGTATTGACGGCTCATATAGAGGGCGGGGAACTTTCGGGAACAATTGATGATTCAATCAGGCATGCAGTAACAAAACTATGCCATATACATTTTGTCGCCAATGAGCAGGCAAAGAAAAGACTGATGCAAATGGGAGAAGATGATAAATCAATTTTCATAATAGGTTCACCTGATATTGACATTATGCTCTCAGACAAGCTACCTGCTCTTGATTTTGTTAAAAAACGATATGAAATCAATTATGATAGTTATGGTATTTTGGTTTTTCATCCTGTTACTACTGAGTTTGATGAAATACTGCTTCAGGCGAAAAATATGGTTGATTCAGTTCTCGAAAGCGGATTAAACTATGTGGTGGTTTATCCAAACAATGACATGGGCTCGGATTTTATTTTGGAAGAGTATAAAAGATTCAAGGATAATCCGAAAATCAGAGTCTTCTCTTCTATCAGGTTTGAATATTTCTTAGTGCTTCTGAAAAATGCAGATTTCATAATTGGTAATTCAAGCGCTGGTGTTAGAGAGGCTCCTTATTATGGCACACCGGTTATAAATATCGGAAGCCGCCAGCATAAAAGAGCAATTTCAAAAAACATTCTTAACTGCGGTTATAATTCAACCGAAATAAAAGACGCAATTAACCAGACAAAAAGCTTAAAAGGTTCAAAGAAAGAGTATGATTTTGGAATTGGACAAAGTGATATAAAATTTCTTGATATTATCAACACAAATATGATTTGGGAAATTAATAAACAAAAATATTTTCAAGATATTGAAGAAAAATGAGTAAAAGTAATTTAAATAAAATACATAACCGGGAATTTGAAGATAAGGTTGTAGAACTGATAATAAGCGACATTAAATTATTGTCTGAAAAAACTGGCGAATTTATTGAATCGCACTGTCCAGCATGTCTTAATATGGAAAATAAATTCTATTATTCAAATTTTGGTTTGAATTATGTTAAATGTAATTCTTGTGGAACTGTCTATTTGAATCCATGTCCTGATGAAAAGACAATTCTATGGTATCTCAATAACAGCGAAGGATTGAAATATTGGCATGATAACATGCCTCCAGATGTTATTAAAAGCAGAAAGGAAAAATTATATACCGATAGAGCCAATTTCATAGCAAGGCAAATTGATATGTATAAGACATCTAAATCAAAATTTCTCGATGTTGGTGGAGGAAGGGGTGAATTTGTTGAAATACTTCATAAAATGAATTTGATATTTAAGGATATTGTTATTATCGAGCCTCAGCCATTATCGTTTGACATACCAAATGTTGAAGTTATCGAGGGAATTTTAGAAGATTATCAAAGCGATAGAAAGGCTGATATTATAACTGCATTTGAAGTGCTTGAGCATATTATTGAACCTGACAGATTTTTAAAAACTATACTCAATAATTTATCTGAGAATGGATTATTTATTCTATCAACACCAAATATAAATGGTTTTGAGACTTCAACTTTGAAGGAAAAATCTCATTCCTGCTGGTTTGACCATGTGCGGTTATATAATACAGAATCATTAAAATTACTGTTAAACCGGAACGGATTCGAAGTTTTGGACTTAACAACACCGGGAGAGTTAGATGTTGAAATAGTACAACGTGCATATTCAAATAATGAAATTGAGTTGTCAGATAATCCTTCTTTAGGATTTTTGATGAATGATGGTTATAAACATAAAGATGAATTTCAAGATTTTCTTGTAAAAAACAAATTATCTAGTCACATTAAATGTGTAGCAAAAAAGAAATGAAAATACTTGGATTAATAACAGCCCGAGGCGGAAGTAAGGGCATCCCATGGAAAAACATAGTGGATTTAGGCGGGAAACCACTAATAGCATGGACTATAGAAGCATCACTTAAATCCGATTTGATTGACAGAACAATTGTAACAACCGATTCAGGTGAGATAGCAGAAATATCAAAAAAATACGGTGCTGACGTGCCTTTTATGAGGCCCCCGGAACTTGCTTTAGATGAATCATCGAGTTATGATGCAATATTTCATGCATTAGATTGGTTGAAGGAAAATGAAAAAATTGAATATGATATTATTTGCCTTTTACAACCTACTTCTCCTTTCAGAGACTATTTGCAGATCAATGATGCAATTGAAAAATTTTTAAAAAATGAAAAAGCATTATCTTCAATTTCGATTTGTGAAGCCTTGATAAATCCATATAAAATGGTAACGATAAACGAATTAGGTTATATCAATAAATTAGAATCTGTAAATTCAAAAATTGACAGGAGGCAGGATTTACCGAGAGTATATCAATTTAATGGAGCTATATACTTAATGCGGACTAATGATTTGCAATCTTATAAGCATTTTATAACAGAGAAAACAATTTATTATTTGATGAATAGAGAGTCATCAATTGATATAGATGAGCCTATGGATTTGGAAATAGCGAGATTTTTGTTGGAGAGGAAAAGGATTCGTAATACCATTTAAAAATATGCCGCAAACAGTAATAAAAATAGAAAATCTATACAAAGAATACAGGCTGGGTATTATCAGCACAGGAACCCTATACCATGACCTTCAAAGCTGGTGGGCAAGGGCAAGAGGTAAAGAGGACCCTAATTCTCTAATATCACAATCTACTATATTGAGTAAAGAACTAAAACAACATCTCCTTGCATTAGATGATATTTCATTTGAAGTAAAACAGGGTGAAATACTTGGAATCATAGGTCCAAATGGAGCCGGTAAGTCAACATTATTGAAAATTTTATCAAGGGTAACTACACCTTCAAAAGGTATTATTAAAATCAAGGGAAGAATAGGCAGTCTTTTGGAGGTTGGTACAGGTTTTCATCCTGAGCTGACAGGCAGGGAAAATATTTATCTGAACGGTGCAATCCTCGGAATGAGGAAATATGAAATTGACAAAAAGCTTGATGAGATTATTAGTTTTGCCGAAATGGAAAAATTTATTGATACCCCTGTCAAAAGATATTCTTCAGGTATGTATGTACGGCTTGCATTTGCTGTTGCGGCTCATCTTGAACCTGAGATATTGATTGTTGACGAAGTTCTTGCTGTAGGTGATGCGCAATTTCAGAAGAAATGCATTGGTAAAATGAGTGAGGTATCGAAAAGCGAGGGCAGAACAGTTCTCTTCGTCAGTCATAATATGGGTACTATCAAACAATTATGTTCGAGATGCCTGCTGATTAACAATGGGAAACTCACTGCAAATGCAGATGCCGGCTCGGTTGTTGACCTGTATTTAAACAATGTTTATAAAGAATTTGAAACTCCTGAGAAATCATTCGCTGATGATTTGAATAAAGATTTCCAGATAAAGGTTATGAGAATTACTGATAATGAGGAAAAAATAAAACAAAGTTTCGAATGTGATGAAACTGTAACGATTGAGATGGATTGCTTGTACAGGAATCAGGTTCCGGGTATATATGGCTATATGTCATTAATAAAAGATGGGACTGAAGTACTTCTTTCCGATACTTATGATATACCCGAAAGTTCTCTGATGGAACTGAATCCCGGATATTACAAAATCAAACTGAATATTCCACCAAGGACCCTGGGACATGGCACTTATAATATTAATATATATTTCATCAGCCATCAGTCAAATAAAGGACAGTATGTCGACATGTCAGAGTACGCCTGCTCATTTACAATGAATGACACATTAACTCAGAGAGGTAACAACCGGACAGGTTATTTAAGCACCCTGCTGAAATGGGAAATTGAGAAGGTGAATTAATGAATGTCGTATTAATAGCTTCTTATGTTACTATTCCGGCGGCGATGTCACTGCTAAGCGAAACCAATGATGATTTTCTCATTCTTACTCCTGATGAGAACATTTATGAACTAATGTCTATAATATATGACAAAACAAATGTCAAATTATTCGAAATTCCAACAGCCAATTTGAATACCTGTAATCCAATTACATTAATACATAATATCAGACAAATAAATAATTATAAGAAAAGAATTTTACAATTAATCAATTCGATTAAGGATAGTAGTGTTTACTTCGATTTAGTTATTTATTGCGATTTTGAATTTTGGATTATTAAGAAATTATCAAAACAAAATAAAATATTTTACCTACAAGGTACAGAATATAAAAATATTGGGATTGACCAAATTACTTTACAAGCAAGTATCTATGCAATTTTGAACAGAATGATTTATCATACAAAGTTAAAACCATGCTTGCATGGTAATGATTTAACATTAAGACTGACAGACGAATATCTTCATGATGTTGGTGCTCTAATCAGGAAAACAAATATTGATTATAAGATACTATCAACATTAATAAAAAATACATTTAATATACAAAACGGCAGAGTATTATTTCTTTGTGGTGGAGTAGCCGGTTATCATGTTAATGAACAAAATTATATTAAAATTATTGATGAAATAATAGATTATTTAATTAGGAAATATGGGGAGGAGCAAATATATATTAAAGCCCATCCAAGGTTTCATGTTTATTTATCTAAGGAGAATCAAATTAAAAAAATATCCCCATTATTACCTGCTCAATTGGTACAGGATTCGTTTGATATTGTTATCGGATACACTTCCAGTACTCTATTTGAAACATCATTATGCGGCAAGAAAGTAATTTCCCTGTTAAAAATGATCGTACCTTTGGATAAAAGGAAAGTTTTGACTTATATAGAATTTCTTCAAACAAATATGGACAAATCAAATCCAATATATTTTCCTGAAACAATTGATGAATTTAAGTCAATACTTGAATCCATTGAGATAGGAGAAAAACATGATTAGAATATTAATTAGATTATTATCCTGGTTTGTTTTGTTATTCAAAATAATATTTACAAGCCAGGCATGGGAACATTTTCTTATCAGGATTAGAAAGGAATTCAACCAATCATATTGGGAAAAAAGATTGAAATATTTAGGTGATGATATTCTTTTCTATAAATATGTGGTCATACATTCTCCTGAGAAAGTATCAATCAAATCTCATAGCAGAATCGGTGATTATGTGCTAATCTGGGGAGGCGGTGAAGTAGAAATCGGTGAAGGAGTATTAATAGCAGCTCATTCTGTTATTACCTCAGAAGGTCATGATCCGAATGCGGAATCAATAAGGGATTCAAGTTATTCAGGAAAAGTAATTATTAAGGACAATGTCTGGCTTGGTGCAGGTGTTTATGTTATGCCGGGAGTTACAATAAGTGAGAATTGTGTTATAGGTGCAGGAAGCATTGTAACTAAGGATATACCTGCTAATTCAATATCGATTGGAAATCCTGCAAAGGTTATTAAAACAAAAGATTAATTTTACCGGATGTTTTATGAGTAAATTTCGTGATTTCATTGGAAAAATAATCAGCTACCCTGCTGTTTCAAAGCAGAGAAAATTCTACAAAAATGAGTTTGCAAGGAAAAACATTTATATCGGCAAAAATGTTTCTTGGGATGTCTTTTCCGATTTTGAAGGTCATAATTATTTTTATGATAATGTAAATCTGAATGCTTCAAAAGTTGGTGTGGGTACTTACATAGCATACAATTCTTTCATGCCCCGAACAAACATAGGGAGATTTTGTGCAATAGGAGAAAACGTAAGAACACATCTTGGATTGCACCCTTCAAAAGAATGGGTATCTGTTCACCCAGCTTTCTTTTCCAATCAGGCACAAGCCGGTTTTACTTTTACTACTGCAAATCTCTTCGATGAGCATAAATATATAGATGATGATAAAAAATTCGTTGTGGAAATCGGCAATGATGTTTGGATTGCAAATAATGTAATTATTATGGATGGTGTGAAAATTGGGGATGGTGCTGTAATAGGTGCAGGTTCAATTGTCACAAAGGATGTTGAGCCATATTCAGTAGTCGGAGGAGTACCTGCAAAAATAATTAGTAAGAGGTTTTCTGATGAACAAATTGAAAAACTTCTCAAAATCAAATGGTGGAATTGGGATTACGAAAAAATAAAAGAAAATTCCGATTTATTCTCTAACATCGAGAAGTTTCTTGATTTGTTATAATCTATAGATTCGTAACAAACTTCAGTTTGAAAATATAATTTACTTGCTAAAAAATAAATCCATCTTGAACCAGATATCATCATAGATAAACTTATCACCAAGGTCACTGAAAATACTTGCAGATTTATATTTGATTTTCCATTTTGTACGGTCAATAGAAAATTTTGCTCTTGCAAAAATTCCCTTATCTTCGAATCTGATAATTACCGGAAAAGAAATAGGATTTTTTATTCCTTTTATTGTCATATCCCCAAATATTTTGAAATTAATATTTGAATTCTCATCATCTTTGAACTGCTCAACCTTAGTGATTTTAAAAAGTGCTTTTGTATATTTTGAAACATTAAAAAAATCATCCGATTTAAGGTGTGTTATAAGTTTATCTTTGTATTCTTTATCTTCGATATCAGTATTGGTGATACTTTTCATATCGATAACAAACTCACCACCGGTGATTAAATTATTTTTTACATTTAGAAATCCGGACTCAAATTTTACATTACCAATATGTGAACCGAGTACTTTCTTCCCTTCCCATTCAATCGTACTTTTATCAGTCAGTAGTTTGTATGATTCGGAATTTTTTTGGGATACAAGAATTCCCGCAAAAATAAAATATAAAAAAATGTATATTAAAATCTGTTTCATATTAAATCCCTTCTAATTCTCTTTCTTTTTTAACCTTGCAGCAAATGCACCGTCAATATAATGCTTATGCGGAAATGTTTGTAAAAATCCATCAGTACAAACTTCCGGAGTTAAATATTTTTCGGCCGGTTCAAGTTCAAAATTTGGAAATATTTCGAGAAACCATTTAATATTATCCATATTTTCTTCAGGTTCTGTTGTACATGTGGAATAAAGAATAACACCTCCCGGTTTTACATGATGTACAGCATTTAGTAATATCTTTCTCTGTATTTCCTGGAGTACCTGTATATCCTCTCTTTCCCTTTTCCATTTTATATCCGGTTTCTTTGAAATTGTGCCTAATCCCGAACAGGGAACATCTGCCACGACTAAATCGAATTCCTCGCCAAACTCGACGGTTTCAGCATCTGCAGCAGTTGCCTTAATAATGCTGATGCCAAGTCTTTTTGCACCTTCTTCAATAAACCGAAGTTTGGCAAAATACTTATCAATCGCAATCAATTCCCCCTGATTCTTCATTAATTCAGCAAGTAAAAAAGATTTGCCTCCGGGTGCGGCACATAAATCTAAAACTTTATTTCCGGGTTGTGGATTTGCAAGTTTTGCTGCAAGTGCGGCACTTGTGTCTTGGATTGTAATAAATCCATCCTGAAAAATTTCAAGTGACCTGATATCGAGCCTGGGAGATTTAAGAATTATCGATGTGGGAATGAACCTCGAAACAAAATAGGAAATTCCTTTTTCGTTTAAAAATTGGAGAACACTTTCCTGCGTGGTTTTCATTGTATTAATTCTAATAGGTATGAATGGTCTCCTGTTGTTTGCTGATAAAAGAGCTTCTGCTTCCTGCTCACCGAATCTTTCTAACCAGCGTTTGACCATCCATCTGGGATGAGAATACACCACAGAAAAATAATATTGAAGATCTTCCTCACGTCCCGGGAACCTTACATTTTCAATGTTTCTTGCAACATTTCTAAGTACGGCATTGACTAACCCGGCTGTTTTTTCACCCTGGATTTTCTTGACAATTTCAACAGATTCATTAACTGCGGCATGAATTGGAATTTTATTAAGGAATAAAATTTGGTAAAGTCCTACCCTGAGTGAATTTTTGACAATATTCAGGCATTTAAGGTAATCACCCTGGTAAAATCCGGTAAGCACCCAATCGAGTTTCCATTTCCAGCGGATAACGCCATTGACAAGTTCTGTAAGCAATCCCTTGTCCATTTGATTAAAATTATTATTTCTTATTTCATTATCAAGGAGTTTCTCGAGATAAGCATCGCTTCTTTCAAAACGGCTGAGAATTTTCACGGCTATGCCTCTGACTCCAATAAAATATGGTATTGATTCGTTTCTTTCAGAAATGGGTTCGTTCTGTTCAACAATTTCAATATTGTTTTCAATGTTATCAACTGTGTATTCAGTATCCATAATAAATTATATAGTTTTTTGTATGATAAAATTATTATTTTATGTTTGACAAAATTTAGCAAGTTATAAATACGGTGAATCATGTGAAATTATTGTTTAGACTTTTATTTTTTTTTTTTCTGCTTTTAATTTTTATTAATGCTGTAACAGCACAAATCAAGAAGAAAGAAGATACTCCATTATTGCCGACTGAACAGCTTAGGTCAGAAGTTGGAGGGTTTATTGGATTTGGAAGTAACAATCAGTCAGGTATATTCAGTACTGATTCATGCGATTGTAAATTTATGGACGGCGCAGGTTTCGGATTTACAATAGGCGGATTATATGAATCTGAAATAGTTAAGCGAATGTTCTGGGGTGGAGCTTTGGCTTTGGATATGAAAAGCTTTTGGGCATCATATATGGAATATGAACCGGTTAAATTAAAATCAAGACCTGATACACCTGTAGTTCCTGTACTTTTCAGATATAAAGCTGACTCAAAAATCTGGTATCTGACATTAATGCCATATATTAAATATGTACCTGCTAAATTTATGTTTTTCCGGCTTGGATTTGGCGGTTCTTTTGTTATCAGTTCGGATATGAAACACACAAAAGAGTTACTTTCTGAAACTTCAAGGTTAAATACCGGTGAATTGGTTGGGATAAAATATGTTGATGTCGAAGGCAGAATCTACACAATCGATGATACTGATTTCCCCAAAGTTAATTCTTTACAGTTGTCACTCGAACCTGCAATTGCATTTAATTTCCCAATAGGTCAAAAATTCAGATTAAGTCCATTGTTCCAGTACTCAATTCCTTTAACAAAATTCTCAGAGCAGGGTACTGATGTCAAATTGAATTCGTGGAGACTTATGATTGAGCTCAGGTATGATATAACACCTGATGATATGTAATATCTTAGCAATTTTATAATAATATATTAATTTGTTTAGTATATTAATGCCGTTAAATCTAACTAAAATATAATAATATACTTAGATTTGCCACACAGTTATTAATATCTGTCGATATTATATTAATTTTTTTAAACTTATACATTTATTACATAGATGTCATAAGTTAAATTCATCCTATTAATGAATATATCAAATCTGTAAGCAAATAATAATTTTTTTTTAAGAATATGCCTGCAAAACAATAAAAAATTTGTGAATTAAAACAAATTGGTTTAATTTATAGTTTATCGAAAATTTAACATATCTAATTTTTGTACTTTTTTTGGTAAATGTATGGATTAGTTCTTTGTAAATGCGGATGAAGATTGAAGTGACGGATTATTCCGGTAAATAAAAAAGTGAAATCGTAATAATATTGAAGGTTCGTTTACCGTAGCTTCAAATCTGAAACATATAAATTGAAAATAAATTGATAAAAGATAAATATATTAGGTAGGGCAGTATGCAACATGTTTTCAAATTATCATTAGTTTTAATAATAGTTACATTATATCTAAATGGTATAGACCTATATTCAAAAAACACTGCAAATGAAAACGGTGCAGTTAACGGGGCAACAGTCTCCTCAACTCAATTTTATCTGTATGGAGCCGTTCTTGAATCAGCGGCTTTACCCGAACATCCCCAGGATGAGGGTATTTTCACAAAGAAAATCAGGATTATCAATCTTGGACCAATTGTAAATTGGGATGGACTCGATTATGCTCCGACTATAAGTGCCGATGGTAGAACACTATATTATGTGTCTAACAGACCCGGCAGTATTTTAGGAGAAGATGGTGACCCTTCTCATGACTTTTGGGCAGCAAAAAAATTAGACAGGCTCGATACTGTCTTTTTTAAACCGTTTAATATTGATACAACAAAGCAATATGGAAAGCAGGGTGTAAACACACCGCTGAATGAAGGAGCTGCTTCTATTGCTGCTGACAGGCAGTCATTGTATTTTACCGGTTGCAACAGACCAGATGGATTAGGCAGCTGCGATATTTACAAAACAACCATTGAAGGTGATAAATGGGGACGTCCGAAAAACCTCGGTAGGTTTGTAAACTCGAAGAACTTTGATTCTCAGCCTTCTATAGCACCGGACCAAAGCAGGATTTATTTTGTATCGACAAGAGAAGGTCCAAACAGCAACGGCGATAATGTACTTGCAAATTTCGACATCTGGTATTCAGATTGGGATTATGATGCAGAGGATTGGAAACCTGCACAAAACCTTACTGCTATCAATACAAAGGGGCAGGATGTTTCACCGTTCATTGCCGCTGACAATCAGACATTATTTTTTGCATCCGACGGACTTACACCCAATTTCGGAGGTCTTGATTTTTATTATACAAGATTTGACCCTGAGAAAAATTCATGGTCAAAACCTGTTAATTTAGGCGACCAGATTAATACCAAGGATGACGAGCAATTTATTACTCTTCCGGCTTCAGGTGATATTATTTATTTCTCTTCG
>JACRLY010000061.1 GCA_016219595.1 Ignavibacteriota bacterium | reverse complement strand
GGTTACCCGATTCCAAATTCTGCATATCCCGAAGATATTAAAGTATCGCTCGATTCAAGAGATCAAAACTCTGAGTTAATCGGTACATATACAGCTTCGGTTTATCCCTGCCGTACAAAAGTAGACGGTAGATTGAAAGCAAACCTTACAAATAAACTAAGATTTGCAGTTAACTTAAATACAAATGACGAAGAAGAAGACCAGTGGGCTGATTTAAAGAATTGGGACTTCCGCTATGGACGTACAGCTTATGGATTTTTGAATAAAGCCATAAGATTAGTTCCAGGTGACACTGTAGTACTTGATACATTGGTTACAAATCCAAATGTTTATAATGCAAATACCATTATCAGACAGGGAAGACCAATCTGGATGGATGACAAATTCATTTACAAGTATGACGCAGCAACAAATGGAAACAGCGTATTAGCTGATACAGAAGCAGACCAATTCGGTGCAGATTTCACAACAAGAGGCGAATTGAATATTAGGGTTGATTATGATTTAGCAGTTGCTATGCTTACTCCTCCAAACAGGGTAAACGAAGAAATGGCACTCGATACAGTATTATCAGTTGTTGTTAATGACGGACACAGCGGAATCAACAAGATTGATTTACCATTAATGGTTAACGTTGAGCCTATTATTACATCGGCTACTGTATTACCACCGGCAAAGGAAGATTTTGAATATAATCCCGAGCTGATGGATAAATCAAAGATGATTACAGTAAAAGACCCGAATTTCGGACAAGCTCATTACTTTGAAATATTATATACCAGCAGTTATCCAGGCGTTGACAGGATTCCACGTGACCCGTGCTTCCCGGATGCTGACCCGACTAATTACTGGGATATAAGCGATAAAAAGACAGCTCCCGAATGGTTAAAGATAAACAGGCAGAGCGGATTGCTATACGGAATTCCCGGTGTGAAAGATGCACCAAGGAATGAGTCGGTAACAATTCTTTGCTGGGATGAAGATGATCTGGTAGCAATGCAGACATTCTCAATCTTTGTCGATTCGACAAGACATAAACCAACAATCGAATCATCACCAAGAGTGATATGCGTTGAAAACGGTGGCGAATATCTCGATTCTATAAAAGTTAAGGACCTTGACTTACTCAGAGGCAGACAGGCGGGAGACCCGACTGAAACCCTGACATTCGAGATTGAAAACCCGATTCCATCGAATACAGTATTAGAGCCGACAACTATATCAGGTATCCAGGAAAATCCTGACCAGGTAGTTTACATTAAGTCAACAGACTTCAATGCACCGAGAGATCCTGACGGCAAGGTAACAATAAGAATTAAAGTTACTGATGAAGCCGGATTGACCGATGAGCTCATATACAGAGTAAAATTGTCTGACAAGACAGAATTTACTTGCCCGATAAGAGTAGCAAATAACCAGGGTTCATACCAGGACCTCGTATTTGGTACAGGCAGAGGAGCAACCACAGGTGACGGTTTGGATAATGAAGTAAAAGGAACGCTCGATGCGAACTATTGCGAATATGAAATTCCACCACTGCCACAAACAGACGTATTTGATGCAAGGTGGGATATACCAACAGTAAATGGAGTATTAAGAAACATATTCCCGTCAGCAGTAGCAAATCCACCGGCACAGTTGAGAATATTTAAATGTATATTCCAGTCAGGCGGAGAAGGTGCAACTACATCCAGCCATTTCCCGATAGTGGTAACATGGTCAATGGATAATATACCGAGTAAGACTGATGCTACAAAGAATCCTATCGGCTCAAGCTGGTATATAAAGGATAACCAATCAGACGGTAATGTGTTCAGATACAATATGAACACAGGTGAAGGTACATCAGCACCTGACATCCAGGGAAGCGTTGATGGTCGGAATTTTACTCTGACTATAAACAGGAAATCACTGAACGGCTTCATCATTGTCCACGACTGGACATCGGATGTCAAAGATGTTGATAATAACCTCACAACAGGTATTAGTTCAGTATCGCCGAACCCGATGGCAAGAACAACTGAAATCAAATTCAATGTAGCACAGAAATCCAATGTAAGGCTTGAAGTGATAGATGAACTTGGAAAAGTTGTATCAGTCATAGCAGACGGAGAATTTACTCCCGGACCATACAGTCGCAATTGGGATGCCCGCGACAATAGCGGACATGAACTTTCAAGCGGTACATATACTTGCCGTTTGGTCGCAGGTTCAGTTACATCAACAGAGCAGATAGTAATTGTAAAATAATTTTAATTAGGCAGGTTCCGGAAACGGAGCCTGCCGAAATTGAAAGAAGAAATATGAAAATAAATTTTTATAATAAATAAGCGGAGATGAAGATGAAAAGATTTTTCTTAATTGCTGTTGGACTGGTACTGCTGATGATAGCAGTTACTGAACAGCCATTAAAGGCACAAATCTACGGTCAGTACGATACCGTAAAGGTCATTCAGCTGAGCAATCCGATTGGATATGTTCCGCTGACAGGCGCTACTCCAATTTCTGCAATAGACTTCAAGAAGCCATCTGCACCGAATCTGCCTCCTACCATAATTGATAGGGATAACGGCTACAGGAAAGTATCGATTGGTTTCAGTTTTGAGTTTAATGGAGAAGTTTATAATGAAGTTTGGATTTGCGTGAATGGTTTTATAACCTTCTCGCAGCCTGTGTATGTTGAATCGACAAATCCCGATGGATTGTTTTTCTTCGGTTCATCATACCAGATTAACGTGGCAGCCCCATATTGGGGAAATCACTTTCTTGTGACTGCACAAGATACAGTCGGTGAAGGAAATAACAGGCATTTACCGGGTGAAATATCATTTAAGACAGAAGGAACAGCCCCCAATAGGGTATTTACTGCTCAGTGGAAGAATCTGTATATAAATTTGCAGACACCACTTCTCCCCGGTCAGTTGCCGCCATTGAGAAATGGAATTGGAAACTTCCAGGTGAAATTATATGAATGTCCCGACCCGTATTCAAGGCAGGGAGATATTGAATTTTGTTATGGCCAGGTTGAAGGTAATCCTTACACAACAGAAGACCAGGTTATTACAAGAGATGCAACAGTCGGTTTAAAAGGCGAAAGTAATGTTAGAGGCAGTTTTGCCGATTACATGAATGCATTATATTTTGATGTTGCCTCAACAACTTCAGATGACAGGTTCTATAATCCTGATTCAGTCAGAATCGGAGTAAAAAGAACAAATGCATGGCAGCCATCAACCGGAAGTGATTACAGGATTCATTATTATGCATTAGCAAGACTCCAGGAAGAAAGATACTGGGGAGACGGTGATGCCGATATGTCCAAACTTCCCGGAAGGAAACACGGTTCATACGGACAGACACAGAACAGATACGTAACTGTTAATGATGCAAGAGTTGTAATGCGTTCAATCGTTACGATGAAACAGCTTGACAGTGTCAGAAAGAGAAGTGCGTATCATGGTGATGTCAATCATAACGGAAGATATTTTTACAGGGATACCGGTGTTATAAAGAGTAAGGTTAATCCGTTACTCGATTCACTTGACCCGAATACCGGTGACCCGGTACAGGGAACACAGAGAACTGCTCTCAAATGGAAAAATGAATTTTATGGTGACAGTCTTGAGTATGTAACCATTAAAAATTCGATGGGACTTGATTCAGTCGTTCCGACAAAGATTAATACATTGAAGATGGTATTCTTCTCGGTCGATGAAATGGATGCAGCTTTGATGCTTCATTATATGAGCGGCAGAATCGATGAACTTCCATATTTACTTGATACAATAATAATAAAAGGTAAAATCGGAGTTAATGAAGAGAAAGCTACTAATATAGTAGCAGGTATGGCTGAAAGGGTTCATACAGTTCAGATGTTCCGGTTGCATTTGTAACAGTAACAACTGATAAACCTGAGTTAGTATTATCGAATATCAGGTTCAACGGTGATGAAACTGGCAGACAAACAATTTATCTTACTGATATTGAAGAATCTGATAACAGCGGTGAATTATTACTTCAGAATCATCCAAATCCATTTGTTAACAATACAAACATATTTGTTAATGTGGTGGATGAAGGACAATATTCACTTGTAGTTTATGATGCCTTAGGAAATAAAGTTAAAACTTTATTTAACGGTAAATTAAATACCGGTACAACTCCATTCGAATGGAATGGATTGGACGATAACGGCAACTCAGTTGGTAATGGAGCTTATATTTACAGGCTGACAGGCAACAATGTCTCAGCATCGAGAAAATTAATTCTTAGTAAGTAAAAGTGTTAAATGTTGAAAAAAAGATTATAGGTTTCTGGTTGCTGCTGCTGATTATCATTGGCAGCAACCAGATGTTAAAAGCCCAGGATACGGCTCATGTTCTTTTAATTAGTGATAGTAAAATTGATGTATGCGGAAATATATACGATAAAGAAATTGTTGTATACATCAGTATAGGAGAAGTAAAGCCTTCTGATGGATTTTACGGGTTTGATTTCGAAGTAAGTTACAACCGTAGCAAATTCATTTTTAATGAAGGATTATATATGAGTACATTAGCATCGTTCTTTGATGAAGATAAAAGAAGTGTGGAATTTTGGGAATCAGGCTTAATAAAAGGTTACGGTGTGACATCTTCGAGTTACAGCATTTATGGGGATATGCCATTAATCGCTTTTAAAGGAAGATATTTAGGGAATTGCCCTGACACAAGTTACCTGAGACTGAAAAGTTTAAATTTTACTGAGGAATATACTAAAGTCTTTGATTCTACAGAAAAGTATCTCCTCGTAAAAACTGAGATTCTCGATAAACCGAACAGGAGCATTAGTGCCGGTTTCAGTACCGATACGATAATGTTCAATGAAGCAGATTCAATTGGAATCGCAACTGCTAAGATAAATGTAACAAATAATTTAAGACTCGAGAATATAGAATTCGAGATTGTTACAGATAGTGCTGAAAATTTCAGGATTGATACAGTAACAAGTGTAAATTCAAAATTGAATATTGACAGTACATTTAAAACAGGAAACACACTGATTATTTATACAACAGTGTTTGATGAATTAGCGGATGATTCGATTTTTGCGATTAAAATAAAAGATTTGAAAAGAAATGGTGAAATAAAAGAGTTGAAACTTACACCATTAAAAGTGAATGATTGTGCATGTATCAAAAAGTTGGCTGAAGGAAAAATTATTGCAAAAGGAAATAAGCCAAAGGATACAACAAACACAGGAAATATTGAGATTGAAAATAAAATTATAAATGGTTATTATAGTGAAATAAAAGACAAAATTATAATTGAAAGCGAAAGTGAAATAAGAGAAGTAATAATATATAACATGTTGGGAAATTTGATAAAGAATATAATCGTTAGTGATATAAATAAAAATGCCGAAATAGAGGCAAACGGACTACCTGCTGGTATATACTTAGTAGCAGTCCGTGACAAGAAGAATGAAATAAAAAAGATTGTTATGATAAAAAATTAATTTTTAAGTATTCATTTATATTAGGGGGTACTCATGAAGAAGTATTTAGTACAATTACGAGGCTACCGTATTTTTCTGAGCATACTATTGCTAATAGGGATTTTGATAGTAGATGCAGGGAATTTATGGAGCCAGCAACCGACAAGACCAAGACCGCCAGTTCTTAGCTTAACGGCGTCGAGAAATGATTATAGCAGGGATTGGTATCCAGACGGCAGGATATGGCAGCCAGTCGGAGAAGAAAGCTTGCCTAGAGAGTTTTTAATGCCGGTCTTCATTGAGAACCAGTGGCACCATTATACGGGACCCGGTTCAAAGGCTTTATACGTACCAAAACCCATTTACAGCTTTGACTTCAAAATAATATATGACAGTTTGGCTGTAACACCAATGGGCATTGTCAAACATCATCCATTTCCTGACTCAAACGATAACAGGGTACGCAGGGAAGATAATGACGGAGATGAGTATTTTTACGAGCCATTCGCAAGTAAATTCAATATTACCTGGGATGTATTTAAGGCTCCATATTACCAGATGAATCTTGACCCCAATACATCTTTGCAAGTTAGAGGCAGAGGTCATGGAATCAGGATAGCAGGAATCTCAACTACACCATTGGGAGTAACCGATACTATAAATGAACAATTTGTCGTTCTGTTCTATGTGAGATTCAGAATCAATCAGTTCGTTAATGCATTCACAAAAGAAGTTGGTTATACTCCGATTTATATTTCGAGCAGGTATCCGGATAATGATGGAAATATCAAGGTTGACTCGATTAATTTTAATAATTGGCCAATCAATATCGATGCTCCATTCAAAGAATACAGGAATTATCCTGATTATCCATATGTAGCCCTTGATTATCCTGACCCGGGCGATGCAAATGTGCTTGGTGGTATGGATAATAGTATATTACCGAATTGGGTATCTGAAGGTATTCTTCCGGGTATGATTTACTTAAGAATGTTCGATAATTTACCGTTATTCGGCTACAGACTTGAAAGAGGTGTAGGTTCATCACCTGCAATTGTACCTCTGCTCAACGAATACTGGGTAATGCAGGATCCATTAACAGTAGATTCAGGTAAAGTCGTTAGAGATGCAAATGGAAATAACGTTGTAAACGGTTCCCGTACATTTGAATTGCAAAACACAGTTGAAATGACAAGAATGAATAATATTTATCTTGAATCAGATGAACCATGGTTATTAATCAGAATTCATTCTGCAAGAGGTAAATATACACCTGACAAAGACAGTACAAAAGCATATGTAAAATGGTTAGATGAAATTTTAGGCTGTTCAAGTCCATCAGATTGCTGGCAGGACCAGATGTTAATTAATACAGCCGCAGACCCAAGTGTCTTTGTGGAATTGAAATGCGACCCGGACAGAATACAGGATTCACCATACGGTAATTACGGAGGTGAAAAAGCCGGTGTATATGAAGGGCATATAACAATTGCATCATCGGATGCACAAATCAGCCCTGTAAGATTAAAAGTCACCTTTATCAATTTCAGGAATCCATTTGAACCGCCGTTATATGAAGAAAACGGTTTGTATACTGACCAACATTCCGGTATCACACTGGATATTAAACAGCACAATCCGGTTGACCCGAGAAGGACACGAATTGTGTTTGGCACAGGACACCGTGCAACTAATGGTGTAGACTCGTTATTCGGAGAAAAAGAAGCAACACATACTCTCGGTAATTACAGCAGCAGCTCGGGATTATTCGAAGCAAGATGGTATCTTCCGGATCTTACCGAAAGACAGCTTTATGCTCCTGAAGGTTTCGGAGATTTCTTCCCGAATGATGAAATTCAGCAGACAGGTGTAATCAGAACAGATTTGAGTTTGTCAACTCCATCATATGATACTATACCGAATACAGGTTCAAGAGATATCAGAGATATACATGATACTTCCGAATCTATTACATATTTCTGCCGTTATGTCAACCAGTATCCTATCACAATCGAATGGGACACACAGGATTTTCCTGAAGATGCAGTTCTATTCCTTACAGATACTTTAAATGGTTCATTGTTCCCATGTGTTAATATGCGTGAAGCTACATACCTTGGCGGAACACGATATTCATATTATATTGACGATCCGGCGATTTCATCTTTCAGAATTGAATATACATTACCAAAAATTATTGAATATCTTGACCCATACGGCAATCCTATAATTAAAAAGGGTTGGAACTTGCTTTCATTACCAGTGAGACCAAGAAATGCTAAATGGTATGTATTTTATCCTAATGCAATGAATATTCCATACTACTTTGCACATGTAGGTGGTTATCAATTCAAAGAAGATTTGACTCCGGGTGTGGGTTATTTCGTAAAATACAGTGATAAGATTGATACAAAATTCCGCGGAGTAATAATGAAAAGATTGACCGCTGACAGATTAGATGATTCATTTGTAGATAAAGTAATAATTTATCCCGGATGGAACTCAATCGGCGGTTTGTCATATCCATTGAATGAAAGAAATATAGACTTTGACCAGCATGACGAATATCCCGGTGAAGTACCAGATAAGATATTTGTCCGCCAATATGGTATTTGGGGTTATGATAACGAAACAGGTTATTATAATGTTTCAGTTATGGAACCCGGTTTAGGTTATTTCATGAAATCAGACAAGCACGGTTATTTGAAACTTGTCAGCAGTTCTTCAAAAGACATTGTTGACGAAAGCAATAATAAAGTTGACTTACTTTCAAGAAGTGTAAGGATTAACTTACGTGATAATGACAGACATGAAGGTACATTATATATGACACCAGATAAAGAAGCTAATATCAGTATATATGAGCTTCCACCGGTGCCACCGACAGACATGTTTGACGTTAGGTATGATAACGACATGTATGTAAATAGAAATGACGAATCAGTTATTACTGTTCAAGCCATATCATATCCATTGTCAATTAACATGGATTTTGCAGATGCTAATTATACATTCATCGATGCAGTATCAAACGAAGTTTTAGGTACAATCAACAGAGGTGAATCCGGAAATGTAGAAGTATTTCGAACAAAAGGTAACGCAATAAAAGTTCTCAGAGTTGATAACTTTGCAGGAGCCGCAGTATGCCAGCCGAATCCGGTTGCAAGCAGTTCTAATATAATTTATTTCGCCGGAGAAAATGAATTAGTAAATGTTAAATTGTATGATGCTATTGGAAATGAAGTTATGACACTTGTCAACAACCAGGTTCAATCAGGCAAACAAACAATAGGATTCAATTCAGTAAATCTGTCGAACGGTAAATATATCTGCAAGATTAATAGCGGAAGCAGAACTGAAATATTGTCAATAAATGTTGTTAGATAATTAAGTCAATATTTAATAACAAATATTAGTTAAAACAGAGGGGCGGCATTATAAATGCTGCCCCTTTGATTTATAAATAGATTGATATATTTTAAAATAAAAGTCATATTTGGACATCTTTATTAATTATTATTTTAAAATTAAACAAAAAAATAAAATGATTAGAATTTTACTTATTACATTTATAATTTTCCTGAATTATTTTACAGTTCTGTCTTATTCGCATATTGAAGTACCTATAGAGGTAAGCGACGAACAAGGTTCATTTTATAATTTGTCATTCGGTGTTGATACAGCAGCTACAAACACTTATGATTCACTATTAGGTGAAAGAAATTTTCCTTCGTTTCCAACAAAGGAATTTCATGCTGCATTTATATATTATGATTCAGTCAGGTTATTTGAGAATGTATTATCATACAAAGATTTCAGACCAATAATTGATTCAACTCATTATTATGTCGAATATACAATAAAAGTATTCAGAGGTGACGGAGAATTACTAATATTTTCATGGAATACTTTACCTCAATTTATAGATTCAGCCAGAATAACTGATATTGATAATGATTTTGAATTTTTCCCGGAAATCGTTATGAATGGTACAAAAAGGAAAGATACAATCAAAAATAAATATATTAATGATTATTATGTCAAGGTCTGGTATAATAACCCACTGGCAGATGTTGAGGTTCAAAATCCCAATAATAATAATTCCATTAATATTTACCCGACTATTTCTGACGGGAACCTGATAACAATAAATTCGGGAAATAACAGATTCTCATATAAAATTTATAATGAAACCGGAATAGAAATGTTATCGGGAAATTCTGAAACGGGCAATAAAGAAATAGAAATTACCAGTTTAAATAAAGGTATTTATTTTATAGTACTGAATACAGGCGGTGTTCAAATAGTGAGAAAATTGGCAAGAATATAATGCCGTGCTAAATTATTAAGAAATAGAAGTAGAAAAATGGCTCAAGAAATTGTAAAACCGGAAGAACAAAAGAAAGAAAGAAACACTAAAAATATAAGATATCCAAAAAAATACAATCAGGATAATCAACCAAGAAGAGATACTCCTTTCATATCAGTTGTGATACCATTGCTGAATGAAGAAGAATCATTACCTGAACTTGCCCTGCAACTTGAAAATGAATTAAAAAAAATATCGCACAACAGGTATGAAGTTATTTTTGTAGATGATGGTTCAAATGATTCATCCTATTCGGTAATAAAAAGCATCAATCAAAGGAATAGAAGATTCAAGGGAATAAGATTCCGGCGTAATTACGGTAAATCTGCAGCACTGTCAGCCGGATTCAATTCAGCACAAGGTATGATTATAATAACAATGGATGCGGACTTACAGGATGACCCTGCTGAAATACCAAACTTAGTAAAGAAAATAAAGGAAGGTTATGACCTTGTAAGCGGTTGGAAAAAGAAACGCCGTGACCCAATTACAAAAACAATACCATCAAGGTTTTTTAATTTTATTACTTCAGTGACAAGCGGGGTAAGACTGCATGATTTTAATTGCGGTTTAAAGGCATACAAAAGGGCTGTAGTGAAGAATTTGCAGGTGTATGGCGAGATGCACAGGTATCTGCCGGCACTTGCACACTGGCAGGGATTTAAAGTGACAGAGATTCCGGTTACTCATCATGCCAGAAGATACGGTAAGACTAAATTCGGGATGACAAGATTCATAAAGGGATTTCTCGATTTATTAACAGTACTGTTTACTACAAGATACTTTAAGAGACCATTGCATTTTTTCGGTACTATTGGAACCATTGTCGGATTAACCGGATTTGGAATAGATTTATGGCTGACTATTGAATGGTTTATGAGGAAAACTTCTCTTAGCAACAGGCCTCTTGCTTTGTTGGGAGTTGCACTGATAATCGTAGGTGTTCAACTTGTATCGATGGGATTACTGGGAGAAATGATAACAAAAAATTCACTTGAGAAATCGAATTATCAAATATCAGAACGTATATAATTAAGGGAAAAATTAAATGAGGCATTTGGGATTACATGCTATTTTAAGAACGTTATTAATATTATTTTTAATTACTATAATGACAGGATTGGCTTCTGCGCAATTTGTTAAGGGATTTTCTGTCGGCTGGGGATTGAAAACAACCGAGATATTAGGCAGTAATCCTGCAGCAGCACCATTTTCAGAATCCGACCCTAATAAACCTGCATTGTTTGGCGGAGGATTTGACGGTCCTCAGCAGGGTATGGAATTATTATTCGAATTTCCTGTCGGAGAAAACAATGATTTTTTTATTCCGTTAGGAATAGATTATTCTTTCTACCAGGGATTACAACGCATACCCCAAAATAAATTTATTCTTCAGAGCTTAGAGAATAGACTTGATGTGGCTTCTTTGTCATTGGGATTGAATTATGCAGTATTGAAATACAGTATTGCGAATGCAAAGATTTATGCAGGATTGGAAGCTAAAACATCATTTATAGGTCAAAACACTTTCACTGTTGAGACTGAATATAAACAACATGATTCAGTAGAAATTTTCATAGTAGACCTAAAGGAATCATGTGTCAGGCTTGGCGGTTCAATAAAAATCGGAATAGAAGGAGAAATAGCTGATAATTGGTATGTTAATATACTCGGAACATTTGGTATAATGAACTTAATTGGCAGGAATAATGAAAGAGGTGAACTGATGACACCATATAAAAAGACCTATCTTTCATTTGAGAACAGAGAATCATTTCTATATACAATTCAGTATTCTTTTATTATTCAGTACAAATTATAAGAGATGAAAAGAAACGAAGTTGTTTATTATGCGGATTGCAGGCATTTTCGTGGTGATGTTCCCTGTAAGCCGCATAAAGTATCAGGTGTACATTGTAATGAATGT